>NZ_JBEAFQ010000042.1:0-112329 GCF_040062275.1 Klebsiella sp. GW_Kp182 | reverse complement strand
CGACCTTCGGGTTATGAGCCCGACGAGCTACCAGGCTGCTCCACCCCGCGTCCGTGGAAGCGCACTATACTCCGCTAACGTTTTGATGCAACCCTTTTTGGCAGAAATCATCAATTTTGTAAAAAATGGTGCATATAGAATCACTTCCAGCCTATTTTTTGCGCAAAACTGCCTTTGCGGTGCCTAAGCGCATTTCATTAGCCCTGGGGGTTTGTTATCTTCATCACGCACCCGGGCTTAGCAGCATAAAGAAGAGATACCATGAAAGGACGTTGGGCAAAATACGCAGTAACAGGCGCGATGCTGGCAATGCTGGCCGCCTGTTCCTCAAAACCGACCGATCGCGGTCAGCAGTATAATGAAGGTAAACTCACCCAGCCGTTTTCACTGGTTAACCAGCCTGATGCGGTCGGCTCGCCGATCAACGCCGGCGATTTCTCCGAGCAGGTGAGACAGATTCGTAGCGCCTCTCCGCGCCTCTACACCAGCCAGAGCAACGTCTACAATGCGATTCAGGAGTGGCTGCGTTCCGGCGGCGACACCCGCACGCTGAGCCAGTTTGGTATCGACGCCTGGCAGATGCAGGGGACGGATAACTACGGTAACGTCCAGTTTACCGGCTACTACACGCCGGTGGTGCAGGCGCGCCATACTCGCCAGGGCGAGTTCCAGTACCCGATTTACCGGATGCCGCCGAAGCGCGGCAAGCTGCCGTCCCGCGCCAGCATCTACGCCGGGGCTCTGAGCGACAACTACATTCTGGCCTACAGCAACTCGCTGATGGATAACTTCATCATGGACGTGCAGGGCAGCGGCTACATTGACTTTGGCGACGGCTCGCCGCTGAACTTCTTCAGCTATGCCGGGAAAAACGGCTGGCCGTACTACAGCATCGGTAAAGTGCTGATCGACCGCGGCGAAGTGAAGCGCGAAGATATGTCGATGCAGGCGATCCGCGAATGGGGCGAAAAACACAGCGAGGCGGAAGTCCGCGAGCTGCTGGAGCAGAACCCGTCGTTCGTCTTCTTTAAACCGCAGTCTTTTGCGCCGGTGAAAGGCGCCAGCGCGGTGCCGCTGATCGGCCGGGCATCGGTGGCTTCCGACCGTTCCATTGTTCCTGCCGGCACCACGCTGCTGGCGGAGGTGCCGCTGCTGGATAATAACGGCAAGTTTAACGGCCAGTACGAGCTGCGTTTAATGGTGGCTCTCGATGTTGGCGGGGCGATTAAAGGCCAGCACTTCGATATTTACCAGGGCATTGGCCCGGATGCCGGGCATCGTGCCGGCTGGTATAACCACTACGGCCGCGTATGGGTGCTGAAAAACGCCCCGGGCGCGGGCAACGTCTTTAGCGGCTAGTACGCCGGTTCTTTTCCCCGGTCGCGCTGCGCTTACCGGGGCTACGGCTGATTTTGTCACCCGGGTAAGGCGCTTGCGCCGCGACCCGGGAATGTCCACTAATTCTGAGGTTTTATGTCTGTTGTAATCAGCGATGCCTGGCGCCAGCGTTTTGGCGGCACGGCGCGTTTATATGGTGAAAAGGCGCTGCAATGTTTTGCCGACGCGCACGTCTGCGTGGTCGGCATCGGCGGCGTAGGCTCATGGGCGGCGGAAGCGCTGGCGAGAACCGGAATTGGCGCGATTACCCTGATCGATATGGATGATGTCTGCGTGACCAACACCAATCGCCAGATCCACGCCCTTGGCGGCAACGTTGGCCTGGCTAAAGCCGAGGTGATGGCGGAACGTATTCGCCTGATCAACCCCGAGTGCCGGGTCACGGTGGTGGACGATTTTGTCACCCCGGAAAACGTCGCCGAGTATCTTGGCGTTGGCTTTAGCTACGTGATTGACGCCATCGACAGCGTGCGCCCGAAAGCGGCGCTAATCGCTTACTGTCGTCGCCATAAGGTTCCGCTGGTGACCACCGGCGGCGCGGGCGGGCAAATCGATCCGACGCAAATTCAGGTCGCCGATCTGGCGAAAACCATCCAGGATCCGCTGGCGGCAAAGCTGCGTGAGCGTTTGAAGAGCCAGTTTGGGGTGGTGAAGAACAGCAAAGGTAAGCTCGGCGTGGATTGCGTGTTTTCCACCGAAGCGCTGGTTTATCCGCAGGCGGACGGCAGCGTTTGTGCGATGAAAAGCACCGCTGAGGGGCCGAAGCGAATGGACTGCGCATCCGGCTTTGGCGCCGCGACGATGGTGACCGCGACCTTTGGTTTTGTCGCCGTCTCCCACGCGCTGAAGAAAATGCTGGCGAAGGCGGAGCGGCAGACGGCGTAAATTCCCGGGTCGCGGCGCAGGCGCCTTACCCGGGCTACAAAACTGCGCACCTGTCCGGGCGACAAAACCGCATGAACCCGTAGCCCGGGCAAGGCGCGTCAAGCGCCGCCCCCGGGATAAGCTTAAACCTCAACCTCGCGGGCGGCGGCGAGCACCGCTTCGTTCAGGGCGCTGAGCCCCTGACTGCGCGAGGCGCTCAGCTGGCCGCGCAGCCCCAGCGCATCAAATAGCGCCAGCGGATCCTGCGCCAGCAGCTCAGCGGCGCTTTTGCCTTCTATGGCGGTCAACAGCACCGCCAGCATGCCGCGCACGATGCGGCCTTCGCTATCGCCGAAGAAATGCAGCTTGCCCTCGGCGTCAACGACGTGCCCCAGCCAGACGCGGTTTTCACAACCGGCAATCTCTTTGGCTCGCGCTTTCAGGTCGTCCGGCAGCGCGGGAAGCTGCTTACCCAGTAAAATCAGCTGGCGGTATTTATCTTCCCACTGGCTGAGCGGGGTAAAGGTCTGCCGTAGAGATGCCTCGGTGATGCGGGTACCAAAAGGGTGAGAAGTCGTCATTAATCCACCAGTATTTCCAGAGCGCGGTCCACGGCGTGCACCAGCGCGTAGACATCGTCTTGCGTGTTATAAGGCGCGAAGGAGGCCCGTAGCGTGCCGCTGACGCCAAGCGCCGCCAGCAGCGGCTGGGCGCAGTGCTGACCGGCGCGCAGCGCGATCCCCGACTCCGCCAGCAGCGTCACCATATCGCTATGGTGAACGCCGTCAAAATCAAACGCCAGCAGGCTGGCGTCCTGGCAGCGGAAGGAGCGGAAGCCCGGACGTTTCGCCAGCTCGTCTTCCGCCAGCGTCGCCAGGCCGCGGCTCCAGTTTTCCGCCTGCGCGATGTCCGTCTCCTCCAGCCACTCCAGCGCCGCGCTCAGGCCGATCACCCCGGCGATATTGGGCGTTCCCGCCTCGAAGCGCCAGGGGGCGGGCTGGGTTTTGAAGCCATCGAAGGTGACTTCGGTAATCATTTTTCCGCCGCCGAGCCACGGCGACATCTCCGCCAGCCGTTCGCTTTTGCCATACAGCGCGCCGATGCCGGTCGGCCCGTAGAGCTTATGGCCTGAAAAAGCATAAAAGTCGATATCCAGCGCCCGGACGTCCGCCGGGAAATGCACCGCCCCCTGCGCGCCGTCGACCATCACCACCATCCCGGCAGCGCGGGCCTGGCGTATTGCCAGCGCCAGATCCGGACAGCCGCCGGTGACGTTGGACATCTGGCCAATCGCCAGCACCCGGCTGCGCGGCGTGATAAGCGCGCCAAGCGCCGCCACGTCCGGCAGGCGGTTGCCCGCCAGCGGCAGCTTCACCACCCGCGCGCCGGTTTGCCCGGCAACCATTAACCACGGCACCAGGTTGGCGT
Organism: Klebsiella sp. GW_Kp182; assembly: GCF_040062275.1. NCBI lineage: Bacteria > Pseudomonadati > Pseudomonadota > Gammaproteobacteria > Enterobacterales > Enterobacteriaceae > Klebsiella > Klebsiella sp. GW_Kp182. The sequence goes on along the minus strand of NZ_JBEAFQ010000042.1, from coordinate 108,639 downwards.
GATGCTCTGCTTCGCTGACGATAATCTCATCGCCGGGTTTCAGGCGCGGGCGCACGTAGCTCTGCGCCACCATATTAATGGCTTCGGTGGTGCCGCGCGTCCAGACGATATCCTGGCCGGAAGGGGCGTTGAGCAGCGTTGCCACCCGTTCGCGCGCGTTTTCATAGCGTTCGGTTAGCTGACGGGCGGTGGCGAACTGGCTGCGGTGGACGTTACCGGCGCTAAGGCGATAGAACTGGTCGCTGGCCTCAATGACCGCCAGCGGTTTGAGGGTTGTCGCGGCGCTATCAAGATAGACGCCGGCGTCGGCCAGCGCCGGGAACTGGGCGCGAAATTGGACGGGGTTGAATGCGTTCATGAGATTCCTCGTATCGATATCAGGATCGTCGCGCAAATCGGCGGGTGATACAAGGTTTCTGCTAACGACTGGAATTTTCTGAATATGACTTCGGGTGGGTAAAAGATAGTTATGCTGAATAGTGTTGGGTTTGCGTTTTAACCTGGTACAGAACGAATCATAAACAGTATAAATAGTCGAAAGGAGAGAAAGATGAAAATGAATAAGACTGCCGCAATTATTTCTGCCTGTGTGCTGACCTTTGGCCTGAGCGCCTGCTCCTCCAACTACATGATGCATACCAACGATGGGCGCACCATCGTGACCGACGGCAAACCGCAAACGGATAATGATACTGGCATGATTTCGTACAAAGATGCCTGGGGTAACAAGCAGCAGATTAACCGTTCTGACGTAAAACAGCTGGGCGAGCTGGATAAGTGATTTCGGTATAGCAGGCAAAAAAAAGCACCGCGCAGTGCGGTGCTACATTAAATCACTATGGACAGACAGGGTAAATGTACAGGAAGTGAAAAGGGGTAGCTGAGCTACCATGGTCCGCAAACCCGGACCAATTGCAAACACAACAACACAACATCACAACCGTAAGCCAAAAGCTTGTTGGAACACGCATTCCAAAAAAAGCTCTTCGTTCCGGCTCAGGAAGTGCCGCCACTATAGGTATTTGCTGGTAGAAGCTCAACGGACAAATTATAATAGCTCAGATAAAAAAAACTAATAGGTTAACTATTGTTTCCTGTTTGTTAAATTGCCTTAACATCTAAGCCAGAATAACTATGTCCAAGCGTTTGCCACCTCTGAATGCATTACGTGTTTTTGATGCAGCCGCCCGCCATCTTAGCTTCACTCGCGCCGCCGATGAGCTTTTTGTGACGCAGGCCGCAGTCAGCCACCAAATCAAGTCCCTGGAGGATTTCCTCGGCCTCAAGCTGTTCCGTCGACGCAATCGTTCTCTTCTTTTGACGGAGGAGGGGCAGAGCTATTTTCAGGATATCAAAGAGATTTTCTCGCAGCTCACCGAAGCGACCCGCAAGCTTCAGGCCCGAAGCGCAAAAGGGGCCTTAACCGTCAGTATGCTCCCCAGTTTTGCCATTCAGTGGCTGGTGCCAAGGCTCACAAGCTTTAACTCAGCTTATCCGGGAATCGACGTCAGGATCCAGGCCGTGGACCGTCAGGAGGATAAGCTGGCCGACGATGTCGACGTGGCGATTTTTTACGGCCGCGGCAACTGGCCGGGGCTGCGGGTGGAAAAGCTGTACGCCGAATATCTGCTCCCGGTGTGCTCACCGCTGTTGCTCACCGGCGATAAAGCGTTGAAAACGCCTGCCGATCTGGCGCAACATACCCTGTTGCACGATGCTTCCCGCCGCGACTGGCAAACTTATACCCGCCAGTTAGGTCTAAACCATATTAATGTTCAACAGGGACCTATATTTAGCCACAGCGCAATGGTGCTGCAGGCGGCAATCCATGGACAGGGGGTCGCGCTGGCCAACAATGTAATGGCGCAGTCCGAGATTGAGGCGGGCCGTTTGGTCTGCCCGTTTAATGATGTTCTGGTCAGTAAGAATGCGTTTTATCTCGTTTGTCATGACAGTCAGGCAGAACTGGGTAAAATAGCCGCCTTCCGCCAGTGGATTCTGGCAAAAGCGGCTAATGAACAAGAAAAATTTCGCTTTCGTTATGAACAATAAATCATCGTAGGGTAAACACATGACCAGCCGTTTTATGCTGATTTTCGCCGCGATAAGCGGTTTTATCTTTGTGGCTTTGGGCGCTTTTGGCGCGCACGTTTTGAGTAAAACCATGGGCGTTGCGGAAATGGGCTGGATCCACACCGGCCTGCAGTATCAGGCATTCCATACGCTGGCTATTTTTGGCCTGGCGGTGGCGATGCAGCGCCGCATCAGCATCTGGTTTTACTGGAGCAGCGTCTTTATGGCGCTCGGTACCGTTCTTTTTAGCGGCAGCCTCTACTGTCTGGCGCTCTCGCATTTACGCCTGTGGGCGTTCGTTACGCCGGTTGGGGGCGTCTGCTTCCTCGCCGGTTGGATATTAATGTTAATTGGTGCAATTCGTCTGAAACGTAAGGGCGTTGTTCATGAATAAAGTTGTCCTCTATTGTCGCCCTGGGTTTGAGAAAGAGTGCGCAGCAGAAATTACCGATAAGGCCTCGCGCCTTGAGGTGTTTGGTTTTGCCCGGGTCAAAGACGACTCCGGCTATGTGATTTTTGAGTGCTACCAGGCCGAAGATGGCGAAAAGCTGGTGCGCGAACTGCCGTTCAGCTCGCTGGTGTTTGCCCGCCAGATGTTTGTGGTTGGCGAACTGCTGCGCGACCTGCCGCCGGAAGACCGGATTTCCCCGATCGTCGGTATGCTGCAGGGCGTGGTGGAGAAGGGCGGCGAACTGCGCGTAGAGGTTGCCGATACCAACGAAAGCAAAGAGCTGATGAAGTTCTGCCGCAAGTTTACGGTACCGCTGCGCGCGGCGCTGCGCGAAGCGGGCGTGCTGACCAACTATGAAACGCCAAAGCGGCCGGTGGTCCACGTGTTCTTTATCGCCCCCGGCTGCTGCTACACCGGTTACTCGTTGTCTAACAACAACTCGCCGTTCTATATGGGCATTCCGCGCCTCAAGTTCCCGTCCGATGCGCCGAGCCGTTCGACCCTTAAGCTGGAAGAGGCGTTTCACGTCTTTATTCCGGCGGATGAGTGGGACGAGCGTCTGGCGAACGGTATGTACGCGGTGGACCTCGGCGCCTGTCCCGGCGGCTGGACCTATCAGCTGGTGAAACGCAACATGTGGGTCTCTTCGGTGGATAACGGTCCGATGGCGCAAAGCCTGATGGATACCGGCCAGGTGACTTGGCTGCGTGAAGATGGCTTCAAGTATCGCCCGACGCGCAACAACATTTCGTGGATGGTGTGCGATATGGTGGAGAAACCGGCGAAAGTGGCGGCGCTGATGGCCCAGTGGCTGGTGAACGGCTGGTGCCGGGAAACCATCTTTAACCTGAAGCTGCCGATGAAAAAACGCTACGAAGAGCTGTCGCGCAACCTGGCCTATATTCAGGAACAGCTGGACGAGCACGGCATCAACGCGCAAATCCAGGCGCGCCAGCTATATCACGATCGCGAAGAGGTGACGGTGCACGTTCGCCGCCTGTGGGCTGCCGTCGGCGGTCGCCGCGACGAACGCTAGTTTAGCCGCTTTTGTAGGCCGGATAGGGTGTTAAGCCGCTATCCGGCGCTGCCATAGCCGTTACGACTGCGACACGTCCGAAACGATATGCGTCACATCATCCAGATGGCCGATCCGCGCCTCCCCTGAACGATTAAATTTGCTCTTATCAATCAACAATAACGATTGCGACGCTCGCTTAAGCAGCAGCGATTTGAACTCGGCGTTCACCGTATTTGAGTCCCAGAGCGCGCCGTCGCTGTCGATGCCCTCGCAGGAAAAAATGAACAGGTCGATCTCCAGCGCTTTGAGTTGTGAGATAAGCGACGCGCTGACGTAGCAGCCGTATTTTCGCTGGAGCGTACCCCCGGAGCAGGTAAGCTGAATGTTCTCTCGCTTGCTGAGCTCCTGGCAAATCGGCTGGCTGTTGGTAAAGACGTGAAGGTTGATATCCGGCAGCTGGCGGGCCAGATACCAGCAGGTGGAACTGGCATCAAGGGCGATAACCATCCCCTCTTCTATCCACGCAAGCGCCTCGCGGGCGATGTCCGCTTTGTGCGCGTAGTGGCTTTTCAGACGGATATGAAAAGGGTCGCCGCTGTCACGGCTTTGCCGGTGAATGACTTTTGCCCGACCGTGGTTACGCAGCACTTTCCCCTGGGACTGGAGCTCGCTGAGATCGCGGCGAATGGTTTCTCTGCTGACGTTAAGCTGTAGCGATAAGGCTTCGGTGGTCAGGCTGTTATGGTTAATGAGCAGGTCTAGTATCGCTTGCTGTCGTGCCGCTTTCATTTTTCTCACCCTGGCGTTCGCTGAGCGCCCGCATCAGACGGGCGCTCCGGCATGAGATTACGGCGTTACTCCTTTTTTTAAAAGAATATTCCCGTACTTAGCTCGCTCACCTGTGATAACGATCGCAAAGGCTTTTTGCGCCCGCTCGTAGAAAGCAAAGCGGTCGATGCGGGCGATCTCCGGGCAGGGCGCGGGGCCGGAAAGCGCCTCGCGATAGCGCGTTTCTACCTGAGGGTCGAGGGCGTCGCCTTCCACGGCGGCCATCATCACCAGCGGCGGAGCGTAGCTGTCTAACTCAAACAGCGGAATAATCGCCTGCAGCAGGTCGCTCACCCGCAGGCCGTCGGCGCGAATGACCTGTGGCCCCATGCTGTGGGCCGGGAAGTGGGCATCGGAAAAAATAATCTCATCGCCATGCCCCATTTCCGCCAGCACTTTGAGGAGGTCCGGGGAAATCAACGGGGAAATCGTTTTTAGCATCTCATACTCCCTCAATCAGTTCGGGTTCGGTTTGCGGGTAAAAGTAACGATACCGGTAGCTCACCTGCGCTCTGGCCTGCTCCGGGCTGCTGAATTCACCGACGCCATACCAGCCAAACATGGCGGCGCCGGCGACGGTGGTTTCGGCGTCATCGAGTACTTTAATGGGGATCTCCAGCCTGTTGGCTTTGATCTGATTCCACAGCGCGTTGCGGCTGCCGCCGCCGACCAGCAGCAGCTCGCGGGCTTTGAAGTGGCCGATTTGCTGCAGCGTTTGCAGATTGTGCGCCAGCTGTTCGGCTAATCCTTCCAGCGCGGCGAGGTAGAAATGACCGCGGGTGGTATTCAGCGTTATGCCCTGCCAGCCTGCGGTTGGGCTGGATAGCAGGTCGCACTGCATCTTCACCTTCTGAGCGCCGCGGGGGAGGGCCCGGGCCTCTTCAATCAACGTTTGCCACGGCGTTTCAGGCGTCCACAGCAGCTGGCGTATCCATTCCAGCACGCCGGAGGCCAGCCACTGCATGCCGGGGTTATAGCGTCCCGGCTGACAATCCAGCTCGCAGGTGGAGCCCGCATAGTGGCTGAGCAGCGACGTGTCTACCTGGGCGCTGCGCACCATCAGAATTTCCCAGGTGCCGGACGACAGCACCGGTTCATCCTGCTCCGCGCCCGCGCCAAACAGCGCGAACTGGGTGTCGTGCCCGGCGGAGATAACCGGAATGCCGACGGCTAAACCCAGCATCTTCGCGGCATCGCTCCGCAGCGTGCCAATCTGCTGGCCCGCTTCAACGAGCCGGGGAAACAGGCGGCGCGGCAATCCCGTGGCCTGCAGAATCTGCGCGCTGAAATCCCGCTGGTGGATATCCAGCATCTGGCTGGTGCCCGCCATAGTGATATCGGTCGTGAATTCCCCGGTCAGACGCTGGTTGAGAAGCGAGGAGATGAACAGCCAGGCATGAGCCTGCTCCAGCAGCTGCGGGTGGTTCTCTTTCAGCCATATCAGCTTATACAGGGTGTTGAAACCAAATGCGCCGACGCCGGAGATCTGCTGGAGCTGCTGCGCGGGCATAAAGCGGCCGATATTGTCCATCACCGACGCGGTACGCGAACATTTCCAGCTGATGACCGGATAGAGCAGCTTGCCCTGTTCATCCACCAGCGCGCCGTCGACGCCGAAGGTGGTGACCGTGATGCCGCGAACCGTGCAGGATGAGAGCGGGTCGGCAATTTGCCGACAGCATTCGGCGAAGCGTTGCAGGATCGCCTCCAGCGACCACTGGTGCCAGGCGCTGTTCTCCACGGCGATATCGCTGGCGTTGGCCGTTGCGGCGCGGGCGATAATGTTCCCCTGGCGGTCAACGGCAATCGCCCGTACGTTAGTGGCGCCGCAGTCGAGGACCAGGATGACTTCATTCTTCATAATCTCTCCCGAGACGTTGCCGGATGGCGGCGTAAACGCCTTATCCGGCCTACGGGACGGTATCATCCGTAGGCCGGATAAGCGCAGCGCCATCAGGCATTTTTAACGTTTATACAGCGGGCCGTAGTTCTGGCAGGCGCGGTAATCCTGGCCTTCGCTATCCATCCCGTGCGCAGACCAGCTGGAGGGGCGGTAGATTTTCGCCTCTTCTACGTTATGCATGCACACCGGGATCCGCAGCATCGACGCCAGGGTGATAAAGTCGGCGCCAACGTGGCCGATGGTCAGCACGCCGTGGTTAGCGCCCCAGTTCGCCATCACCGAGTAGACGTCGGAGAACGGGCCTTTACCGGTCAGGCGCGGCGCAAACCAGGTGGTGGGCCAGGTGGAGTTGGTGCGGGCATCCAGCTGGTCATGCATCGCTTTCGGTAGCTCTACGCTCCAGCCTTCGGCAATCTGCAGTACCGGGCCGAGGCCTTTGATGATATTTACGCGGGTCATGGTGAACGGCACGCCGCCTTCGGTCAGGAAGCGGGAGGAGAAGCCGCCACCGCGGAAATATTCATGAATCGCCGGGCACCATTCGGTGGCCGCGAGGCAGGCGTCGGCCTCCTGCTGGCTGATTTCCCAGTGCGGCTTCATGGTTGGCTTGCCTTCCGCATCGCGCTGTTTGCAGGCGCCGTCCAGCGCCGCTGAACCGGAGTTGATCAAGTGGATAATGCCGTGTTCCGCCAGTCCGGTGAGCGGTTGGCCGGTGACGCGTTTAACCGCGTCCGGCGACCAGTAGGTGCGCACGTCGGCAAACACCTGGGCGGTGCCGGTCAGCTGGTGGCCCATCAGCATCGCCACGCCGTTGAGGCTGTCGTTTTCCGTGGCGACGACGAAGGGTTCGCGTACGCCGTTCCAGTCGAACGAGCTATTGAGCAGCGCTTCGGCGGTATCGCCGTTAGGGTATTGATCGGTCCAGTGGCGCTGGCCCTGGAAGCCCGCAGCGATGGCGTTGTAGCCCAGCGACTCTTCGACCAGCCCTTTTTCCGCCAGCTTCTTGTTGCCCTGCATCATGTCGCGGATGCACATCGCCATCAGCAGGCTCTCTTTCAGCACCGCGCGGCTCTGTTTGGCGTTGCGCTTATACTGCTGCGCGTTCTGGTCTTCGCCGTAGCGGAAGTTTTTATCCGCCCACGCCAGCGCCATTTCCAGCTCGCTTTCATCATAGATTTTCTGGTCGATGCGGCGGCGCAGCTCGGTCATGTCCACCGCCTGCACTTTCATACCGAGCCAGGACTCGAAGAAGTTGTGATCGACGATAGAACCGGCGATCCCCATTGACACGCCGCCAACGGAAAGATAGCTTTTGCCCTTCATGCTGGCCACCGCTAAGCCGGCGCGGGCAAAGCGCAGCAGTTTTTCTTCGACATCCGGCGGAATGGAGGTGTCGTCGGCGTCCTGCACGTCGTGACCATAAATGGAGAACGCCGGAATACCCTTCTGACTGTGGGCTGCCAGCGCTGCCGCCAGGTAAACCGCGCCGGGGCGTTCGGTGCCGTTAAAGCCCCAGATGGCTTTTGGCCGCAGCGGGTCCATATCGATAGTTTCGCTGCCGTAGCACCAGCACGGAGTCACGGTAATGGTGACGCCGACGTTCTGGCTGCTGAATTTCTCCTCGCAGGCGGCGGATTCCGCCATGCCCGCAATGCAGCTGTCGGCGATGACGCACTCAATCTGCGCGCCGCAGGCGTGACGCAGTTTTTCCACGATCAGCGCGGCGGTGGCTTTCGCCATATTCATGGTTTGCTCTTCCAGCGACTCACGCACCCCCATGCGGCGCCCATCAATCACCGGGCGGATGCCAATTTTCGGTAAGCTGATTTTTTTCATTCCAGATTCCTCACGTTATTCGGATAAATGTTTAGTTAGCTGCCGTTTGCGAACGGAAACGGGCAAAGATGAAGATGACGGCAAAGCACAGCGCCGGGACCAGCTCCGCGGTGGGGATGTTGCCGGCGGCGTCGCTGACAAAGCCCATCACCGGGGTGACAATCCCGCCGCCAATAATGGTCATGACGATAAAAGAGGAGCCGTATTTGGTGTCCTGGCCCAGGTTTTTGATGCCCAGCGAGAAGATGGTCGGATACTGAATCGACATAAAGGCGCTGCACAGCGTCAGGGCCAGCAGACCCACGTGGCCGCCGGTGAAAGCGGAAATCAGGCACAGGATCATCGAGAGCAGGGCATAGGCTGCCAGCACTTTATGCGGCGCGAAGCGGCTGATGAGCCAGGTACCGGAGAAGCGGCCGATAAAGAAGCACACCATCGTGCCGGTCAGATAGTTGGCGGCGAAACCGGGCGTCATGCCGGGGATCTCTTCGATAGCGTAGCGAATCAGATAGCTCCAGCAGGCGGTTTGCGCGCCGACGTAGCAGAACTGCGCCAGCACCGCCCAGCGCCAGTGGCGAACGCGGACCAGGCGAGCAAGGGAAGCGGAGAAGGAACTCTGGTTGGCGTCACTATGGTCGTCGCTCTGCAGGGCCGGAAATTTGGTCAACATAATCAACAGAGCGACCAGTAAGACAACCGCGACGATGATCATATACGGGGTTTGCACCGAGAGCACCAGGCTGTGTTTATAGGCGCTAAGCTGCTCCGGAGCCATTTTATCGAGCACATCCTGCGATTGATGCGGCACATTAGACAAAATGAGACTTTGCCCAAAAACCACCGCAATAATGGCGCCAAACGAGTTAAACGTTTGGGCAAGATTAAGCCGGAAGTGACCGCCGCTTTCTGGTCCTAAGACGGTAACAAACGGGTTTGCCGCGGTTTCTAAACACCCTAAGCCTGCAGCAATAATAAACAGGCCAATCAGGAATAAGGTGTAATTCATAACCTCAGCGGCGGGCCAGAATAGCGCGGCGCCAAAAGCATATAAGAACAGTCCGGTAATAATGCCGGCTTTATAACTTAACTTTTTCATCAAAATTCCGGCCGGAATGGGAATGACAAAATAGCCGAAATAAAAGGCGGATTGAATCAGTCCAGCCTGGAAGTTGGTTAAGGTAAAGGCTTGTTGAAATTGTGGTAATAAAATATCGTTGAGATTATTTGCGACCGCCCAAAGAAAAAACAGCGAGCACAGTAGGGCGAAGGGAATAATGTAGCGCTTGCTTTGCCCTGTCTCTACCGCACGAAAACTCTGCGTTTGTATTGTTGTGTTTCCCATAGCATCCTCATTGGTTCAGAAGCGTGTTCTGCAGCCGGCTTATGCCCACCAGACCGCAAAAATCAGGCGAGCTCTTGTGACGACATCAACAGTGAAATAAACATCACGGAGTGAACTCATGAATTCATTTTCAAATTAAAAAAGCCTTTTAATATGATAGCGGTCACACTTCGTATCCACTCGGTGGTTTTATGTGATTATCATCACTTTAATAATCAGAAAATCATGACCGTTTGAGAAAGTTAATTGTAAAACCCACAGGGTCGATGACCGATTTATTTTATTATGTGGAAAACGGGCAGTTGTTAAAACTATCAGTAAAATGCCCGTTTTTAAATCTATTAGTAAGAACGGGCATTTTTCAGAAAGCAAAAATCAATGAACGGTTGTTTTTATACTGAAATAAGTGAGAGGAATCACAGAACCGGCGGATGTAAATTCCTTTCTGCTTATTCGGGATGATGATGGTGAGTAATTATTTGAGCTATTCAACAGCGTCGGAGCGTCATCTCCGGCGAGCCGTCTGTTGTCGCATTGCGCATCATAAAGAGAGGTAAAGAATGGAACGAAATAGACTGGCCCGGCAGATTATTGATACCTGCCTGGAAATGACCCGCCTGGGGTTAAATCAGGGAACCGCCGGTAACGTGAGCGTGCGTTATCAAGGGGGGATGCTGATCACGCCAACGGGTATTCCTTACGAAAAGCTGACGGAAGCGCACATTGTGTATATCGATGCCGAAGGTCAGCATGAACAGGGCAAACTGCCGTCCAGCGAGTGGCGTTTTCATATGGCGGCTTATCAGACGCGGCCTGATGCTCACGCGGTGGTACATAATCATGCGGTTCACTCTACGGCGGTGTCGATCCTCAATCGTCCCATTCCCGCCATTCACTATATGATTGCGGCGGCGGGCGGCAACTCTATCCCCTGTGCGCCCTACGCCACGTTTGGTACCCGCGAGCTGTCTGAGCATGTGGCCGTGGCGCTGAAAAACCGCAAAGCGACGCTGCTGCAGCACCATGGCCTGATCGCTTGTGAAGAGAATCTGGAGAAGGCCCTGTGGCTGGCGCATGAAGTTGAGGTGCTGGCGCAGCTTTATCTCAGCACTCTGGCCATCACCGATCCGGTGCCGGTTCTTGGCGACGAGGCCATTGCTATCGTGCTGGAGAAATTCAAAACCTACGGATTGCGTATCGAAGAGTGATGCCGTAAGCGAAGGCTTCTGCCGGCTGCTTCCGGGAGATGTGCTGGGCTGATACCCCGGCGCTGTTATTCCCCGGCTTGCGCTGCGCTTAGCCGGACTACGGGCTGTCCCTCTGTGCTTTGCTCCCGGGGGCGGCGCTTGACGCGCCTTGCCCGGGCTACGGGCTCACCGTCGTCTGCGGTAGCCCGGGTAAGGCGTAAGCCGCGACCCGGGGAATGCGCTCACCGTCTGCGGTCCGGTAGCCCGTACAGATGCGCAGCATCGCCTCCGGGGAAATGGTGCCACGCTGCGCTCTGCTCCCGGGGGCGGCGCTTGATGCGCCTTGCCCGGGCTACAGGTATTCAGCCGTCTGCGGTAGCCCGGGTAAGGCATAAGCCGCGACCCGGGGAATGCGCTCACCGTCTGCGGGCCGGTAGCCCGGACAGATGCGCAGCATCGCCTCCGGGAAGCCGCGCGCACCGCAGCCCGGCGCTACCGGGACAGCCGCAGCTGCTGCAGGTTGCCGTCCAGCTGTAAATCGGTTTGCAGGCGCGCGATGTCCCGGCAGGTGAAGGCCATCTCTTTCTGTTCTTCCAGCTTCTTGCGCCACTTCTCCGGCACGTCCGCCAGCCGCGCGTAGATCCCTTCCAGATCCTGAAAATCGGTTAACAGCTGGGCGGCGCTTTTCGGCCCAATGCCCGCCACTCCGGGAACCTTTGAGCTGCTGATGCCCGCCAGCCCCCAGTAGTCAGGCAGCTGTTCCGGCGTCACGCCAAACTCTTTGGCGATAAACGGCGCATCAAGCCAGCGCTTCTGAAAATAGTCGCGGATGCGGATCGTTGGCGACAGCAGCTGGCAGTAGCCTTTGTCGGTTGAAACGATGGTTGCCTGATGGCCGGCCTGCGCCACTTTGACCGCCAGGGTCGCGGCAAGATCGTCGGCTTCGCTGCCGCTGAGCGCCCAGCAGCGAAACCCGCGCTGCTCAAACGCCGCCCGCAGCGCCGGCATTTCCGCTTCGAGGGTCTCCGGCATCGGCGCGCGCCCGGCTTTATAATCGGGCAGACGCTGATGTCGCCAGCCGTGGCCGCGGTCTTCATCATCAAATACCGCCACCACGTGGGTTGGCTGGCTATGGACCACCAGCTGTTCAAGCGCATGCAGGCAGGTGTCGACGCAGGGTGACCCCTGCACCGCGTGGATGCGGCGAATCAGATTAAGTGCGTCGACGATTAACAGATGAACGGCCACGGATATCCTCATAAATAGGCTCTTATTGCAGTGCCTTTCAGGGTAACATCGCCGCGCGGATGAGGCTATTGGCGCCAGGGAAATCAGGAAGATGACTCGCAGTTTCCGGCTAATCAACGTGCATCAGCAGGCCGAGATCGCTATTGGTGGCTTCGCCGTACCAGACCGCCTCGCGCACCGAAACCGGTTTGTGGATAAGCCCCAGGGCGTAAAAGCGATCGGCGATACTTTGTTGGGCGCGAATCACGTTGAGATCCATCGGCCGCGGACGATGGCTGCGGCGCGATAAGGCGCGCGTCAGAGAGGCGGCGTTAAGCCCCAGCTCGGCGGAGAGCAGTCCGGCGGCTTGCTCCCGGTGCTGGTCAATAAACTGGCCAGTCTGCGCCAGCTCGGCTAACAGGCGCTGCATGATATCGCTATTGCGGCTGGCGTAGTCGCGGCGCGACAGGTAGAACTGGTGGTTATTGACGCGCCCCTCGCCGCTGGCAACAACCCGTAATTCGCCGCTATATTCCGCGTCGCTGAGCAGCGGATCCCACATCATCCAGGCGTCCACCGCCAGGTAATCGCTGGCGGTCAGCGGATATTTCGGCGGAATATAGACCACTTTGACGTCGTTTAATGCCAGCCCGGCCTCTTCCAGGATATGCAGCAGCAGCCAGTGCACGTTAGAGCCCTTATTCAGTGCGATACGCTTGCCGCGCAGGTCGGCAATGGTGCGAATGTCGCTGTGCTGCGGGACGACCATCGCCACGCTTTGCGGAGCGGGCGGTTCCCAGGCGACGTAGACCAGCTCGCCGTTACTCGCCTGAGCGAAAACCGGCGGCGCTTCGCCGGTGGTGCCAAAATCGATCTCATCGCAGGCGAGGGCGTGCAGCAGCTGCGGCCCGGCGGGGAATTCGCTCCACAGCACGCTGACGCCGCGGCTGGCAAAGGCTTGCTCGAGACTTTGCCGCGCTTTCAGGATGCCAAGATTGCCGAAGCGCTGGAAGCCGATGCGCAATTCCCGGTCGCGAGAGACGCTGTTGACCGCCGCGCCGAAGAGAGGCTCCTGACGGCGGCGGCTTTTAATGATGCCAAAATTGGCCAGCTGCGTGCGCAGCGTGTGGCGGCTAATACCGAGCAGCGCCGCGGCCTGGCTTTGATTATCGTCACTGTGGGCCATCGCGCCGCGTATTAACGCCCCGGTGACCCTCTCCCACAGCGGCTCGCCCGGCAGGGAAAGCTGACGACGAATAAAATCGTCGAGCTCATTATCGCCCGCCGCCGAGGGCTCATTGTTCAGCGTCGTCAGCCGCAGCTGGGCGGGGCCGATCTCCTCTTCTTTACTCAGCAATACCGCGTTATGCAGGGTGTTTTCCAGCTCGCGAATATTGCCCGGCCAGGGGTACTCCATCAGCCTTGCCAGCGTCTCCGGGGCCAGACGACGAGCCGGGCGGCCCAGGCGGCGGGCGTAGAGCGAGAGAAAATGGTCCGCCAGTACGGGAATATCCTGGCGACGCTGGCGCAGCGGCGGCAGCGGGACGAGGGCGATATTCAGGCGATAGTAGAGGTCTTCGCGGAAACGACGCTCGCGGATGGCCTGCATCAGGTCCACGTGGGTGGCGGCGATCACCCGCACGTCCACCTTAATGGCCTTGCGCGAGCCTACGCGGGTGATTTCGCGCTCCTGCAGAACGCGCAGCAGTTTGACCTGAAGCGGCAGGCTAAGCTCGCCGATTTCATCGAGCAGCAGGGTGCCGCCCTCCGCCGCCTCGAACCAGCCGGGATGGCCTTGTACCGCGCCGGTAAACGCCCCTTTTTCATGGCCGAACAGCTCCGCTTCCGCCAGGCTTTCGCTGAGCGCGCCGCAGTTGACGGCCAGAAACGGCCGGTGGCGGCGCGGGCTATGGTGATGCAGGTAGCGGGCGACGACCTCCTTACCGGTGCCGGTTTCGCCGACAATCAGCACAGTCGCCTCGGTGGGGGCCAGTTTATCCAGCAGGCTCTGAAACGCTTTTGACGCCGGGTCGATCAGCGCGGGCGTAGAGGATGGAAATTCAGGATTCAGCATGGTGACCTCCGGTATTTGATGTCCTGAAGTTATCCTGTGCCGGGGACGGAAACCAGAGGGCTAACTCGCCGGTCTGTTGCAAATGCCGCAGTCCGGACGCATTGGCTGCGGCATTTGCAACAGCGGCGTAAGGTTCGGTTTTTTGTAACTCAATGAATTTATACTGTTAATTTTTTATTCACCATTGGCACGATTATCGCTAACACTCATATAACCAAATTAAAACAACTCTTCGATAAATATCGGATATGGTTATATAGGAAATGGATAATGACGCAAAAAACCGACGATAAAATCAACGTATTCTGGTTTCTGCCCACCCACGGCGATGGCCGCTACCTGGGCACCTCGGAGGGCGGACGCCCGGTTGATTTGCCTTACCTGCAGCAGGTGGCGCTGGCGGCCGACAGCCTCGGCTACTACGGCGTGCTGATCCCAACGGGGAAAAGCTGCGAAGACTCCTGGCTGGTGGCCTCGGCGCTGGCGCCGCTGACCCGCCGCCTGCGCTATCTGGTGGCCGTTCGTCCGGGCCTGCAGCCGCCGACGCTGGCGGCGAGGATGGCGACGACGCTCGACCGCCTGTCGGGCGGTCGGCTGCTGATTAACGTGGTGACCGGCGGCGATCCGGTGGAGAACAAAGGCGACGGTATTTTCCTCAGCCACGGCGAACGCTATCAGGTCACCCGCGAATTTCTCGACGTCTACTCGCGCCTGCTGAAAGGTGAAAAGGTGGATTATCACGGCGAGCATATCCACGTGGAAGGCGCGGAAGTGCTGTTTCCGCCGGTACAGGAAAACGGCCCGCCGCTGTTTTTTGGCGGCTCCTCTGAGGAAGCCATCGACGTCGCCGCCGATCAAATCGATACCTACCTGACCTGGGGGGAGCCGCCGGCGCTGGTGGCCGAAAAGCTGGCGATAGTGCGCGAGCGCGCCGCCGCGCGGGGCCGCACGTTGCAGTACGGGATTCGTCTGCATGTGATTGTTCGCGAAACCGAAGAGGAGGCGTGGGCCGCCGCCGATCGGCTGATTTCACACCTTGATGACGAAACTATCGCCCAGGCGCAGAAAATTTTTGCCCGTATGGACTCCACCGGCCAGGCGCGAATGAGTTCGCTGCATAAAGGATCGCGCGACAATCTGCGTATTGCGCCGAACCTGTGGGCGGGCGTGGGGCTGGTGCGCGGCGGGGCCGGGACGGCGCTGGTCGGCAATCCGCAGCAGGTGGCAGAACGCATTCGTGAATATCAGGCGCTCGGTATCACCAACTTTATCTTCTCCGGCTACCCGCATCTGGAAGAAGCCCATCGTTTCGCTGACCTGGTCATGCCGCTATTGCCGCTGGCAGGCCACGATCAGCCGAAGGCGCGTAGCGTCAATACCGGCCCGTTTGGCGAAACCATCGGCGGCGATAAGCGTCCGGTGAAACAGGTCAGCGCAAGCTGAGGAGGCGCGTATGTTACACCGAGTTGTGAAGGCGGTGGGCTATGCAAACTGAACCGCACGTGGTGATTGTCGGCGGCGGATTTAGCGGTGCGGCGGTGGCGATTCATCTCCTGCGCCTGGCGCCGGTTGGCGTGCGGGTCACGCTGCTGGAGCCGCGCGAGGTGCCCGGCGCGGGCGTGGCCTACTCCACGACCGAACCGAGCCATCGGATTAACGTTCCTGCCGCGCGGATGCAGCTTGCCGGTGAAGAGGAGGGCGCGTTCGATCGCTGGTACCGCAGCCAGCCCGCCTTTGCGGATGACCCGCATGCCCTGCTGGCAGACGGCGCGGTCTATCCGCAGCGCGGTCAGTTTGGCCGCTATGTCGCCCAGCGTTTCGCCGAGGAGGCGCGCGCCAGCGGCGGGCGGCTGACGCATCTGCGCGAGCAGGCGCTGAGCGTTAATCATGGTGAAGTTGTCACCGACGGCGGGCGTCGGCTGCAGGCCGATCTGCTGGTGCTGGCCATCAGCCATCCGCCGCCGTCGCTGCCGTCGCTGGCGACGCCGTTCGCAACGCATCCGGCGCTCATCGCTAACCCCTGGCGAGCGGGCGTGCTGGCAACTATCGCCCCGGAAGCGAGCGTCGCGGTCATGGGCACCGGCCTGACGATGGCGGACACCGTCGCGACCCTGACGCGTCTGGGCCATCGGGGGCCGATCGCGGCATTTTCACGCCGCGGGCTGCTGTCCCGCAGCAATCTCAGCGGCAGTAGTGAACCCTGGCCTGGCGAATACGATCGCGGAACGCTGCGCCAGCGGCTGCGGCAAATCCGTCTGGATATCGAGCGCGCGGCGGAGCAGGGACAGGCCTGGCAGGTGGTGCTGGACGCGGTGCGTAATCAGGGGCAGAGCATCTGGCAGGGGCTGACGGTGGCCGATCGCAAGCGCTTCCTGCGTCATTTGCGCAGCTACTGGGACGTTCACCGCTACCGTATCGCTCCGCAGGTCGCCGGGGTCCTTGAGCAGCGCCAGCGCGACGGCAGCCTGCGGGTGCTGGCGGCCAGGCTGACGGCGCTGGAAGGCGACGCGCAAAAGCTGGCGCTAACCCTGGCTCCCCGGCGCGGTGAAACGCTGCGGGTGAGCGCTGACCACTTTATTTTAACCACCGGCCCGGCGCACGGCGGGTTGACCGACAGCCAGCCGCTGCTGCGTCAGCTGAGCCAGCGTGGGCTGATTCGCGCCGATGCGTTCGGCCTTGGCCTGGACGTCGATCGCCGCTCGCGGGCGATTGGCCGGGAAGGGCGGATTACGCCCAATCTGCTGGTTTCCGGACCCGCCGCGCGGGCGTATTTCGGAGAATTAATGGGGCTGCCGCAGGTGGCCGACCATGCCGCCGCCGTGGCCGACGAAGCGCTGCGGACCCTGGGCGTCAAACAATCCGCCCGATGTCCGGCGTTCTGAACGCCTTTTATCCCCTGATTCCTTTAATGATTATGCGCGCGTCCCGACAGCGGGGCGCGCCGTGGAGAGTGCTATGTCATCACAACGTGAAATTCGTCTGAACGCTTTTGATATGAACTGCGTCGGCCATCAGTCGCCGGGGCTGTGGGCCCATCCGCGCGACCGCTCCTGGCAGTATAAAGACCTCGAGTATTGGGTCGACCTGGCGCGTCTGCTGGAGCGGGGCAAGTTTGACGGGCTATTTATCGCTGATGTGCTGGGAGTCTATGACGTGCTGAACGGCAACGGCGATGCGGCGATCCGCCAGGCGGCGCAGGTGCCGGTCAACGATCCGCTGGCGCTGATTACGCCGATGGCGCTGGTGACGGAGCATCTGGGATTCGGCCTGACCGCTTCGCTCTCTTTTGAGCATCCCTATCCGTTCGCCCGCCGTCTTTCAACCCTCGACCATCTGACCAAGGGGCGAGTGGGCTGGAATATCGTGACCTCCTATCTTGAGAGCGGGGCGCGTAATATTGGCCAGAAAGCGCAGACCGACCACGACGCCCGCTACGACTATGCCGATGAATATCTGGAGGTGGTCTATAAGCTGCTGGAGGGGAGCTGGGAGGATGGCGCGGTGCTGCGCGACAGGGAACGTAAGATCTTCAGCGATCCACGAAAAATTCACCCGATTAACCATCAGGGGAACTTCTTCTCGGTGCCGGGGATCCACCTCTGCGAGCCGTCGCCGCAGCGTACGCCGGTACTCTATCAGGCGGGCGCCTCCAGCCGCGGCAAGCAGTTCGCCGCCGGCCACGCGGAGTGCGTATTTGTCGGCGCGCCGTCGAAAGTGCTGCTGAAAAAGACGGTGGCGGATATTCGCCGTCGCGCCGAGGAGGCCGGGCGCGATCCGCGCAGCATCCTGATCTTCAATATGCAGACGGTCATCGTCGGCGAAACCGACCGTGAAGCTCAGGCTAAATGGCAGGAGTATAAACCGTACGTCAGCTACGAAGGGGCGCTGGCTCTGCTCTCCGGCTGGACCGGCATCGACCTTGGTCAGTATCAGCCGGATCAGGTGCTGGAGTATCTGCATACCAACGCGATTCAGTCGATGGTAGAGGCGTTTTCCACCGCCGATCCGAACAGCCAGTGGACCGTGCAGAAGCTGGCGGACTGGGCGGGGATCGGCGGCTTCGGGCCGCTGGTGGTCGGCAGCCCGCAGACGGTCGCCGATGAGCTGCAGTCCTGGGTCGAAGAGACCGACGTCGATGGGTTTAACCTCGCCTATGCGGTGACCCACGAAACCTTCCGCGACGTGGTGGATTTGCTGGTTCCGGAGCTGCAAAAGCGCGGCGTGTTTAAGCAGGAGTATCGCGAGGGAACCCTGCGCGAGAAGCTGTTTGGCGCCGGCCCGCGGCTGGCTGCGCCGCATCCGGGCGCAGGCTATCGCTACGGCGCGCAGGTCGCGGTCGGAAGTGAAGAGAAGGTGAGTTAATTTTGCCGGTCCCCCTCTCCCCGAAGGGTGAGGGGCTGAACTGTGGGGCGGGAGGTTTTTCCCGGAGGCGGCGCTCGGGCTACGGATCCACCGTCGTCTGCGGGCCGGTAGCCCGGGTAAGGCGCCTGCGCCGCGACCCGGGAAGGGAAGGCTTACTGCTTATCCAGCGACCAGGTCGCGCTGCGAACATCGACTTTCACCGGCAGCAGGCCGATACGGGTGAAGGTATCCGCCAGCGCCTGCTGTTCGTTATAGACCGCAGGCGTCATACGTTCGGCACCATAAGGCAGACGCGCCAGCGTCTTCAGCCAGATAGCCTTATCCAGCCCGGTTGAGGTGGAGAGGATCCCGGCGGCATCGTCCTGATGACTGTTGGCCCATTCGCTCAGTTTACCCAGCTCATCCACCACCTGCTTTGCGGTATCCGGATAGGTGTCGGCAAATTTGCGGCTGGCCAGGTAGAAAGTGTAGTGCGGCACCAGCCCTTCGGCATTGCCAATCTGTCGCGCTTTGGCGTTCGTTTCCACTTCGGCGAGGAACGGATCCCAGATAACCCAGGCGTCAATAGCGCCGCGCTGGAAGGCGGCGCGGGCGTCAGCAGGCGGCAGATAGACCGGCGTGATATCTTTATAGCTCAGCCCGGCTTTCTCCAGCGCGGTCACCAGCAGGTAGTTTACGTCGGAGCCTTTATTGAGCCCCACGCGCTTGCCCTTAAGATCGGCCACGCTCTTAATTGCCGAGTTTTCCGCCACCACGATGGCCTCGGTTTTTGGGTTCGCCGGGGAGTGGGCTAAATAGACCAGATCCGCCTGCGCCGCCTGGGCAAAGGCCGGCGGCGCATCGCCGGTGGCGGCGAGGTCGATGCTGCCGACGTTCAGCCCTTCCAGCATCTGCGGCCCGGCGGGAAATTCAATCCAGCGTACGGCGATACCCTGCTTTTTGAAGCTTTCATCGAGGGTGCCGCGATATTTAAGCAGCGCGAAGATATTGGCTTTCTGATAACCGATATTCACGGTCTCCGGCGCTTTCGCCAGCGCGGAAGCGGATAAGCCTGCCAGCAGTAGCAGCAGCGCCGGGCGGGATAATCTGAGCATGATTTGTTCTCCTTGAGCGGTTTTTCCGTAAGGTAACAAATCGTCTTTATAACTAATAAATAACTAAATTATCATTTATATAACATAAATGAAGGAGGAGGGCAGGGAAAGGAAGCCCGGCATGCCGCAGCATACCGGGAGGGGGGCGTTAATCGCAGGCGACAATCTTCATTGCCAGGCCGCCGCGCGAGGTTTCACGATATTTGGCGTTCATATCTTTGCCCGTTTCGTACATGGTCTCGATGACTTTATCGAGGCACACCCGCGGCTCGCTGGTGCGGCGCAGGGCCATACGCGCGGCGTTGACCGCCTTGACCGCTGCGATAGCGTTACGCTCGATGCACGGCACCTGCACCTGGCCGGCAACCGGATCGCAGGTGAGACCGAGGTTGTGCTCCATACCAATTTCCGCCGCGATGCATACCTGACCCGGACTGCCGCCAAGCAGTTCAGCCAGACCGGCCGCCGCCATTGAACAGGCTACGCCGACTTCACCCTGGCAGCCCACTTCGGCGCCGGAAATCGAGGCGTTCATCTTATAGAGCGAGCCAATGGCGCTGGTGACCAGCATATAGCGCGCCAGCGAGTTGGCGTTCACTTTGCGGATGAACTTGTCGTAGTAGGCCAGCACCGCAGGTACGATACCGCAGGCGCCGTTGGTCGGCGCGGTCACGACGCGTCCGCCGGCGGCGTTCTCTTCGTTAACCGCCAGGGCGAACATGTTAATCCAGTCAACGACCGCCATCGGGTCGCTGTTGGTGTTGTCCTGGCTTACCAGCATCCGGCGCAGCGCGGCGGCGCGACGCGGCACCCGCAGCTTGCCCGGCAGAACCCCCTCGGTGGTGATGCCGCGCTCAATTCCGCTGCTCATCACTTCCCAGACCGCGGCAAAATGCTGCTCCAGCGCTTCTTTACTGTGCAGCGCCAGCTCGTTTTGCATCATCAGCCCGGAGAGCGATAGCCCGCTTTCGCGGCAGTGGCGCTGCAGATCGGCGGCGTTTTTATACGGATAAGGTACGGCGACCGGCGCCTCGCGGGTCACGCCGAAATGGTCTTCATCGACGATAAACCCGCCGCCGATGGAGTAATACGTCTGGCTGTAGAGAACCTTCTCGCCGCCGAG
This sequence comes from Klebsiella sp. GW_Kp182, assembly GCF_040062275.1. Classification (NCBI taxonomy): domain Bacteria; kingdom Pseudomonadati; phylum Pseudomonadota; class Gammaproteobacteria; order Enterobacterales; family Enterobacteriaceae; genus Klebsiella; species Klebsiella sp. GW_Kp182. Next base: position 88,121 of record NZ_JBEAFQ010000042.1, on the reverse strand, counting down.
GGCGGTAATACGCATGCCGTTTTCATGCCGCGACAGGTTGTCGGCGTGGAAATTCATGCACTGATCGACCGGGAACGCCACTTCCTGCTGGCCGTTTGCCAGCATCAGGCGGCCATGGGTGTTGACGTCCTGGATAAAGCCGGGAATCGCGTCGATGTCGACGGTATCCGGCAGGTTGCCCGCCAGGCCCATAATAATCGCGATATCGGTATGGTGGCCTTTTCCCGTCAGGGAAAGGGAGCCGTAGACATCGACGACGACTTTGGTTACCTCGGAAAGCAGCCCGTGCTCAATAAGATCGTCCGTGAATTGTTTGCCCGCTTTCATCGGTCCAACGGTGTGGGAGCTGGAAGGGCCAATGCCGATTTTAAAAATATCGAATACGCTGATCATGATGCATCCAGTGCTGTCGGGAGCGCCGCCGTCAGGCGGCGCGGGGGATATTAACTAAACAAAGAGTAGAAAATCGCGGAGATAGCAATCAGGCCCATAATCACCACGAAAACGTTGCTGACGTGGCCGCTGTATTTACGCATCGCCGGGACTTTCTGAATCGCGTACATTGGCATCAGGAACAGAATCATCGCGATAATCGGGCCGCCCAGGGTTTCGATCATCCCGAGGATGCTGGGGTTCAGCGTCGCCACAATCCAGGTGGTGACCAGCATGAACAGGGCGGTGATTTTGTTCAGTTTATTGATTTCGATGGACTTGCCTTTACCGCGCAGGGATTTAATCACCATGCCGTTAAAGCCTTCGCGAGCGCCCAGGTAGTGGCCAAGGAAGGATTTAGTGATGGCGATCATCGCAATGATCGGCGCCATCCAGGCGATGATCGGCGCGTTAAAGTGGTTCGCCAGGTAAGACAGAATCGAGATGTTCTGATCTTTCGCCGCCGCCAGATCCGCCGGGGAGAGGCTCAGTACGCAGCTGAAGACGAAGAACATGACGGTCAGCACCATCATGATGTGCGCGCGGGCCAGAATGCTGGAGCATTTTTTCTCTGCGCCCTGGCCGTACTCTTCGCGTTTCGCGACGGCGAAGGAGGAGATGATCGGCGAGTGGTTAAAAGAAAACACCATCACCGGAATCGCCAGCCACAGGGTCATCCACAGGCCGTTGCCGGTCGCGGTCGCGCTGCTCAGGGAGAGGGTTTCCAGCGCCGCGCCGTTCCACTGCGGGATCAGATAAAAGGCCAGAATCATCAGCGCGACCACGAACGGGAACACCAGCACGCTCATCGCTTTCACAATCATCTGCTCGCCGAAGCGCACGATGGTCATCATGCCGACAATCAGAATCAGGGAAAGAATGGCGCGAGGCGGCGGCGTTATGTGCAGCTGGTGCAGCATAAAGCTTTCCACGGTGTTGGTGATCGCCACGCTGTAGACCAGCAGAATCGGGTAGATGGCGAAGAAGTAGAGCAGGGTAATCAGCTTACCTGCGCCAACGCCGAAATGCTCTTCGACCACTTCAGTGATGTCTTCGCCCGGATTCTTACCGGACAGCACGAAACGGGTCATCCCGCGGTGGGCGAAGAAGGTCATCGGGAAGGCCAGAATCGCCATGATGATCAGCGGGATCATACCGCCGACGCCGGCGTTGATCGGTAGAAACAGGACGCCCGCGCCGATAGCCGTGCCGTACAGGCCCAGCATCCACATGGTGTCCGTCTTACGCCAACCGCTACGGGTAGCATCCGAAACGATGGTGCTGGTTTGAGTGGTTTCCATCTGTATCTCCTGGAGGAAGCAACAAAATCTATTGAATAAAAAAGACCAAATAATATGAAATTCGTTTGTTTACGGTTTTTTAGGCATTTTCTCCGTAACAATTGGTGCGGGAAGATACATTTATATGGTGAATGCATCAGTGATCGCGATCTCAAATGCAATAATCCACTTTAAATGTAAGCAATTTTAGTCCAACAGCCTGTTTCTGGTGATCAGCCAGAGATTTGTGGCGCGGAGGCTATCATTTTCAGCATATGAGAGAATAGTGGCGCGACGTAATAACGAGGTTTTTACTGTAAAAATGCGAAGTTCTCGACGTTTTTACGTTAAAAGGCGTTTTTCCTGGTGATATTTATTGCAGTTTTTGGAAACGCAAACGATTGGCTTTTGTAAAGGCGATGCTAAAAATTCATAAAAGGAATGATTTATCTGGAAAGCATACGGGCGAATGGAGAAGCGAAAAAGCGGAGAAAGAGTGCCGCCCGGGCGGGGAGAAATAGCCCGGGGGCGTAAGCCGCCGCCCGGGAGAAGAGCAGAAGAGAACTCAGGAACAGATTTCGTAGCAGGGGATGTAAGCGGTGCCGCCCGGCAGCTTCATACGATGCTGCGCCACAAAGCCCTGCAGCAGATCGTCCATGCGGCGCATCATTGCCGGGTCGCCGTGAATCTTATACGGGCCGAATTTCTCGATAGCCTGGATACCCACCTCTTTAACGTTACCGGCGACGATACCGGAGAAGGCGCGGCGGAGATCCGCTGCCAGCACTTCCACCGGCTGGTCCGGATAGAGTTTAAGGTTGGCCATATTCTCATGGGTCGGATCGAACGGCATCTGCAGGTCCGGCGCAATGCGCATCGACCAGTTGAAGCTGTAGGCGTCGCCGGTCTCGCGGCGATTCTCTTTCACCATCGGCATCGCTTTTTTCATCTGCCGGGCCACTTCCGCGGCGTCGTCAACGATAATGCGATAGTGACGACGGGCGGCTTCACCCAGCGTATGGACGATAAACTCATCCAGCACGCGGAAATAATCGGCGCTCTCTTTTGGCCCGGTGAGAATCAGCGGCAGAACCTGCGACTTGTTCGACGGGTGCATCAAAATGCCCAGCAGATAGAGCAGCTCTTCCGCCGTGCCCACGCCGCCCGGGAAGATGATGATGCCGTGGGCGATGCGCACGAACGCCTCCAGGCGTTTTTCGATATCCGGCATGATGATCAGTTCGTTCACCAGCGGGTTCGGCGGCTCGGCGGCGATAATCGACGGCTCGGTCATACCGATAAAGCGGCTGTCTCTGTAACGCTGCTGCGCGTGGCCGACGGCGGCGCCTTTCATCGGCGCTTCCATCGCGCCCGGTCCACAGCCGGTACAGATATTCAGTTCGCGCAGGCCCAGCTGGGTGCCGACGCGGCGGGCGTACAGATATTCGTTTTCGTTAATCGAGTGGCCGCCCCAGCAGACAATCATGTTTGGCGCTTCGCCGACGTGCAGGGCGCGGGCGTTACGCAAAATGGAGAAAACCAGGTTGGTGATATGCACCGAGCTTTCAAGATCGAGATTCGGGAAGCGAACGGTATTGTGGATTTGGCCGTAGACGAACAGAATATCGCGCAGTACGGCAAACAGGTTGGCCTGCAGGGAACGGATAATACGCCCGTCAACGAAAGCGTCTTCCGGCGGGTTGATCAGTTCCAGCTTCACGCCGCGTTCGCGACGCAGCACGTTAATATCGAAGTTTTCAAAACGAGACAGAAGCTCCTTGCTGTTATCGGTCAGGCTCCCCGAGTTGAGCACAGCAAGCGAGCAGTTGCGAAAGAGTTGATACAGGTCACTGCTGGCGGTGCGTTTAAGCATATCCACTTCCAGCTGCGACAGCATATCCATTGAACCAAGCGGGCTAACATGTGTAATCAAGTGAACTCCTTACAGGACGATTATCGTCTTCCTGTGATTACAATAGCCCTGCTGATGGCGTTTTCACAACCTTGCGCGCGGGTTAACGCGCGCAAATTGTGAAAATGTTTACTATTGACGGGCGAGGCGACCGGTGGCCGGCACAAAATCGGTATTGCTGCGCCACGGGTTGATATCAAGACCGCCTCGTCGCGTGTAGCGCGCATAAACGGAAAGGGCTTCCGGCTGGCAGAAACGCTGAATGTCATTGAAGATGCGCTCTACGCACTGCTCGTGGAACTCGTTGTGGTGGCGGAATGACACCAGATAGCGCAGCAGCTTTTCGCGATCGATTTTCGCCCCGCGATACTGGATTTGCACCGACCCCCAGTCTGGCTGGTGGGTAATCAGGCAGTTGGACTTCAGCAGATGGCTGACCAGGGTCTCTTCGACCACTTTGCCGGCCGCGGCGTCCTGCAGGTAATCGGCGCTGAACTGGTAATTATCGATTTCAATATCCTGGTCGTCGATGCAGGTGCCGTGCAGATGAGCGACCGGCTGGCCTTCGAGCTCATCGAGGCGATACAGCGCTACCTTCACTTCTCCTTGCGCACAGGCGCTGAGATCGTGCGCCAGCGTCGCCTCGACCGCCTGCCAGTCGGCAAAGCGCGTCTGGTTGAAGCTGTTGAGATAGAGCTTAAAGCTTTTTGATTCCACCAGGTTTACGGTGGTATCGCTGAGCTCCACGTGGCCCACGGCGACCTGCGGCAGGCCTTTGGCGTTCAGCCAGGAGAGCTCATACAGCGTCCAGATATCGGCGCCGTGAAACGGCAGGTTATCGGCGTGCAGATCCAGCGGGTCGCGGTTCAGGCTGCGTGGGACGCCCTGAAGCAGGCTGGCGTCGTAGGTGTCGCGGTAATCGGTTGATTTTCCGAGCGTCAGGCCGGCCAGCGCCTGATGATTATCGTAAGAAGACATGTTTCACCATAGTTAAAGCGGTTACACTATATGCCAAGTGTATCCTGTCTAACGTGAAGAGAGAAACCGGTGGACCAGCAAACCGCAGAAGCGCTACAAGCATTTACCCAACGTTATTGTGAGGCGTGGCAGCAGCAGCGCTCCAGCCTGCCGCGCAGCGAAGAGCTTTACGGTATCCCGTCGCCGTGCGTCAACGGCACGGATGATGACGGCGTTTTCTGGCAGCCGCAGCCGTTTTCATTAGCACAAAATATTGACGCGGTTGAACGGGCGCTGGAGATTGTGGTACAACAACCGCTTCATGCTTATTATACCACTCAGTTTGCCGGCGATATGCAGGCGCGTTTTGCCGATGAAACTGCCGATGAAACCATGACGCTGCTGCAAACCTGGAGCCCGGATGATTTCCAGCGGGTGCAGGAGAATCTGATTGGTCATCTGCTGGTGCAAAAGCGTTTGAAGCTGTCGCCCACGCTGTTTATCGCCACGCTGGACAGCGAACTGGAGGTCATTTCGGTCTGTAATATGAGCGGTGAAGTGATCAAAGAGACCCTCGGCACCCGAAAACGGACGACCCTTTCTCCCTCGCTTGCGAGTTTCCTTAATTCCCTTAAGCCAGTTCTGTAATCCACACTACCCAAACTTTTGTGAGAGATCTCTTACAAGACCTGTAAGAGATCGTCATCATTTAAGCCGATCCTTCAGGGGCGTATTTTAAGAAATATAATATTTTTCAAGTGATTAATGATTTTCTCATTAAGGATACTGACGATTAATCTTAAGATATTGTCTTAACAAGGGTTGTAAGACAGGGCGGAATCAGGGATTCTATACACATCGACAGGGAGTTGATAAACGAAGTGAACATCAGGATGATGACGCTTCTGCAGGACCCGCCGGGATGGCGTTGCAAGGACAGGCTTCAGGATGAAGCACAGGATAACGCAGGATTGCGTAAAAGGACACCTCCAGGAAGGAGAACGAGAGCCGAGCGGGACGTTCGGTGGATCAGGAAGATCAGGACAGACTTAAGGATGAGTTATTTCGCATCGGGGTGGTGTGAAAGCAGGATGCAACTGTTTATGGATGAACATGGTCAGGAGACCTCAGGAAAAGTTTTCAAGGACGAGCAGGGAGCACCAATGTAGCTGGATTGCTGCAAAACGAACCGGGAGCACTGTTTTATACAGTGCTCCCTTTTTTTATTTCTCGTCTGAATTTGCTATTCTGCGCCGGTTTTTAACTCACCGAGGTTTCCCATGACTCTTGACCATCGCGTGCGCGAGCGCCTGCTCGCCATTGAAGCGCTGCTGCGCGAAACGGAACACTGGCAGGATAGTGCCCCCGATAGCCGCGCGTTTGCCAGCGAACAGCCGTTTTGCCTCGACACCATGGAGCCGCTTGAATGGCTGCAGTGGGTATTGATTCCGCGTATGCACCAGCTTCTGGAAAGCGGAACGCCGCTGCCGCAGAACTTCGCCGTTGCGCCCTATTATGAGATGGCTCTGGATAATGCTCACCCCGTGCGCGAGCGGGTGCTGGCCGAACTGGTCCTGCTGGATGCGCTGTTTGCCGGCGGCGAAGCCTGATGCTGGAGATTTTATATCAGGACCAGTGGCTGGTCGCGGTGAACAAGCCATCGGGCTGGCTGGTGCACCGCAGCTGGCTGGATCGTGATGAAAAAGTGGTGGTGATGCAGACCGTGCGCGACCAGATAGGCCAGCACGTATTCACCGCCCATCGCCTCGACAGGCCGACGTCCGGCGTGCTGCTGATGGGGCTGTCGAGCGAAGCGGGAAGATTGCTGTCGCAGCAGTTCGAGCAGCATCAAATGCAGAAACGCTATCATGCGATCGCTCGCGGCTGGCTGAGCGACGAAGCGGTGCTTGATTACCCGCTGGTTGAGGAACTGGATAAAATCGCCGATAAGTTTGCCCGCGAAAATAAAGACCCGCAGCCGGCGGTGACGCATTATCGCGGCCTGGCGACGGTAGAGATGCCGGTGGCGACCGGCCGTTACCCCACGACCCGCTATAGCCTGGTGGAGCTTGAACCGAAAACCGGACGTAAACACCAGCTACGTCGCCATCTTGCCCATCTTCGCCATCCGATTATCGGCGATAGCAAACACGGCGATTTGCGGCAGAATCGCAGCGCGGCGGCGCACTTTGGCTGCGATCGGCTGATGCTGCACGCCAGCCAGCTCTCGTTAACGCATCCCTTTACCGGCGAACCGTTGGTTATTCGCGCCGGTCTTGACGAGGTCTGGATGCGTGCGCTGTCGCAGTTTGGCTGGCGCGGCCTTCTCCCGCTAAATGAAAGGGTTGAGTTTGCCGACGACTGCGGTCAGGATGAAGAGATACAGGTCAATTCAGGGAGATAGTCATGGCAGAAGTCGGAATTTTTGTCGGCACGATGTATGGAAATTCGCTCCTGGTCGCCGAAGAGGCGCAGGCTATTTTGAGCGGGCTGGGGCATCAGGCGAAAGTCTTTGAGGATCCCGAGGTGAAAGACTGGGAGTCGTATAGCGGTAGATATGTGCTGGTGGTGACATCGACCACCGGACAGGGCGATTTACCGGACAGTATCGTGCCCTTGTACGAAGGCATCAAAGATATGTATCAGCCGCATTTACGCTATGGGATTATCGCCTTGGGCGATAGCACCTACGCTAACTTCTGCGGCGGCGGCTTAAAGTTTGATGCGTTATTGCAGGAACAGGGCGGCACGCGCGTTGGCGAGATGCTGATGATTGACGCCAGCGAAGATCCGGAACCCGAAAGCGTCTCTAACCCATGGGTAACGCAGTGGGCGTCGCTGCTCGATTAAAAAGTTTCGCCCTCTCCCTACACTAGAGGGCGCTCCTTTTTTACTGATGTTCAATGCCAGAGCCAGATTAACGGTCAAAAAGATCGTACCAATTCTCCACGTGGCTGGCTTCGGGCATTTGCCTTAAAACCTGTGTAATGCCAGGGCCTTTACCGGGCTATTTCACGGGGTCAAGAGAGTTGATTCACACTCCTGCCTTTTGCACCGCCGTTTCCGCCTCTGAACGCGCGCGGTTTTTCATTTCCGTGAACCATCCCCCATCTCATTAGGCATACGCCATAAATCACATTTACTCAGCCGGTGAAAGCTGTGTATTTGCACGGTGAGCCCGCCAGCCCCTCTTTTTATACTTTCCCTGCCAGTTCCCAATGCAGTGCCAGATATAACGAAAACAATGAAAAACACTAACACGTCATTCTGAGTACCCTACAGGTTGTGCTGTTCAGAATGAACGTAGCTAACGCTATGATTCAGGAGTGCAACAATGAGTTCATTAAGTCAGGCGGCGAGCGGCGCTGAAAAGCGCACCAATGCTCGCTACTGGATAGTGGTGATGCTGTTTATCGTCACATCCTTCAACTACGGCGACCGCGCCACCTTATCCATTGCCGGATCGGAGATGGCCAAAGATATTGGTCTTGACGCCGTTGGCATGGGGTATGTTTTCTCCGCGTTTTCATGGGCCTATGTGATCGGCCAAATCCCGGGCGGTTGGCTGCTTGACCGTTTCGGTTCAAAACGCGTCTACTTCTGGTCCATTTTTATCTGGTCCATGTTTACCCTGCTGCAGGGCTTCGTCGATATCTTCAGCGGCTTCGGCATTATCGTCGCGCTGTTTACCCTGCGTTTCCTTGTCGGCCTGGCCGAAGCGCCATCTTTCCCCGGAAACAGCCGTATCGTCGCGGCGTGGTTCCCGGCGCAGGAGAGGGGCACCGCGGTGGCTATCTTTAACTCCGCGCAATACTTTGCCACCGTTATTTTTGCGCCAATCATGGGTTGGCTGACCCATGAGGTGGGCTGGTCGCACGTGTTCTTCTTTATGGGCGGACTCGGGATTATCATCAGCTTTGTCTGGCTGAAGGTCATTCATGAACCCAACCAGCATCCGGGCGTGAACCAAAAAGAGCTCGATTACATCGCCGCTGGCGGCGCGCTGATCAACATGGATCAGGCGGCGGCCAAAGCTAAGGTGCCGTTTAGCGTAAAATGGGGGCAAATTAAGCAGCTGCTGGGCTCCCGCATGATGATTGGCGTCTATATCGGACAGTACTGCATTAACGCTTTAACCTATTTCTTTATCACCTGGTTCCCGGTTTATCTGGTGCAGGCGCGCGGCATGTCCATTCTGAAAGCCGGTTTTGTCGCTTCGGTGCCGGCTATCTGCGGCTTCGCGGGCGGCGTGCTCGGCGGGATTATTTCCGACTGGCTGATGCGTCGTACCGGCTCGCTGAACATCGCGCGTAAAACGCCGATCGTGATGGGGATGCTGCTGTCGATGGTGATGGTGTTCTGTAACTACGTCAACGTGGAGTGGATGATTATCGGCTTTATGGCGCTGGCCTTCTTCGGTAAAGGCATCGGCGCGCTGGGCTGGGCGGTCATGGCGGATACGGCACCGAAAGAGATCAGCGGGCTGAGCGGCGGTCTGTTCAACATGTTCGGCAATATCTCCGGCATCGTGACGCCGATTGCGATTGGCTACATCGTTGGCACCACCGGTTCGTTTAACGGCGCGCTGATTTATGTGGGCGTCCATGCGCTGGTGGCGGTGCTGAGCTATCTGGTTCTGGTCGGCGATATTAAGCGTATTGAACTGAAACCTGTGGCAGGACAATCATCATGACAACGCAATCGAGCCCCGTTATCACCGACATGAAGGTTATCCCGGTAGCCGGGCAGGACAGTATGCTGCTCAATATCGGCGGTGCCCATAACGCGTACTTTACCCGTAATATCGTGGTGCTGACCGACAGCGCCGGCAATACCGGCGTCGGCGAAGCGCCCGGCGGCGAGGTGATTTATCAGACGCTGGTGGAGGCGATCCCGATGGTTTTGGGGCAGGAAATCGCCCGCCTGAATAAAGTGGTTCAGCAGGTGCATAAAGGCAACCAGGCCGCGGATTTTGACACCTTTGGTAAAGGCGCCTGGACGTTCGAACTGCGGGTGAACGCGGTGGCGGCGCTGGAGGCTGCGCTGCTGGATCTGTTGGGCAAGGCGCTCAACGTGCCGGTTTGCGAACTGCTGGGGCCGGGCAAGCAGCGCGATGCGGTGACCGTGCTGGGCTACCTGTTCTACGTGGGCGATCGTACGAAGACCGATCTGCCCTATCTGGAAAGCACGCCGGGCAGCCACGCGTGGTATCGCCTGCGTCATCAGGAAGCGCTGAACAGCGAGGCGGTGGTGCGGCTGGCGGAAGCCGCGCAGGATCGCTACGGCTTTAAAGATTTCAAACTCAAGGGCGGCGTGCTGCCCGGCGAGCAGGAGATCGAAACCGCCCGCGCGCTGAAGAAGCGTTTCCCGGATGCGCGCATTACGGTCGACCCTAACGGCGCCTGGCTGCTGGATGAAGCCATCGCCCTGTGCAAAGGGCTGAACGATGTGCTGACCTACGCCGAAGACCCCTGCGGCGCCGAGCAGGGCTTTTCCGGCCGCGAAGTGATGGCGGAATTCCGCCGCGCCACCGGTTTGCCGGTGGCAACTAACATGATCGCCACCAACTGGCGCGAAATGGGCCATGCGGTGATGCTGAACGCCGTGGATATTCCGCTGGCCGATCCGCACTTCTGGACCCTGTCCGGCGCGGTGCGCGTGGCGCAGCTGTGCGATGACTGGGGCCTGACCTGGGGCTGCCATTCCAATAACCACTTTGATATTTCACTGGCCATGTTCACCCACGTCGGCGCGGCGGCGCCGGGTAACCCCACGGCCATTGATACCCACTGGATTTGGCAGGAGGGAGATTGCCGCCTGACCAAAAATCCGCTGGAGATTAAGCACGGAAAAATTGCTGTTCCGGACGCGCCAGGACTTGGCGTTGAGCTGGACTGGGAGCAGGTACAGAAAGCGCATGAGGCGTATAAAAAGCTGCCCGGCGGCGCGCGTAATGACGCAGGCCCAATGCAGTACCTGATCCCCGGATGGACTTTTGACCGTAAACGCCCCGTTTTCGGCCGTCACTGATTTGAATAAGGAATAAATTATGAGCGCACAATTTTCGACCCCCGTTGTTTCTTCTATGCAGGTCATTCCGGTCGCGGGCCACGACAGCATGCTGATGAACCTGAGCGGCGCGCACGCCCCGTTCTTCACGCGCAATATTGTGGTGATCAAAGATAATTCCGGCCATACCGGCGTCGGTGAAATCCCCGGCGGAGAGAAAATCCGCACCACCCTGGAGGACGCGATCCCGCTGGTGGTCGGTAAGACGCTGGGTGAATACAAAAACGTGCTGACCGCCGTGCGCAATACTTTCGCCGACCGCGACGCCGGTGGACGCGGTTTGCAGACCTTCGATCTGCGTACCACAATTCACGTAGTGACCGGGATCGAAGCGGCGATGCTTGACCTGCTGGGCCAGCATCTGGGCGTGAACGTGGCGTCTCTGCTGGGCGATGGCCAACAGCGCAGCGAAGTGGAAATGCTCGGCTACCTGTTCTTCGTCGGCAACCGTAAAGCCACGCCGCTGCCGTATCAGAGCCAGCCGGATGACAAATGCGACTGGTATCGCCTGCGTCATGATGAAGCGATGACCCCGGATGCGGTGGTGCGCCTGGCGGAAGCGGCGTATGAGAAATATGGCTTTAATGACTTTAAACTGAAAGGCGGCGTACTGGCCGGGGAAGAGGAAGCGGAGTCCATCGTTGCGCTGGCGAAGCGCTTCCCGCAGGCGCGCGTGACCCTCGATCCGAACGGCGCGTGGTCGCTGGATGAAGCGATCAAAATTGGCAAATACCTGAAAGGCTCTCTGGCCTATGCGGAAGATCCGTGCGGCGCAGAACAGGGCTTCTCCGGACGCGAAGTGATGGCGGAGTTCCGCCGCGCCACCGGCCTGCCGACGGCGACCAATATGATCGCGACCGACTGGCGTCAGATGGGCCACACGCTGTCGCTGCAGTCCGTCGATATCCCGCTGGCGGATCCGCACTTCTGGACCATGCAGGGTTCCGTCCGCGTGGCGCAGATGTGCCACGAGTTTGGCCTGACCTGGGGCTCGCACTCTAACAACCACTTTGATATCTCGTTGGCGATGTTTACCCACGTGGCAGCGGCAGCGCCGGGTAAAATTACCGCCATCGACACCCACTGGATCTGGCAGGAGGGTAACCAGCGTCTGACCAAAGAGCCCTTTGAAATTAAAGGCGGGATGGTACAGGTACCGGCGAAACCGGGTCTGGGCGTGGAGCTCGATATGGATCGGGTGATGAAAGCCCATGAGCTGTACCAGAAACACGGCCTGGGCGCGCGCGATGACGCGATGGGCATGCAGTATTTGATCCCGAACTGGACGTTTGATAACAAGCGTCCATGCATGGTGCGCTAAAGAAATACCGGTCCCTTCGGGGACCGGTTTCCTGCACGGCGTCGGGTAATCGTTCATTTTAAGGACAGCATATGAAGATAGTGATCGCACCGGATTCATACAAGGAGAGCCTGAGTGCGCTGGATGTCGCAACCGCGATAGAACAAGGTTTTCGGGAAATTTACGCCGATGCGGAGTACGTTAAGCTGCCGGTTGCCGACGGTGGCGAAGGAACCGTTGAAGCCATGGTTGCCGCGACCCAGGGATGCCGGATTGCGGTCACCGTCACCGGTCCGCTCGGTGAACCCGTGGAGGCCTTTTATGGCCTGTCGGGCGACAGGCAGTGCGCGTTTATTGAAATGGCGGCGGCAAGCGGCCTGGAGAGCGTACCGCCGGCGCGGCGAAATCCTTTGCTGACCACTTCATGGGGGACCGGCGAGCTGATTCGCCATGCGCTGGATGCCGGAGTGAGCCAAATTATTATCGGCATCGGCGGCAGCGCGACGAACGACGGCGGCGCCGGGATGGTACAGGCGCTGGGGGCGAAACTGCTGACCAAAGATAACCAGCAGATTGCCGCCGGCGGACGCGCGCTGGAGAGCCTCGCGCGCATCGACGTTAGCGAACTTGATAAACGCCTGGCCGGCTGTCGTATTGACGTCGCTTGCGATGTTACCAACCCGCTGACGGGACCACAGGGTGCGACGGCGGTATTTGGGCCGCAGAAAGGGGCGACGGCGGAGATGATCCCCTGCCTTGACAACGCGCTGGCCCATTTTGCCGATATTATCCATCGCGATTTAGAACTTGATGTGCTGCATCTTGAAGGCGGCGGCGCGGCGGGGGGAATGGGCGCGGGCCTGTACGCCTTTTGCGGCGCAAAGCTGCGGCCGGGCATTGAGATTGTGACCGATGCGCTCCATCTTGCCGATATCGTGGCGGATGCGGACCTGGTGATCACCGGCGAAGGGCGTATCGATAGCCAGACGGTTCACGGCAAAGTGCCGGTTGGCGTGGCGAGGGTGGCAAAACGCTACAACCTGCCGGTCATCGGCATTGCCGGGAGCCTGACGGCTGACGTCGGCGTCGTGCATCAGCACGGCCTGGATGCGGTATTCAGCGTGATTTATTCCGTTTGCACCCTGGAGCAAGCACTGGAAAATGCCGCCGAAAACGTGCGTATGACGGCGAGAAACGTCGCCGCCGTGCTGAAAATGGGCCGGCTATTATAGGTTTTTCCCCGGTCGCGAAGCGCAGACCGGGGCTCGCGTTTTACATCCTCTAAATCCCCAACAGCTTACAGGCTTCGCGCGCGACGTTGTCCATTTCATCCAGCAGCTCCAGAAACTCCGGCTCCATCTCCTCGGCGGCGGTGCCCGCGCGTAGCTGGCTCTCAAGGGTGTGACACAGTTTTTTCAGCCGCGGCACGCCGCTATAGCTACAGCTGCCGTGAAGCTTATGAATAAGATCCAGCACGCCTTCCGGCTGTTCTCCCACCAGCTGTTCTTCTACCTTGTTACGCACCTCCGGCATAAAGGCGAGCAGCATCTGCAGCATTTCCCGCGCCAGATCCGGTTTCATCGCCGCCTGACGCAGCGCCAGCTGCCAGTCGAGGGTGATGTCATGGTTAACGGGCGGCTCAACAGGCTCCGCGGCGACCTGCGGCGGTAGCGTCTTTCCCGGCTGGTAGCGCAGCAGCAGGCTGTAGAGCTTATCCTCCTCAATGGGTTTCGCCAGATAGTCGTTCATCCCCGCGCTGAGTAATTTCTCTCGCTGCCCTTCCAGGGCGTGGGCGGTCACGGCGATCACCGGCGTTTGCTGTTGATGAGGGAGCTGGTGAATCAGTTCGCAGGCGCGGATCCCATCCATCTCCGGCATCTGAATATCCATCAGAATCAGATCCTGCTGCGTTTCTCTGGCCCGCTCGACGGCGTGCTGGCCGCTGTCGCAGAGGATAACGTGCTGGACTAAATCCTCCAGCAGGGCGCCGATAAGCTTGAGATTCGCCGGATTGTCATCAACGGCCATGACCGTCATCGGAAGCTTCTTACTATCGGAACGCGGCGGCAGAACCGTCGGCTGCGTCTGGCAGGAGGCCGTCAGCGCCGGCAGTAAGCGCGTTGAGGTCAATGGCTTAAGCAAACAGGCGGCAATGCCGTCCTGGCGCAGCGTTTCGGCGCTGACCTGGGCGTGGCACGGCAGGGCCAGCACCAGATGATCGGCAAGCTTGCTGGCTCTTTCCAGCTTATCGCGATGCTGGCTCAGGTCGCGTATTGATACGGGAATGCCGGCCAGCAGGATATCGTAGTGAGCATCCGGTAGGGCGGTCATCGTCGGACTGTAAACCACCTCCAGCGGCGTTGTCGCCAGTAGCTCCATCGTACACTGCGCCGCCGCCGCGTTGGCCTCGATATAGGCCAGCTTTTTACCCGCCAGGCACTGGGTTGGCACGCTGTCGGGAACCGCGTTGGGGTTGAGGTCGAGGCTGATATGGAACCAGAACGTCGAGCCGCGATTAGGCTGGCTATGGAAGGAGATATCGCCGCCCATCTCTTTCACCAGCCGCTGGGTGATGACCAGCCCAAGTCCGGTTCCGCCGTGGCGACGGGAGATGCTGGCGTCGGCCTGGCGGAACGCCTGGAACAGACGCGACTGATCGCGTTCAGGAATCCCGATACCGGTATCGTGGATCTGGACTTCGATTTGTACTCTTGAGTTGCTGATGGCGCGCTGTTCCACCAGCACGTCGATATTGCCGTGTTCGGTAAACTTGATGGCGTTGCCCATCAGGTTGGTAATAATTTGCTGCAGGCGCAGCGGGTCGCCAATGACGTTATCCGGCACATCGTTTTTGATATTCAGCGTCAGCTCCAGCCCCTTATCGTGCGCCGAGTGCGCCAGCAGCGTGACCACCTCGTCCAGCGAAGTGCGCAGCAGGAACGGAATACTCTCCAGAATAAGCTTCCCGGCTTCGAGCTTAGAGAAGTCCAGAACATCGTTAATGATGGCCAGCAGATTATTCGCGGAACGCTCAATGGTCGTCAGGTGATCGCGCTGGGTGGTGTTTAAGTCGGTCTTCAGCGTCAGGCGGGTAAAGCCAATGACGCCGTTGAGCGGCGTGCGCAGTTCATGGGACATGTTGGCGAGGAATTCGGATTTGATTCGCGCCGCTTCCTGCGCGCGTTTTTTCGCCAGGTCCAGCTCGACGTTCTGGATTTCCATCTGTTCAAGCGTTTCCCGCAGATCCGATGTCGCCTGATCGACGTTATGCTGCATCTCTTCGTGGTAGGCCGCCAGCGACATAGCCATGGAGTTGATACCGTTTTTCAGCATATCCAGCTCGCCGAGCATAAAGCCTTCGACGCGGCTATCAAGCTGGCCCCGGCGGATGCGGTCAACGGTATTCACCATATTGCGGATCGGCCCGGTCACGTCGCGCATCAGCCGCCAGCCGAAGATCAGCGCAATACCGATACAGAACAGCATCATCACGCTGGAGATAAAGATCTCTTTGTACTGCTGTAGCCGCACCGATTTGAGATCCATCTCAAGCGCCACGTAGCCCAGCATATTATCCGGCATCTTGGCATCGCTTCCCGGCGATTCATCCGGTGAATAGCTTTCCGAGATAATAGGGGTACGCAAAATCATCAAATCGCCGTGGCGCACCACGCTCAGGCGGCGGGGAAAGGGTTCCCCTTTTGGCAGCTGAAGTTCGCCGGGATCGAGCTGAAAGTTAGAGGTGACGAACAGCCTGTTGTGCGAGTCGTAGATGGAAATGGCGCGCACAATATCGGAGTGGCGGCGGTGCAGCACGCTGATGAGCTGCCCGATTGACTCGCGGTTTTGCAAATTCATGCCATATTCACTGGAGACCGCCAGCGGTTCGATAATACTGGCGCCGGCATCCTCCAGCTGGCGCTGTAGGTCGTTATAGCGGTGTGCGACGAAGAAAATACTGAGCAGCAGACCGATCAGAACGGTAGGCGCCAGAATAAGAATCATCATGCGGGCACGAAGGCTGTAGTTGGTCATGCGGTTCCATTATGGGAGAATATACACATCATCTTTCAGGAGGCTGGTGCGTTGTTACTCTGGCTCATCCTGACCGAACTCTTATCCAGAGTCAGTATATTTAATTGAGACAAATCTCTACGATGGCGCAATTCTACTCTGCAAAACGGCGTGTGACGACGCGCCAGATCATAACCGTTACAGTAAATGACCTTGACCCCTTCGGCCAGGGCGTTGCGCGTCATCAGGGTAAGGCGCTGTTTATCAGCGGTTTATTGCCACAGGAGCAGGCTGACGTTGTTGTGGTCGAAGATAAAAAACAGTACGCCCGCGCCCAGGTTAAACGCCGTCTTAGCGATAGCCCGCAGCGGCAGGCGCCGCGCTGCCCGCATTTTGGCATCTGCGGCGGGTGCCAGCAGCAGCACGCCAGCATTGAACTGCAGCAGCAGAGCAAACGCGCCGCGCTCGCGAGGCTGATGAAGCGCGACGTTGATGACATTATAGCCGCTTCGCCGTGGGGCTATCGCCGCCGGGCGCGTCTGAGCTTGAATTATCAGCCAAAGTCCCAACAATTACAGATGGGCTTCCGCAAGGCTAACGCCAGCGAGATCGTCGATGTGGTGCAGTGCCCCGTTTTGGTGCCCACTCTTGGTGCGCTATTGCCCGCGGTACGTGAATGTCTTAGCGAATTGAAATCGGTGCGTCAGCTTGGCCACGTTGAGCTGGTGCAGGCGGATAACGGCCCGCTGATGGTATTGCGCCATACGGCGGCGCTTCCCGCGGCAGATAAAGAAAAGCTGGAACGTTTTTCGCAATCTCACGGTCTTTCCCTGTACCTCGCCCCGCAAAGCGAGATACTGGAACATATTCGCGGGGAAGCCCCCTGGTATACCTCGGACGGTCTACGCTTAGTGTTCAGTCCGCGCGATTTTATCCAGGTGAACGATGGCGTAAACCAACTGATGGTGCGTACGGCGCTGGAATGGCTGGATATCCAGCCTCAGGATCGCGTGCTGGACCTCTTTTGCGGCATGGGCAACTTTACCCTGCCGCTGGCGAAGCGTGCGGCGCAGGTGGTTGGCGTTGAAGGGGTTCCCGCGCTGGTGGCGAAGGGCCAGGAGAACGCGGCGTTGAACGGGTTGCATAATGTGACTTTCTTCCATGAGAACCTGGAAGAGGACGTCACCCGCCAGGCGTGGGCGAAGCACGGTTTTGATAAGGTCTTGCTCGACCCGGCGCGCGCCGGCGCGGCGGGCGTTATGTTACATATTATAAAATTAGCGCCGCGTCGGGTGGTGTATGTTTCATGTAACCCGGCGACCCTGGCGCGCGATAGCGACGTTTTATTGCAGGCGGGATATACCATTCAACGCCTGGCGATGCTCGATATGTTCCCGCATACCGGACATCTGGAATCAATGGTGTTGTTTGAGCACAAGAATCATTCAAATCGCAGTGAAGCGGCATCCTCAGAAGCAGGTGACTGAGATAAAAGACGAACGCCAGCGTTGACGCGGTTTGAAGGATGAAGTGTAAAAGTTGAGGCTTGCCGACTTCGGCAGGCGGTCCCTTAAGGAGAGGACAATGGTTGCGGTAAGAAGTGCACATTTAAATAAAGCTGGTGAATTTGACCCGAAGAAATGGATCGCGAGTCTGGGAATTTCCAGCCAGCAGTCGTGTGAACGCTTAGCCGAAACCTGGGATTATTGTCGAGAGAAAACGCAGGGGCATCCGCAGGCCGATCTCCTGCTATGGCGCGGCGTGGAGATGGTGGAAATTCTCTCCATGTTGAGCATGGATATCGATACGCTGCGTGCGGCGATGCTTTTCCCGCTGGCGGACGGCAACGTCGTCAGCGAAGAGATCATGCAGGAGAGCGTCGGGAAATCGGTCGTCACCCTGATCCACGGCGTGCGGGACATGGCCGCGATACGCCAGCTTAAAGCCACCCATACGGATTCGGTCTCCTCTGAACAGGTGGACAACATTCGCCGCATGCTGCTGGCGATGGTCGATGACTTCCGCTGCGTGGTGATTAAAATCGCCGAGCGTATCGCCCATCTGCGTGAAGTGAAAGATGCGCCGGAAGATGAGCGCGTACTGGCGGCAAAAGAGTGTACCAATATTTACGCGCCGCTGGCCAACCGCCTGGGGATCGGCCAGCTGAAGTGGGAGCTCGAAGATTACTGCTTCCGCTATCTGCATCCGGCGGAATATAAGCGAATCGCTAAGCTGTTACACGAGCGGCGCATCGATCGTGAACATTATATTGATGAATTCGTCAGCCATTTACGCACGGAAATGAAAACTGAGGGCGTCAAGGCTGAGGTCTACGGGCGTCCCAAGCATATCTACAGCATCTGGCGCAAAATGCAGAAAAAACATCTCGCCTTCGACGAGCTGTTTGACGTGCGGGCGGTGCGTATTGTCGCCGAGCGCCTGCAGGACTGCTATGCCGCGCTGGGGATCGTGCATACTCATTACCGCCATCTGCCGGATGAGTTCGATGATTACGTCGCCAATCCCAAGCCTAATGGCTACCAGTCAATTCATACCGTTGTGCTTGGCCCCGGCGGAAAAACCATTGAAATTCAGATCCGTACCCGCCAGATGCATGAAGATGCCGAGCTGGGCGTGGCCGCGCACTGGAAGTATAAAGAGGGCGCCAGCGCAGCGGCCAGCGGCGGGCGCGGCTATGAAGATCGCATTGCCTGGCTGCGTAAACTGATCGCCTGGCAGGAAGAGATGGCCGATTCCGGCGAGATGCTGGATGAGGTGCGTAGCCAGGTCTTTGATGACCGGGTTTATGTCTTTACACCGAAGGGCGACGTGGTGGATTTGCCTTCGGGTTCGACGCCGCTCGATTTTGCCTACCATATACACAGCGATGTCGGCCACCGCTGCATCGGGGCGAAAATCGGCGGGCGTATTGTGCCGTTCACCTATCAGCTGCAGATGGGCGACCAGATTGAAATCATCACCCAGAAGCAGCCCAACCCCAGCCGCGACTGGCTGAACCCGAACCTTGGCTACGTCACCACCAGCCGCGGGCGTTCCAAAATTCACGCCTGGTTCCGCAAGCAGGATCGCGACAAGAATATTCTTGCCGGGCGACAGATCCTTGATGATGAGCTCGAGCATCTCGGCATCAGCCTGAAGGACGCGGAAAAGCATCTGTTGCCGCGCTACAACTTTAACGAGCAGGACGAACTGCTGGCGGCGATTGGCGGGGGCGATATTCGCCTCAACCAGATGGTTAATTTCCTGCAGGCGCAGTTTAATAAACCCAGCGCGGCGGAGCAGGATGCGGCGGCGTTAAAGCAGCTGCAGCAGAAAACTCACGCTCCGCAGAATCGCAGCAAAGACAATGGTCGCGTGGTGGTGGAGGGTGTCGGCAATCTGATGCACCACATTGCGCGCTGCTGCCAGCCGATTCCCGGCGACGAGATCGTGGGCTTTATCACCCAGGGCCGCGGGATCTCGGTGCACCGCGCGGATTGCGATCAGCTCGCGGAGCTACAGTCTCATGCTCCCGAGCGCATCGTTGACGCGGTGTGGGGAGAGAGCTACTCGGCGGGCTACTCGCTGGTGGTGCGCGTCCAGGCCAACGATCGTAGCGGCCTGCTGCGCGACATCACCACCATTCTCGCCAATGAGAAGGTCAACGTGCTGGGCGTTGCCAGCCGCAGCGATACTAAACAGCAGATGGCGACGATCGATATGACCATTGAGATCTACAACCTGCAGGTGCTGGGGCGCGTACTGGCGAAGCTGAATCAGGTACCTGACGTCATCGACGCCCGTCGT
Organism: Klebsiella sp. GW_Kp182; assembly: GCF_040062275.1. NCBI lineage: Bacteria > Pseudomonadati > Pseudomonadota > Gammaproteobacteria > Enterobacterales > Enterobacteriaceae > Klebsiella > Klebsiella sp. GW_Kp182. The sequence goes on along the minus strand of NZ_JBEAFQ010000042.1, from coordinate 68,350 downwards.
CTGCACGGCGGATAAACTCCCACGCTTATGTCAGCCGGGTCAGGCGCTACCGCCACCCGGCATTTTTTTATCAGGACAGACTTATGACTCAAATCGAACGCCTGCTCGGCATTATGCGGCGTCTGCGCGATCCGGAAAACGGCTGCCCGTGGGACAAAGAGCAGACCTTTGCCACCATCGCGCCGTATACCCTTGAAGAAACCTATGAAGTGCTCGACGCTATCGCCCGCGAAGATTTTGACGATCTGCGCGGTGAGCTGGGCGACCTGTTGTTCCAGGTCGTCTTCTACGCTCAGATGGCGCAGGAAGAGGGGCGCTTTGATTTTAACGATATCTGCGCCGCCATCAGCGACAAGCTGGAGCGCCGTCATCCGCATATTTTCGGCGAGGCGAGCGCCGGTAGCAGCAGCGAAGTGCTGGCCCGCTGGGAACAGATCAAAAGCGCTGAGCGAGCGGAAAAGTCCCAGCACTCCGCGCTGGACGACATCCCGCATAGCCTTCCGGCGCTGATGCGCGCGCATAAAATCCAGAAACGCTGCTCGGCGGTAGGCTTTGACTGGACCTCTCTGGGGCCGGTGCTGGATAAAGTGCACGAAGAAATAGATGAAGTGATGCACGAAGCGCAGCAGGCCGTGGTGGATGAAGCTAAACTGGAGGAGGAAGTGGGCGACCTGCTGTTTGCGACGGTCAATTTATCCCGCCATTTAGGGGTAAAAGCCGAAGTTGCGCTGCAAAAAGCCAACCTGAAGTTTGAGCGCAGGTTCCGCGAAGTTGAGCGGATTGTCGCCGCGCGCGGCCTGGAAATGACCGGCGTTGACCTCGATACCATGGAGCTGGTGTGGCAGGAAGTAAAACGCCAGGAAACTGATCTCTAAAGAGTTTTCGTGATCAAGCGCTATTTGTGTGATTTTTTAAATAACAAGCGCTTGATTTACGTCAAAAACATTTCGCCAAAAGCGGCTATTTTCTCACTCCCTGCGTTTGTGTGGGCCTGATGAAAAGGAGGGATAATGAAAGTTTGTGGCGTCAGTCATGATCGGGTATACTGCTTTCCCGTCCTGGTTATTCCATCGTCTTTTAAACCTAACTTCTCAGGTTCAGCATGACAACGAACTATATTTTTGTGACCGGCGGGGTCGTATCCTCTCTGGGTAAAGGCATTGCCGCAGCTTCCCTCGCAGCCATTCTCGAAGCCCGCGGGCTTAACGTGACCATGATGAAACTGGATCCGTACATCAACGTCGATCCGGGCACCATGAGCCCAATCCAACACGGGGAAGTGTTCGTTACTGAAGACGGCGCTGAAACCGATCTGGACCTGGGTCACTACGAGCGTTTCATTCGCACCAAGATGACCCGTCGCAACAACTTCACCACGGGTCGTATTTACTCTGACGTCCTGCGCAAAGAGCGTCGCGGCGACTATCTGGGTGCCACCGTTCAGGTTATTCCGCACATCACCAACGCGATCAAAGAGCGCGTGCTGGCCGGCGGTGAAGGCCATGATGTGGTGCTGGTTGAAATCGGCGGCACCGTTGGCGATATTGAATCGCTGCCGTTCCTTGAAGCGATTCGCCAGCTGGCGGTGGATATCGGTCGTGAAAACGCGCTGTTTATGCACCTGACCCTGGTGCCGTATATGGCCGCCGCGGGTGAAGTCAAAACCAAGCCGACCCAGCACTCCGTTAAAGAACTGCTCTCCATCGGTATTCAGCCTGATATTCTGGTCTGCCGCTCCGATCGCGCTATTCCGGCGAACGAACGTGCCAAAATTGCATTGTTCTGCAATGTCCCGGAAAAAGCCGTTATTTCGATGAAAGATGTCGATTCCATTTATAAAATCCCGGGCCTGTTGAAATCTCAGGGGCTGGACGATTATATTTGTAAACGATTCAGCTTAAACTGTCCGGAAGCGAACCTGGCCGAATGGGAACAGGTTATCTACGAAGAAGCGAACCCGGCAGGTGAAGTCACCATTGGTATGGTCGGCAAGTACATTGAACTGCCGGACGCCTACAAATCGGTGATTGAAGCGCTGAAACACGGCGGTCTGAAAAATCGCGTCACCGTCAACATCAAGCTGATTGATTCGCAGGATGTGGAAACGCGCGGCGTCGAAATTCTGAAGAATTTAGACGCTATCCTCATTCCTGGTGGCTTCGGCTATCGCGGGGTTGAAGGTAAGATTGCCACCGCGCGCTACGCGCGTGAAAACAACATTCCATACCTGGGCATTTGCCTGGGGATGCAGGTTGCGCTGATTGAGTTCGCGCGCAACGTAGCGGGGATGGAAAACGCCAACTCAACGGAATTTGTGCCAGACTGTAAGTACCCGGTCGTGGCCCTGATTACCGAATGGCGTGATGAAGACGGTAATGTCGAAGTCCGCTCTGATAAGAGCGATCTCGGCGGCACGATGCGCCTCGGCGCGCAGCAGTGCCAGCTGGCTGAAGATAGCCTGGTGCGCCAGCTGTACGGCGAGCCAACCATTACCGAACGCCATCGTCACCGCTACGAAGTCAACAATATGTTGCTGAAGCCGATTGAAAATGCGGGCCTGCGTATTGCGGGCCGTTCCGGGGATGATCAGTTGGTCGAGATCATCGAGGTGCCTAACCATCCGTGGTTCGTCGCCTGTCAGTTCCATCCGGAGTTTACTTCGACGCCGCGTGATGGCCATCCGCTGTTTGCTGGCTTTGTGAAGGCCGCAGGCGAGTACCAGAAGCGTCAGGCGAAGTAAAAGAGTTAGAACGGCAATGCACCCATCCGGGTGCATTGTTTGTCTGGAGTTTTAGTTTAACTTGTACTGAGGAAAACCTAATGTCCAAAATCGTTAAAGTCATCGGTCGTGAAATCATCGACTCCCGTGGTAACCCGACTGTTGAAGCCGAAGTACACCTGGAAGGTGGTTTCGTCGGTATGGCAGCTGCTCCGTCAGGTGCTTCTACTGGCTCCCGCGAAGCGCTGGAACTGCGCGATGGCGACAAATCCCGTTTCATGGGTAAAGGCGTACTGAAAGCTGTTGGCGCGGTTAACGGCCCGATCGCTCAGGCAATCCTTGGCAAAGATGCCAAAGATCAGGCTGGCATCGACAAAATCATGATCGACCTGGACGGTACTGAAAACAAATCTAACTTCGGTGCGAACGCTATCCTGGCCGTTTCTCTGGCTAACGCCAAAGCTGCCGCTGCTTCTAAAGGTCAGCCGCTGTACGAGCACATCGCTGAGCTGAACGGCACTCCGGGCAAATACTCCATGCCGGTTCCGATGATGAACATCATCAACGGCGGCGAGCACGCTGACAACAACGTCGACATCCAGGAATTTATGATTCAGCCGGTTGGCGCTAAATCCCTGAAAGAAGCCGTACGTATGGGTTCTGAAGTGTTCCACAACCTGGCTAAAGTTCTGAAAGCCAAAGGTATGAACACCGCTGTTGGTGACGAAGGCGGCTACGCGCCGAACCTGGGCTCCAACGCTGAAGCGCTGGCTGTTATCGCTGAAGCGGTTAAAGCTGCTGGCTACGAGCTGGGCAAAGACATCACTCTGGCGATGGACTGCGCGGCTTCTGAATTCTACAAAGACGGTAAATACGTTCTGGCCGGCGAAGGCAACAAAGCGTTCACCTCTGAAGAATTCACCCACTTCCTGGAAGAGCTGACCAAACAGTACCCGATCGTCTCCATCGAAGATGGCCTGGACGAATCTGACTGGGACGGTTTCGCATATCAGACTAAAGTACTGGGCGACAAAATCCAGCTGGTTGGTGACGATCTGTTCGTAACCAACACCAAGATCCTGAAAGAAGGCATCGAGAAAGGCATCGTTAACTCCATCCTGATCAAATTCAACCAGATCGGTTCTCTGACCGAAACTCTTGCTGCGATCAAAATGGCGAAAGACGCTGGCTACACTGCCGTTATCTCTCACCGTTCTGGCGAAACTGAAGACGCGACCATCGCTGACCTGGCTGTGGGTACCGCTGCAGGCCAGATCAAAACTGGTTCTATGAGCCGTTCTGACCGCGTTGCTAAATACAACCAGCTGATTCGTATCGAAGAAGCGCTGGGCGAAAAAGCACCGTACAACGGTCGTAAAGAGATCAAAGGTCAGGCATAAGCCTGTCTTTATCTGATATGAAAAAGCCAGCCTTCGGGCTGGCTTTTTTTATACCTGCAAAAGCGGCTACTTAAAATCTACCGCCATTTGCTGCGGGATAGAAAGCCCGCGCGTGGTCTGTACGCAGCGGTCAATGTAATCGGTAAAGCGCGGCGGTTTTGGCATACCCATGCTGAGCAGCTTGTCGTTGCTGAATCGTACGTTAAGCGTGGCGAAGGCGCCGTACAGGCGCATGGCTTTTAGCATCAGCCGTTCGTTGCAGGGGCCAAAAATAGCCTTCAGCTCACGGCGCATTTTGACCAGCGTTTCATAGCTGACCTGCGCGTATTTATCGCCGACCGGCGCCTGCTCGAGGGCGGAGGCCATCGCGTTATCGATATCCGCAAACCTTACGCTGTTTTCCTCTCCCGCTGAAATATGCACCACCTCTCCGCGCGCCAGCGGGCTGGTAAGCAGCATCAGCAGCGCATCGGCGCAGTAATCGACGGGGATCACATCGATGCGGTCTTCCATCGAACACATAAATTTTTGCAGCATCAGCCCCATGCTGAACACCCAGAAGATGCTGCTGGAGGGCTGACAGCCGTGATGAGTGTGGCCAACAACAATAGAGGGACGGGCGATCGCCAGCGGTAGCGTTGGGCACTCCTGCCGCATGAGACGCTCAATTGTTGATTTAGAGTGGGTGTATTCGACCAGATGCTCGGCGCGTTCACGAAACGCCGTGCTTTCCGCTACCAGCGAATCGGGGTCCGGCGAGCAGGACATCGCGGTACCCACGTGCAGAAAGCGCTCAAGGCCGCCGACCTGAGCCATCCGCCGGGCAAACTGCAGCGTACCTTCGACGTTGACCTTCCAGATAAGCGGATTGTTACCAAATGAGGCGACGGCGGCGCAGTTGAGCACGTAGGTCACCTGATTCAGGCGCGGGTCGTCGAGAAAGGGCTGCGGATTGGCCAGATCCCCCAGCAGAATGTTGCCGGGCGTCAGGGCCGTTAATCTCTCTTCGCTAATATTGAATTTTCGCAGGTTTTCCTTTACCCGTTCTACGGCAGCTACACTATTATCTGCACGAACTAACAGTAATAGATTAGGCGCATTCTTTTTATTCAGAATGCTTTCTAACACTGCTCCACCGAGAAAACCGGTCGCGCCAGTAATTAATAATGTATTCATGAATGCAGTCTCATTATGGTTGGTTGACTGGATTCTAGGCGCGGAAAATTAAACGGATATTAAATGGAAAATGACCATAAGGTGCGGTTTATTAAGGTTATTTTAAGATAATTTGGCGTCGTGGATCGAATTTGACCCTAAGCTATGACAATAAATTCATTATTTCGTGTATCCATTTGTACATCGTTGAAATTTATTATTTTTAAGTTTGTTATTTTATTTTTGGCTTTCAAAATCATACATGTTTTGTTACACCAAAAATTTTAGCCGTGCTGCTTAATAGTCGCCTGATGATTATCAGACTAATTAAATTAGCCGGTGTGGGATAATGGAATCGGCCAGCTGCCGGAGGTTTATTATTAAGGTTTAGGTTTTACCCACCACGCGGCGCAGCGCGGGACAAGATCTGCGCGGGCAAATCTGCGATAATGCGCGCTCACAACCCTAAGCAGAGATGATTATGCAGTACCCGATTAACGAGATGTTCCAGACCTTGCAAGGCGAAGGTTACTTCACCGGCGTTCCCGCCATTTTTATTCGTTTACAGGGATGCCCGGTTGGTTGCGCCTGGTGCGATACCAAACATACCTGGGATAAGCTTGCCGATCGGGAAGTGTCGCTGTTCAGCATTCTGGCAAAAACCAAAGAGAGCGATAAATGGGGCCCGGCGAGCAGCGAAGATCTGCTGGCTATCATCGGGCGTCAGGGCTGGACGGCCCGCCACGTGGTTATTACCGGCGGCGAGCCATGCATTCATGATTTAACGCCGTTAACCTCTTTACTGGAGCAAAACGGATTTAGCTGCCAGATTGAAACCAGCGGCACCCATGAAGTGCGCTGCACGCCGCATACCTGGGTGACGGTGTCGCCAAAGGTGAACATGCGCGGCGGCTATGACGTACTCTCTCAGGCGCTACAGCGGGCTGATGAAATTAAACATCCGGTTGGACGCGTGCGCGATATCGAAGCGCTGGATGAGCTGCTGGCAACGCTGGCCGATGAAAAGCCGCGTATTATCGCGCTTCAGCCGATTAGCCAGAAAGATGACGCGACGCGCCTGTGCATCGAAACCTGTATCGCCCGCAACTGGCGCTTATCGATGCAGACGCACAAGTACCTCAATATCGCGTGATATAAAAAAACCCTGATAGCGCAGGGCTATCAGGGTCTTATTCAGCTAAAGGCACTATCACTCGCCGCGATAGACGCAGCCCGCGGTACAGGTTTCTTTGATCATCACCGCGCTCAGCAGCGGTACCCGCGGTTTCATCTGCTCCCAGATCCATTTTGCCAGCACTTCGCTGGTCGGATTGGACAGCCCGGGAATATCGTTCAGGTAGTAATGGTCGAGGCGATCGTAGATGGGTTTAAACGCGGCCTTCAGCTCGGCAAAATCCATGATCCACCCGGTATGGGGATCGACTTCACCGGTAATCTCCAGGCGCACCATAAAAGAGTGGCCGTGCAGGCGACCGCACTTATGACCTTCCGGCACGTGCGGCAGGTGGTGAGCGGCTTCGAAGGTGAAATCTTTAAACAGCGTGGTGGACATCTTTTCTTCTCAATATGGCAAAAAACCGCCGTAGGGTACCGGAAAGCACATTTTTTCGCATTAACTAAAACGGCCCTGAGCGGAAAATAGCCACATTCATCCAGCCTGTTCAAATTAATTGCCTATATTTCATGGGCTTATTTAATCGATTTTGTTGTTAATAACTATAACTAAAACAGGTTAGTCCATTTGGTTATTTGTTATTTCCATCCTTTATTTAGTTGTTACTATTTGCACCGTTAACCTACTCACTCGTCATACTTCGAGCCGCATGTGCGTTGGCAATAACTCGGCCCAGCCTTGGGCTTTGCCCTGATGGGCGCCGTGTCGCTGCCTGCAACTCGAATTATTTAGAGTGAATACATTTTCTTCTGTTTATCACGCTGACAGGGCGTGAATCACAGCTTTGCTTACTGGAACATAACAACGCATGACGACACAGGCCCCACCTTCCAATTTGCTACCGCTGAGTCCGGAGCAAATGGCGCGCCTTCAGGCGGCCACGACTGACTTCACGCCCACCCAGCTGGCCTGGGTTTCCGGCTATTTTTGGGGGGTGCTGAACCAGCAGCCCGGCGCGGCGGTTGTTGCGCCAGCCCAGGCGGCTGAAGTGCCGTCCATTACCCTGATTTCGGCATCGCAAACCGGCAACGCCCGCCGCGTCGCTGAAGCGCTGCGCGACGATCTGCAGGCCGCGCAGCTGAACGTGAAGCTGGTCAACGCAGGCGACTATAAATTCAAACAAATTGCCTCCGAAAAACTGCTGGTCGTGGTGACGTCAACGCAGGGGGAAGGTGAGCCGCCGGAAGAAGCCGTCGCGCTGCATAAGTTCCTGTTCTCGAAGAAAGCGCCGAAGCTGACCGATACCGCATTTGCCGTGTTTGGCCTCGGCGATACTTCCTATGAATTCTTCTGCCAGTCCGGCAAAGATTTTGATAACAAGCTGGCCGAACTGGGCGGCGAACGCCTGCTCGACCGGGTTGATGCTGATGTAGAGTATCAGGCCGCCGCCGCCGAATGGCGCGCTCGGGTGGTTGAGGTGCTGAAAGCGCGCGCCCCTGCCGCCGCCCCGTCTCAGCTGATTGCCAGCGGGTCGGTGAACGAGATCCACACCAGCCCCTATACCAAAGAAGCGCCGCTGACCGCGACGCTGGCGGTGAATCAAAAAATTACCGGTCGCGATTCTGAAAAAGATGTGCGCCATATTGAAATCGACCTCGGCGACTCCGGCCTGCGCTATCAGCCGGGCGATGCGCTGGGCGTCTGGTACCAGAACGATCCGGCTCTGGTGAAAGAGCTGGTAGAGCTGCTGTGGCTGACGGGCGAGGAGCCGGTCACGGTTGACGGCAAAACGCTGCCGCTCGCCGAAGCGCTGGAGTGGCACTTCGAGCTGACGGTCAACACCGGTAACATCGTGGAAAATTATGCCACCTTAACCCGCAGCGAATCCCTGCTGCCGCTGGTGGGCGATAAGGCACAGCTCCAGCATTACGCCGCGACCACGCCGATTGTCGATATGGTGCGTTTCTCCCCGGCGCAGCTGGATGCCCAGGCGCTGGTCGACCTGCTGCGCCCGCTGACGCCGCGACTGTACTCGATCGCTTCTTCGCAGGCGGAAGTGGAAAGCGAAGTTCACGTCACCGTTGGCGTGGTGCGTTATGACATCGAAGGCCGCGCTCGGGCCGGCGGCGCTTCCAGCTTCCTGGCTGACCGCGTCGAAGAAGATGGCGAAGTGCGCATCTTTATCGAGCATAACGATAACTTCCGTCTGCCTGCCAACCCGCAGACGCCGGTGATCATGATTGGCCCCGGCACCGGCATCGCGCCGTTCCGCGCTTTTATGCAGCAGCGCGCGGCGGAAGGCGCGGAAGGGAAGAACTGGCTGTTCTTCGGCAACCCGCACTTTACCGAAGATTTCCTTTATCAGGTGGAGTGGCAAAGCTACGTCAAAGAAGGCCTGCTGAGCCGCATCGACCTGGCCTGGTCCCGCGATCAACAACAAAAAGTCTACGTTCAGGACAAGCTGCGCGAGCAGGGGGCCGAACTGTGGCGCTGGATTAACGACGGCGCCCATATTTATGTCTGCGGCGATGCCAATCGTATGGCAAAAGACGTTGAGCAGACGTTGCTGGAAGTGATTGCCGAATACGGCGCGATGGACGCCGAAGCGGCGGACGAATTTTTAAGTGAGCTGCGCGTTGAGCGCCGTTATCAGCGAGATGTCTACTAATGAGCGAAAAACATCCAGGCCCGCTGGTGGTCGAAGGTAAACTGACTGACGCCGAGCGCATGAAGCTCGAAAGCAACTACCTGCGCGGCACCATTGCGGAAGATTTGAACGACGGCCTGACCGGCGGTTTTAAAGGCGATAACTTTCTGCTGATCCGTTTTCACGGTATGTACCAGCAGGATGACCGCGATATCCGCGCCGAGCGCGCGGCGCAGAAGCTGGAGCCGCGTCACGCGATGCTGCTGCGCTGCCGCCTGCCGGGCGGGGTGATCACCACCAAACAGTGGCAGGCGATCGATAAATTCGCCGCCGATAACACCATCTACGGCAGTATCCGTCTGACCAACCGTCAGACCTTCCAGTTCCACGGCATTCTGAAGAAGAACGTCAAGCCGGTGCACCAGATGCTGCATTCGGTCGGGCTGGACGCGTTGGCCACCGCCAACGATATGAACCGTAACGTGCTGTGTACCTCTAACCCGTACGAGTCCCAGCTGCATACTGAAGCCTACGAATGGGCGAAGAAGATCTCCGAGCACCTGCTGCCGCGCACGCGCGCCTACGCCGAGATCTGGCTGGATCAGAAGAAAGTCGCCACCACCGATGAAGAGCCGATCCTCGGTCAGACCTATCTGCCGCGTAAGTTCAAAACGACCGTGGTGATCCCGCCGCAGAACGATATCGATCTGCACGCGAACGATATGAACTTCGTGGCCATCGCCGAAAACGGCAAGCTGGTTGGCTTCAACCTGCTGGTCGGCGGCGGTTTATCGATTGAGCACGGCAATAAGAAAACCTACGCCCGTACGGCGAGCGAGTTTGGCTATCTGCCGCTAGAGCACACTCTGGCGGTGGCGGAAGCGGTGGTCACGACCCAGCGCGACTGGGGTAACCGTACCGATCGTAAAAATGCGAAAACCAAATACACCCTCGAACGCGTTGGCGTTGAGACCTTTAAGGCGGAAGTGGAACGTCGGGCGGGCATCAAGTTTGAGCCGATCCGTCCGTACGAGTTCACCGGCCGCGGCGATCGTATCGGCTGGGTGAAGGGTATCGACAATAACTGGCATCTGACGCTGTTTATTGAAAATGGCCGTATCCTTGATTATCCGGGTCGCCCGCTGAAAACCGGCCTGCTGAAGATTGCGAAGATCCACAAAGGCGAATTCCGCATTACGGCGAACCAGAACCTGATTATTGCCAGCGTACCGGAAGATCAGAAGGCGAAGATCGAGAAGCTGGCCCGCGATCACGGCCTGATGAACGCCGTCACGCCGCAGCGCGAAAACTCTATGGCCTGCGTGTCGTTCCCGACCTGCCCGCTGGCGATGGCGGAAGCCGAGCGTTTCCTCCCGTCGTTTATCGATAAAGTCGAGGCGGTGATGAGCAAACATGGCGTTGGCGACGAGCATATCGTTACCCGCGTTACCGGCTGCCCGAACGGTTGCGGCCGCGCGATGCTGGCGGAAGTGGGGCTGGTCGGTAAAGCGCCGGGCCGCTATAACCTGCACCTTGGCGGCAACCGCAGCGGGACGCGTATTCCACGTATGTATCGGGAAAACATTACCGAGTCGGAAATTCTCGATTCGATCGACGAACTGGTAGGGCGCTGGGCGAAAGAGCGCGAAGCGGGTGAAGGCTTCGGCGACTTTACGGTGCGTGCGGGCATCATTCGCCCGGTGCTCGACCCAGCCCGTGATTTCTGGGAATAACATCCAGGTGCCCGGTGGCGAGCAGCGATCCGGGCCTGTGGGTTTTGTAGGCCGGGCAAACGCAGTACCGCCCGGCGAAACAGGCAAGCGAGGTTCTTATGTCCGTACTCGATCTAAACGCGCTGAACGCATTACCGAAGGTCGATCGTGTTTTGCAGCTGGCGGAAACCAATAGCCAGCTGGAAAAGCTGAGCGCGGAAGCGCGCGTCGCGTGGGCGCTGGAAAACCTGCCGGGCGAATATGTGCTCTCTTCGAGCTTTGGTATTCAGGCGGCGGTGAGCCTGCATCTGGTCAATCAGGTGCGCCCGGATATTCCGGTCATTCTGACCGATACCGGCTATCTGTTCCCGGAAACCTACCAGTTTATCGACGAGTTAACGGACAAACTCAATCTGAACCTGAAGATCTATCGGGCGAAGGAGAGCGCCGCCTGGCAGGAGGCGCGCTACGGTAAGCTGTGGGAGCAGGGCGTTGAGGGTATTGAAAAGTACAATGATATTAACAAGGTCGAGCCGATGAACCGGGCGCTGGAAGAGCTGAATGCGCAAACCTGGTTTGCGGGCCTGCGCCGCGAGCAGTCCGGCAGCCGCGCCCACCTGCCGGTGCTGGCGATCCAGCGCGGCGTGTTTAAGGTGCTGCCGATCATCGACTGGGATAATCGTACCGTCTATCAGTATCTGCAAAAGCACGGCCTGAAGTATCACCCGCTGTGGGATCAGGGCTATTTGTCTGTGGGGGATACCCACACCACCCGCAAATGGGAGCCGGGGATGGCGGAGGAAGAAACGCGCTTCTTTGGTCTGAAAAGAGAGTGCGGGCTGCACGAAGGCTAATGTAGCCCTGTGGGATTTCCACAACATCCGGCTAAAACAGCAGAACCCTTTTTTGACCTGGTAAGCCATATTGGCGACGATTTTACAGTAAAAAGGGTATCTGCTATCTAATTCTTCCGGCTTCAGCACACTGTTGTCATGGTGAAGCCTGGCGCTATGGCCATTCACCAGAATATAACCGCTGACTTGTCGCCGGGCCTCGTCCTTGTCTGCGTGGAAGGCTGAAAGATGGGCTGCCGGGATTTGCCTCGATTTTCAGCCTCCCGGCCTCATGGATTTTTCTGCAACTACAAATCTGCTTTGACAAAATCTCCATCGATCATGAACTATTATTCCTGGTCTTTTAAACTATACCCATTAAGAATATAAGTGATTTATGTTTCATTACGATATAATCTCATAATTATCCGTTGTGATTGAGGTTCTCGTTTTTACCTTGCTTGACACAGGCCACAAATTGTATTTATATTTTTGAGTCAGGGCGAATGCAGAAAGAATATATTCGGATTTTCTCTCATCATTCGAATACCCCAATATTTTCTGAACGCCTCGATTTCCCCACCTTTTACTGGCTGTTGCTGGGGAGTTTTTTCTTAAATAAAGCGCAAGGTAGCGTCATGTCATTAGAAAAGGAAATAGTACCTAAAGGTGATTATCATTCTTCCCTGGAAGTTATAATCGAAAATTGTTACGCCGCAAGTACCGGTAAGCTCGTTGTCTATCTCGAAGGTGGTCATTTCAATCGACAATTTGGCGCAGACGAGTTTGCGCTTAACACGCTATCTGATGCCGTTGCTTTCGGAAAAAAACTTATCAGTAAATATCAAAAAAATATCAAACTCGTTTACGGTATTCTGGTAGACGATCTCGGGATTGCCTGTTCTGAAGATAGCTGTACTCTCCCTCAACTCGAAAAGATACCAGAACCGCAAGCGGCTGGAGAACTTCCTGAGGAAATTGAATTTTTTATCCAAAAAAATACTCTCATCAAACGCGATAAATTAATGGTTTTTTCCGAGCGAACCAGTAAAAATCGGTCCATCGAAACTATAAAAAAGAAACTCAAGGACAATACGGAAGGATTATTGATTACTGAAAATGGATCTCATGCTGAAATAAAGTTATCAGTCCCTGATGTCATTCCTTTTGTCTTAGCAAGAAAAAATGGTGACGTTTTTACTGCTAAATGTCCAGCTATCATTTTCCAACACTATAAAGATATACTTTTCAAACTGAAACAGCGCTTTACAGAATCCCGTGACTTTGTGATCATCGACTGGTCTGATTTTTCAGATCACAATAAGGTGGTACAAGGCCGCACCGCATTAACTGTTATGCAAAAACCTCAAAATCATAATCTCACCATCGCTAATATATTTTTTGGCGATGATGAAGGCCACATCGCTAAAATGGAATACAGTGCCGTATCGTCTATAAAAGCAGACCCTATGGCTGTCTAACAGGAAGTGGATATAAACATGATTTATCTGGATAATAACGCAACAACCATCATGGCTCCTGAAGTCCGCGCTACTGTTATACACTGCTTTGACGAATACTTCGCCAATGCATCTTCTGTCAGTCATTATGAAGGGATCAGAGCGCAAAATTATTTAGAAGAGTGCAGGGCCATTGTGGCACAAATGATTGGGGCCAATGCGGAATTTATCACTTTCAATTCTGGTGCTTCTGAAGCAAATAACACGGTTATTCGAGCAGTGTGTGATTACTTCTTACACACCGGCAACGTTCATATCATTACCAGTTCGATCGAGCACGAATGCCTGCTAAAAGTTTGTGAGTATGTCAGGCGACACGGTGTCGACATTACTTTTCTGCCTGTCGATCGTCTGGGACGCGTCTCCATTGAGGCTCTAAAAGAGGCTATCCGTCCAGAAACTCGACTAATTTCTGTCATGGCAGCGAATAATGAAACTGGTGTTCTACAGCCTCTGGATCAAATTGGAATTATAGCGCGCCAGCACGGTATATTATTCCATAGCGACGCCGCCCAGCTCGTGGGGAAACTCCCCTTCTCGGTGACACAGTCCAGCCCTGATTTTGTCAGTTTTTCAGCTCATAAATTCTATGGCCCCAAAGGCGTCGGCGCACTCTACAGCTCACGGCCTGACATCCTCCGGCACTCGCCACTCATTCATGGAGGAGGTCAGGAGTCAGGCATCCGTAGCGGCACAGTGAATCTTCCTGCTATTGCTGGAATGGCAAAGGCTGCTGAGCTGTTTATCTCCTCATATCCGCAGCGCATTGCGTTTCAAAAAGAGATGAAGAGTTATTTTATCGATCTCCTCGAATCAATAATGCCGGACGTTGTGATAAATGGCTGTAGGACGCAAAGCCTGCCTAATACCGTGAACTTCTCTTTGCCTGGCATTAAGTCCAGTATGCTTCTGAAAAAACTCAAAATGAAAGTTGCGCTCAGTAGTGCCTCAGCCTGTCATTCAACGGAACAAAAACCCAGCCATGTTTTAAGCGCTATGGGGCTGGATGATGCCTTGCTTCAAGGGGCAATTCGCATGAGCTTTAGCCATATGACGGAGCGTGAAGAACTTAAAACAGCAGTGGAGTTGCTTGCCGGTACAGCACAGCGCCTGGGGGGGATTAAATGAAGCCCAGAGTGCCAAAACGCTGGGTTGCCGAGCTATTGCTGGCCGTTGTCGCGGCGGGCTGGGGGATTGGTTTTCCGGTTATGAAAATGGTGGTCAATACCTATCCGGTAATGATGGTGTTAGGGCTACGCTTTCTGCTTTCGGCCTTCTTTTTGCTGCCGTTCAGCTTGAGAGGATTGGGAACATTATCGCGACAAACATTTCTGTCTGGTCTACTACTGGGTCTGCTATTGGGAACTTCATTTGTGTTCCTTATTTATGGTCTTCAGTTAACAACGGCCTCAAATACCGGTTTTCTTGCGGGGCTCAGTGTCATTTGGGTGTTATTGCTCACGGGACCATTGATGGGGAAACGCCCCTCTTTTGACGCGATATTAGCGACATTGTTTGGTCTTGCGGGTTTATATCTGATGGCCGATATCCAGGGATGGCAGCTCCATCTGGGAGATGGGTTGGTCGTTATTGGATCGTTGTTCACCGCCATACATATTATTGCGCTCGATCGTTTCTGCGCGCGTCATAATAATATGACACTAACGTTTTTACAGATCTCTACGATGGCCGTAATCTTTCTGGGACTACAGCACATCAGCGGAGGTGAGATTCTCCCTCGTAACTGGAGTAGCAAGCTTGTCATCGCGTTAGGGATAACGGCAGTCTTTTCTACTGTCATTGCTTTTTGGGTTCAGGCGCATTTCCAGCGGTATTCAACGCCAACGCGAGCCGTTCTGATTTACAATCTGGAGCCGGTGTTTTCCGCACTATTCGCACTCTGGTTATTGCATGAAACGTTTTCCGCCAATGTTATTTTCGGGGGAGGATTGATTCTGATAGGGATGTGCCTTCCGGGTATTCTGAAGATATTTTCGAAGCGCTCTAACGTAAATCCAACGGATCGGTTACGCGGATTGTAGCGGTGTGTTCAGACGGTGCTTGCGCCGTCCAGGCAACAGGACGGTGCCCAGCCAACGGTACAGGAAAACCCCTTTTCCCCGCAGGTTGGCCAGCAAGCTGAATGACTTCTGGCAGTGGAGACGGTGAGAGACATACCGCCTGCTGATTGAGCGAGGATTGTTAAAAAAGCACTCCCGGAGAAGTGCTAGCGGTATTAAAAAATGAAAACGCATCATGGCGACAGTCCTTGTTGCCTGATTTTTATCGTTAGTCTATTTTGAGGCGGGTCTCTTCTCCGCCTTCGCCAGCTCTTTCACCAGCGGTAGCATCACTTTCATCACATCGCGTCCGCGATGCTCAATACGCCCCGGCAGCGCTTTATCAATATACTGTAGGTTATCCAGCTGTACGTCATGCCAGCTCGTGCCCTGCGGGAAGCTGCGTGATTTGCTCCGCTGCTGATAACCGTCTTTCTTACCTAATGACCAGTTGGTCGCTTCCACCGACAGTACCGGGATCCCGGCGCTATCAAAAACGCTGGCGTCGTTGCAGCAGCCGGTGCCTTTCGGGAAGTCCCGGTTCATCCCAGGATTGGTGAAGGCCGCGATGCCGTGGCTACGGGCGATAGCCAGCGCCCGGTCGCGGGTGAGCTTGCGCACCGATGCTGGCGTGCTGCGGCCGCTATTAAAGTACAGCTTATCGCCCACGACCAGGTTATCGAGATTAATCACCAGCAGGGTGTTTTTCTTTTCCGCGTCGCTCATGCGCTTAAGCAGATTCTGCGCACCCAGCCGGCCTTCTTCTTCACCGCTGGTGGCGACGAAGCGAATACCGTAACGGGTAGGAACGTTCTTTAACTGTTCAGCAAGTTCCAGCATGACGCCGAGACCCATCGCGTTGTCGTCTATCCCCTGCAGGGTCAGGCCGCCGAGGTTGTTTTCAACATCTTTATCGCTCTGCGGCGCGTAGGTATCCAGGTGCGCCATGATAATAATCTGCTGGCGAGATTGGCCTTCATGAGCGGCGATCACCGTACTGCCGGTGGCGTTATGCCAGTTTTTACGCTGATTGCTATCGGTATAGACGTAACGGGTATTGAAGCTGCGCACATCGCTCTGGTAGCCCATCTGGGCGAACTGCTGGCGGAGATAATCGGCCGACAGCATCTCGGCCGGCGTGCCGGTCATTCTTCCGGGATAAAAGGTGGCGATATGACGAGCCTGGGCATTGGCAGTTTCGCCCGGGGCGCTGAATGCCGGGGCGGCGGAGAAGACAAAACCTGCGCCCAACGCCAGGGGGAGCAGGCGACGGCACAATGCGGAAAACATAGGGGGTCCTTTAGCACTTAAAACAATTTCACCCGCGTAGTATGAAACTGTGACCGGGGTTAAACAATTTCAATCGCTCTTAAATGGTGGAAAAACCGCGTGTTAAGCACTTTTTGATATTTGCTTTCCCAGGTCGTTATTCTTTTGAGTAACAACTCATTCCATTTCGTAATTTCATTTGCTCTAAACCGCACCCTATAGTCGCTCTATTGCTGATTGTAAGAGAGTTGTTGCGCAGTGGAATACTTGCCGATATTTGCCGAAGTGAAAGACAGACCCGTGCTGGTGATCGGCGGCGGCGAGATAGCCGCGCGTAAGATTACGTTTTTGCTGCGTGCTGAAGCGAAGGTGCAAATTGTCGCCGAAACGTTGATACCGGAACTTGCCGAAAAGGTCGAGCGCGAGGAAATTCAGTGGCGGGCAACCGTATTCGAAGAGCAGCAGCTTGACGACGTATTCCTGGTGATTGCCGCCACGGAAGATGACGAGCTGAACCAACGCGTTTATGTCGCGGCTAACGCGCGCTATCGGCTGGTCAACGTCGTGGATAATCAGGCGCTGTGCTCGTTTGTCTTTCCATCCATTGTCGATCGTTCTCCACTGCTGGTGGCTATCTCTTCCAGCGGAAAAGCGCCGGTGCTGTCGCGGATTTTGCGCGAAAAAATCGAAGCGCTGCTGCCCACCAACCTGGGTCGGCTGGCTGAAACGGCGAGCTACTGGCGTCACCATATTAAAACCCATCTGAAAACCACCGCCGAACGCCGCCGCTTTTGGGAGCGCGTGTTTACCGGTCGCTTTGCCAGCCTGATGCTGGCGGGCAATAAAGATGAAGCGGAAAAAGCGCTGGAAGATGAACTTCTTCAGCCGGAAAAACGCCCTGGTGAAATTATTCTCGTCGGGGCAGGGCCAGGCGATGCCGGATTGCTGACCCTGCGCGGCCTGCAGGCCCTTCAGCAGGCGGATGTGGTGTTTTACGACAACCTGGTCACCCCGGAAGTACGTGAACTGGTGCGCCGGGACGCGGAGACAATCTGCGTCGGCAAAAGCGCCGCCGGCGTATCTGTACCGCAGCAGGAGATCAACCGCCTGCTGCTGGAAGCGGCGAAAACGGGCAAAACGGTGATTCGCCTGAAGGGCGGCGACCCGTTTATTTTTGGCCGCGGCGGTGAAGAGCTGCAGGCCGCAGCCGAAGAGGGCATTCCGTTTCAGGTCGTCCCGGGCGTCACGGCGGCGGCGGGTGCAACGGCCTATGCCGGTATTCCGCTGACGCATCGTGATTATGCCCAGAGCGTAACCTTCATTACCGGGCACTTTGGCGCTGAAAATTCGCCGCTTGACTGGGCGCGGCTGGCGCAAAGCGGCCAGACCCTGGCCATTTATATGGGCAGCCTGAAAGCGGCGGAAATCAGCGCTCAGCTGATCGCCAACGGCCGCGGAGGCGATACCCCGGTGGCGGTAATCTCGCGCGGCACCCGCGCCGATCAGCAAACGAAGACCGGCACATTACAACAGCTTGAAAACCTGGCGAAAGACGCCCCGATGCCCGCGCTGCTGGTGGTGGGTGAAGTGGTGCAATTACATCAACAGCTCGCCTGGTTTCAACACACCTCATCCTCAGACGCCTTTAAGGCTTCTGTAGTAAATCTGGCTTAAGGAACGGTTATGGACCAAAAACGACTTACTCACCTGCGGCAACTGGAGGCGGAAAGCATCCATATCATTCGTGAGGTGGCCGCCGAATTCTCTAACCCGGTGATGATGTACTCCATCGGCAAAGACTCCAGCGTGATGCTGCATCTGGCGCGTAAAGCGTTTTATCCAGGCACCCTGCCGTTCCCGCTGCTGCACGTCGATACCGGCTGGAAATTCCGCGAAATGTACGAGTTCCGTGACCGTACCGCTAAAGCCTACGGCTGTGAGCTGCTGGTGCACAAAAACCCGGAAGGGGTAGCGATGGGGATTAACCCGTTCGTTCACGGCAGCGCCAAGCATACCGATATCATGAAAACCGAAGGCCTCAAGCAGGCGCTGAACAAATACGGCTTCGATGCCGCGTTCGGCGGCGCCCGTCGCGATGAAGAGAAATCCCGCGCTAAAGAGCGTATTTACTCCTTCCGCGACCGCTTCCACCGCTGGGATCCGAAAAACCAGCGCCCGGAGCTGTGGCACAACTATAACGGCCAGATTAACAAGGGCGAAAGTATCCGCGTGTTCCCGCTCTCCAACTGGACCGAGCTGGACATCTGGCAGTACATCTATCTGGAAAATATTGAAATTGTTCCGCTGTACCTGGCGGCGGAGCGTCCGGTGCTGGAGCGCGACGGGATGCTGATGATGATCGATGACGATCGCATCAATTTACAGCCCGGCGAGATGATCAAAAAACAGATGGTACGCTTCCGCACCCTCGGCTGCTGGCCGCTGACCGGCGCGGTGGAGTCCAATGCGCAAACGCTGCCGGAGATCATCGAAGAGATGCTGGTCTCGACCACCAGCGAACGACAGGGGCGCGTGATTGACCGCGACCAGGCAGGCTCCATGGAGCTGAAGAAACGTCAGGGTTATTTCTAAGGAGCCGCCATGAATACGACTATTGCACAACAAATTGCCAATGAAGGCGGCGTTGAAGCCTACCTGCATGCCCAGCAGCACAAAAGCCTGCTGCGCTTTTTGACCTGCGGCAGCGTCGACGACGGCAAAAGTACGCTGATTGGCCGCCTGCTGCACGATACCCGTCAGATTTACGAAGATCAGCTCTCTTCGCTGCATAACGACAGCAAACGTCACGGTACCCAGGGTGAAAAACTCGATCTGGCGCTGCTGGTGGACGGTCTGCAGGCCGAGCGTGAGCAGGGCATCACCATCGACGTCGCCTACCGTTACTTCTCTACCGAGAAGCGCAAATTTATTATCGCCGACACCCCGGGACACGAACAATATACCCGCAACATGGCGACCGGCGCGTCAACCTGCGACCTGGCGATCCTGCTGATCGACGCCCGCAAAGGCGTGCTCGATCAAACCCGTCGTCACAGCTTTATCTCCACGCTGCTGGGGATCAAACACCTGGTGGTGGCGGTGAATAAAATGGACCTCGTCGATTTTAGCGAAGATACCTTTAACACCATCCGTGAAGCGTATCTGACCTTTGCTGAACAGCTGCCAGGCGATCTCGACATTCGCTTTGTCCCGCTTTCCGCGCTTGAAGGGGACAACGTCGCCAGCCAGAGCGATAAAATGCCGTGGTACAGCGGCCCGACGCTGCTGGAAGTGCTGGAAACCGTTGAGATTCAGCGCGTGGTGGAAAGCCAGCCGCTGCGCTTCCCGGTGCAGTACGTCAACCGCCCGAACCTCGACTTCCGCGGATTCTCCGGTACGGTTGCCGCCGGCCGCGTGAGCGTAGGACAGCGCCTGAAAGTGCTGCCGTCGGGGGTGGAATCCACCGTGGCGCGCATCGTCACCTTTGACGGCGATCTGCCGGAAGCGGCGGCCGGGGAAGCTATCACTCTTGTGCTGAAGGATGAAATTGATATCAGCCGCGGTGACCTGCTGGTGGACGCGACGGTCTCTCTGCCTGCGGTACAAAGCGCCAGCGTTGATGTGGTATGGATGGCGGAGCAGGCCCTAACGCCTGGCCAGAGCTATGACATTAAAATCGCCGGTAAGAAAACCCGCGCCCGCGTGGATGGCGTACGCTACCAGGTTGATATTAACAACCTGACCCAGCGCGAAGTGGAATCGCTGCCGCTCAACGGCATTGGGCTGGTGGATCTGACTTTCGACGAGCCGCTGGTACTCGATAAATACCAGGATAACCCGGTCACCGGGGGCCTGATTTTTATCGATCGTTTGACCAACGTGACCGTTGGCGCAGGGATGGTACGCGAACCGAACGAGCAGGCTCAGGCAGGCGCTTCGCAATACAGCGCATTTGAGCTTGAGCTGAACCAGCTTATTCGCAAGCACTTCCCGCACTGGGACGCCCGCGACCTGCTGGGAGGCAAGTAATGGCCCGACATGACGAAAACGTCGTCTGGCACGCACATCCTGTCACGCAGGCGCAGCGCGAGCAGCATCATGGCCATCGCGGCGTGGTGCTGTGGTTCACCGGGCTTTCGGGCTCGGGGAAATCCACCGTTGCCGGCGCGCTGGAAGAGGCGCTGCATCGGCTCGGCGTGAACACCTATTTACTGGATGGCGATAACGTGCGTCACGGCCTGTGCAGCGATCTTGGCTTCAGCGACGACGACCGCAAAGAAAACATTCGCCGGGTGGGTGAAGTGGCGAAGCTGATGGTGGATGCCGGGCTGGTAGTATTGACTGCGTTTATATCACCGCATCGCGCAGAGCGGCAGATGGTGCGCGAACGTTTGGGCGAAGGGCGCTTTATTGAAGTCTTTGTCGATACGCCGCTGGCGATCTGCGAAGCGCGGGATCCGAAAGGGCTGTACAAGAAGGCACGGGCCGGGGAGCTGCGCAACTTTACCGGAATTGATTCAGTGTATGAATCCCCGGAGCGCGCCGAAATTCACCTCGACGGTGAACAATTGGTAACAAATTTGGTGCACCAATTATTAGACCTGCTACGACAGAGCGATATTATCAGATCCTGAAACGGCAGCGGCATCATCACAGGATGCCGATCGCTAGGTCAACAGGATTCGATATGCGCAATACCCAGAACATCAGTATTATTCGTTCAGAACCGCCGCCGGCAGTCAGCGACGAGACCACCTGGTCTCTGTCGGGCGCTGCCGTTGGCTTTATTTCATGGCTGCTGGCGCTGGGTATTCCCTTCCTGATCTATGGCAGTAACACGCTATTTGTCCTCCTCTACACCTGGCCGTTCTTCCTGGCATTAATGCCGGTTGCCGTCGTGGTTGGCATCGCGCTGCATTCGCTGATGGACGGCAAACTTCAGTACAGCGTCTGCGCGACGATTTTAACCGTCGGACTGATGTTCGGTCTGCTGTTCCTCTGGCTACTGGGGTAGTCCTTTCTACGAATGAATCTAGCCTGGGTATCAACGGTAAAAATGTGGTACAGTCCCCGCGTTACGCGGCGTCGTCCGCGCGCCAGAGTAGAGAACTCGGGCGAGTTATGGGATGATGATGCCGTTTTTCAGGGGGCAGGATGGGTAAACTAACGCTGCTGTTATTGGCTTTGCTGGTCTGGCTGCAGTACTCGCTATGGTTCGGCAAAAATGGTCTGCACGACTATAGCCGGGTTAACGACGATGTCTCCGCGCAGCAGGCAACGAACGCTAAATTAAAAGCACGCAACGATCAGCTGTTCGCCGAAATTGACGACCTCAACGGCGGTCAGGAAGCTATCGAAGAGCGCGCGCGCAATGAACTCAGTATGACCCGCCCGGGCGAAACGTTTTATCGTCTGGTGCCGGATGCGTCAAAACGCAACCAGGCCGCGGGGCAACAGCAGAATAATCGATAAACAGGCCCAGGATTACAACATGGCAGCCACTTTTCCGGGCGTTTGCGCCGTGGTGCCGGCAGCCGGTTTTGGCCGCCGCATGCAAACGGAATGCCCTAAACAATATCTCTCAATCGGTAACAAAACGATTCTCGAGCACGCGGTCGCCGCGCTGTTGGCAAACCCCCTTATACAGCGGGTGGTGATTGCCGTCAGCCCGGGCGACGTTCGCTTCAGCCAACTGCCGTTGGCGAACCACTCCCAAATCACCGTCGTTGATGGCGGCACGGAACGCGCGGACTCCGTTCTCGCTGGCCTGAAGGTTCTTGGCGAAGCCGACTGGGTGCTGGTGCACGATGCCGCGCGCCCCTGCCTGCACCAGGACGATCTCAGCCGCCTGCTTCAGCTATGCCAAACCAGTCGTACGGGCGGCATTCTGGCCGCTCCGGTTCGCGACACGATGAAGCGCGCGGAGCCGGGCAGGGCTGCCATCGCCCATACCGTTGAACGTAACGATTTATGGCACGCGCTGACGCCGCAATTTTTCCCTCGCGAACTGCTTGTTGATTGCCTGACGCGGGCGCTTAATGAAGGGGCGACCATCACCGACGAAGCCTCGGCGCTGGAGTACTGCGGCTTTCATCCTGAACTGGTCGCCGGACGAGCTGATAATATTAAAGTGACGCGCCCGGAAGACCTGGCGCTGGCCGAATTTTACCTTACCCGTTCCCGACACCAGGAGAAGGCTTAATGCGAATTGGACACGGTTTTGACGTACACGCTTTTGGCGGTGAAGGCCCAATCATCATCGGCGGCGTGCGCGTACCCTACGAGAAAGGGCTGCTGGCCCACTCCGACGGCGACGTCGCGCTGCACGCGCTGACCGATGCGCTGCTCGGCGCGGCGGCGCTGGGCGACATCGGCAAGCTGTTCCCGGATACCGACCCGGCCTTTAAGGGCGCCGACAGCCGCGAACTGCTGCGCGAAGCGTGGCGGCGGATTCAGGCGAAAGGCTATACCCTTGGCAACGTTGACGTCACCATTATCGCCCAGGCGCCAAAAATGCTGCCGCATATTCCCCAGATGCGCATCTTTATTGCCGAAGATCTCGGTTGCCATATGGACGATGTTAACGTCAAAGCCACCACCACGGAAAAGCTGGGCTTTACCGGTCGCGGCGAAGGCATTGCCTGTGAAGCGGTGGCGCTGCTGCGTAAGGCGGAGAAATGATCGCTTTTGACGAACTCACTTATCTGCATGGAAAACCGCTGAGCCAGGGGCTGCTAAAAGCCAACCCGGAGGACTTCGTGGTGGTTGAGGATCTCGGCTTTGCGCCTGACGGCGAAGGCGAGCATGTGCTGGTGCGTATTCTGAAAAACGGCTGCAATACACGTTTTGTTGCTGACGCGCTGGCAAAATTCCTTAAAATTCATGCGCGTGAAGTGAGCTTTGCCGGGCAGAAGGACAAACACGCGGTGACTGAACAGTGGCTGTGCGCCCGAGTGCCGGGCAAAGAGATGCCCGACCTGAGCAAATTTCAGCTTGAAGGCTGTCAGGTACTGGAGTACGCGCGCCATAAGCGCAAGCTGCGCCTCGGGGCGCTGAAGGGGAACCAGTTTACGCTGGTGCTGCGCGAAATCAG
Source organism: Klebsiella sp. GW_Kp182 (assembly GCF_040062275.1). Taxonomy (NCBI): domain Bacteria; kingdom Pseudomonadati; phylum Pseudomonadota; class Gammaproteobacteria; order Enterobacterales; family Enterobacteriaceae; genus Klebsiella; species Klebsiella sp. GW_Kp182. The sequence goes on along the minus strand of NZ_JBEAFQ010000042.1, from coordinate 44,807 downwards.
CGATCGCGACGATGTCGAAACGCGTTTACAGGCGATTGCTGAGCATGGCGTACCTAACTATTTTGGCGCCCAGCGCTTCGGTATCGGCGGCAGTAACCTGCTGGGGGCGCTGCGCTGGGCCGAGAGCGGCGCGCCGGTGCGCGATCGCAATAAACGCAGTTTTTGGTTGTCGGCGGCCCGCAGCGCATTGTTTAATCAACAGGTTGGTATTAGATTAAAAAAACCGGAATTTAATCAGGTTGTTGATGGCGATGCGCTACAATTAGCGGGGCGCGGAAGCTGGTTCGTTGCGGCCTCTGAAGAACTGACGGAACTCCAGGCGCGGGTAGATAACCGCGAGCTGATGATTACCGCTGCGCTTGTGGGCAGCGGCGACTGGGGAAGCCAACGGGATGCGCTGGCCGCCGAGCAGGCGGCAGTGGTCGAAGAGACGCAGCTACAGGCGCTGCTGGTGCGTGAAAAAGTAGAGGCCGCCCGCCGGGCGATGCTGCTTTATCCCCAGCAGATGAGCTGGAACTGGTGGGATGACGTTACCGTTGAACTGCGTTTCTGGCTGCCCGCGGGCAGCTTCGCCACCAGCGTAGTAAGGGAGCTTATCAATACAACGGGTGACTATGCGAATATTGCTGAGTAACGATGATGGGATTCATGCGCCGGGCATTCAGACCCTGGCAAAGGCCTTACGGGAATTCGCTGAGGTTCAGATAGTTGCACCCGATCGTAACCGCAGCGGAGCGTCGAACTCCCTGACGCTGGAATCTTCGCTTCGTACTTTCACTTTTGATAACGGCGATATCGCCGTACAGATGGGCACGCCGACGGACTGTGTTTATCTCGGGGTCAACGCCCTGATGCGGCCGCGTCCGGATATCGTGGTTTCCGGCATTAACGCCGGACCCAACCTCGGTGACGACGTCATCTATTCCGGCACCGTTGCCGCCGCGATGGAAGGCCGTCATCTGGGCTTTCCGGCGCTGGCCGTCTCGCTAAACGGCTATCAGCATTACGATACCGCTGCTGCGGTCACCTGCTCTATTCTGCGCGCTTTAGGCCGCGAGCCGCTGCGCACCGGGCGCATTCTCAATATCAACGTGCCGGATCTGCCTCTTGAGCAGATCAAAGGTATCCGCGTGACCCGCTGCGGCAGTCGCCATCCTTCCGACCAGGTGATCCCGCAAAAAGATCCGCGCGGCAATACGCTGTACTGGATCGGACCGCCGGGCGAAAAGTACGACGCCGGGCCGGATACCGACTTTGCCGCCGTGGATGAAGGCTATGTGTCGGTCACGCCGCTACACGTCGATTTAACCGCCCACGGCGCGCATGAGGTGGTTAGCGGCTGGCTGGATCGCGTTGGAGTTGATACGCAATGGTAAGTAAACGTGTTGAAAGTCTTCTCAATCAGCTCCGCACGCAGGGCATTATTGACGAGCGCGTGCTGAACGCGATCGCCATGGTGCCGCGAGAAAAGTTTGTTGATGAAGCCTTTGAACATAAGGCGTGGGAAAACACGGCGCTGCCGATTGGTCAGGGGCAAACCATCTCGCAACCCTACATGGTGGCGCGGATGACCGAGCTTCTGACGCTAACGCCGGAGTCCCGGGTGCTGGAAATCGGCACCGGCTCTGGCTATCAGACGGCGATTCTGGCGCATCTGGTGCATCACGTTTGCTCGGTTGAGCGAATTAAGAGTTTGCAGTGGCACGCGCGCCGTCGTCTTAAACAACTTGATTTACATAATGTTTCAACCCGTCACGGCGATGGATGGCAGGGTTGGCAGGCGCGTGCGCCGTTCGACGCGATTATCGTTACCGCCGCGCCGCCGGAAATTCCGGCCGCGCTGCTGGCGCAGCTGGACGATGGCGGCGTACTGGTGCTGCCGGTTGGCGAAGAGCATCAGTTCCTGAAGCGGATCCGTCGGCGCGGCAACGAGTTTGTCATTGATACTGTCGAAGCCGTGCGCTTTGTTCCCCTCGTGAAGGGGGAGTTAGCCTGAACCCGGATTATTCCAGGTTTTTTTGCCTGCATTTAGGCATAGGGTGGACGCATTTTTCGTGTCCTGGCCGGGCGCCGTCCGGTGAGCAAGATATTGGTAGTTAACATATTCCTGGGGGATAAATGAGCGCGGGAAGCCCAAATTTTACCTTAAGCCGCATTGCGGCTTTATCACTGGTGTCACTGTGGCTGGCAGGCTGCAGCAGCTCCAACAATCCGCCTGCGCCGGTCAGCTCGGCTGGCGGGACTTCGTCTTCCAGCACGAATTCCGGAATGCTGATCACGCCTCCATCCAATAACGTTCCGCAGGCGCGCCCGGTACAAACGCAGCCGGTGCAGACGCAGCCCGCTCAGGTTCAGCCGATGGCTCAGGAGCCGGTACAAACGGTGAACGGCAAAATTGTCTACAACCGTAAGTATGGGGATATTCCGAAAGGTAGCTATACCGGCGGCAGTACCTATACTGTTAAACGCGGCGACACGCTATTCTATATTGCGTGGGTCACCGGGAACGACTTCCGCGACCTGGCGCAGCGTAATAATATCCCGGCGCCGTACGGTCTGAACGTGGGTCAGACGCTGCAGGTTGGCAACGCGTCCGGTCAGCCAATCACCGGAGATAACCCTGTCGCCCAGGCCAGCGTGAAGGCCAGCAGCGGCGGGATGTTAACCGCAAATTCTGCACAAAAATCCACCGCGGTGGTTGCGTCCCAACCAACTATTACGTATTCTGAATCTTCAGGTGAACAGAGTGCTAATAAGATGTTGCCGAATAACAAGCCTGCGACGACGACAACAACCGTCGCGCCTGTTACGGCCCCGGCTGTCAGCACAACCCAATCGACTGCAAGCAGTACGTCAACCAGTTCGCCGATCTCTTCATGGCGCTGGCCGACTGATGGCAAGGTTATCGAGAACTTTAGTGGTGCCGAAGGTGGCAATAAAGGTATTGATATTGCAGGCAGTAAAGGACAGGCTATTGTCGCGACCGCAGATGGGCGCGTCGTCTATGCCGGTAACGCACTGCGCGGTTACGGTAATCTTATTATCATCAAACACAACGATGATTACCTGAGCGCCTACGCACATAACGATACGATGCTGGTAAAAGAGCAACAAGATATCAAGGCGGGGCAGAAAATCGCTACCATGGGTAGCACAGGTACAAGTTCTACACGTTTGCATTTTGAAATTCGTTACAAGGGGAAATCCGTCAACCCGCTGCAGTATTTACCGCAGCGATAATTTGGCAAAGTACGGATAAGCTCAGTATCGCTAAAAGAGGCGCCAGGGCGGCCAGAATGCCTGCTTTACCGGGGCAGAAAAGGTTCTCGTCCGGGCGTCTTTTAAGTGATGTTTAGCGGAAGGTGCTTTGCTCAGGGATCACGGGTAGGAGCCATCTTTATGAGTCAGAATACGCTGAAAGTTCATGATTTAAATGAAGACGCGGAATTTGATGAGAACGGAGTCGAGGTTTTTGATGAGAAAGCCTTAGTTGAAGAGGAACCCAGTGATAGCGATCTGGCTGAGGAAGAGCTTCTTTCGCAGGGAGCAACCCAACGGGTGCTCGATGCGACGCAGCTTTATCTTGGAGAGATTGGTTATTCCCCACTGCTGACGGCCGAAGAAGAGGTTTATTTTGCGCGTCGCGCGCTGCGTGGTGACGTTGCGTCACGCCGCCGGATGATCGAAAGTAACCTGCGTCTGGTCGTCAAGATAGCCCGCCGTTACGGCAATCGCGGTCTGGCTCTGCTGGATCTGATTGAAGAAGGTAACCTGGGGCTGATTCGCGCAGTTGAGAAGTTTGACCCGGAACGTGGGTTCCGTTTTTCGACTTACGCGACCTGGTGGATTCGCCAAACGATTGAACGGGCGATCATGAACCAAACCCGTACCATTCGTTTACCTATCCATATCGTCAAAGAGCTGAACGTTTATCTGCGTACCGCACGCGAGTTGTCCCATAAGCTGGACCACGAGCCAAGCGCGGAAGAGATAGCCGAACAGCTGGATAAGCCAGTTGATGACGTGAGCCGGATGCTGCGTCTGAACGAGCGCATTACCTCGGTGGATACACCGCTGGGCGGCGACTCGGAAAAAGCGCTGCTGGATATTCTGGCCGATGAAAAAGACAACGGCCCGGAAGACACCACGCAGGACGATGATATGAAACAAAGCATCGTCAAATGGCTGTTCGAACTGAACGCCAAGCAGCGTGAAGTGCTGGCTCGTCGCTTTGGTCTGCTCGGCTATGAAGCCGCGACGCTTGAGGATGTGGGCCGCGAAATTGGCCTGACCCGCGAACGCGTGCGTCAGATCCAGGTAGAAGGTCTTCGCCGTCTGCGGGAGATCCTGCAAAGTCAGGGGCTGAACATCGAAGCGCTGTTCCGCGAGTAAGACACCTTTCTTAAAAAAGGCTCAATCCTTTGATTGGGCCTTTTTCTTTTTTGGGCCTCCGTCGCTTACGCGATCGCCGTCTCGTGGAGGTGCCGCCAGATGATTTTCTCTTCCTGCAGACGGAAAAGAACCGTCGACCAGCGCGCGGTTTCCGCTTTGCCTGGGAGAGCGTGTGTTTCCCGGTAGCTCACCGCTGCGCCATCGCGCCATTCGGCAAGTATGGCGGCACTATCGACGACAATCTTTAAGCCCGGACGGCTGGCGCGAGCCCCGTGAAAAAAGGCGCTGACCGCCTGATGATCCATGCGCATACCGTTTATCGGGATCATGGTAAAGTCCGGGCTAAAGCGACGCATCAGCGCGTCGGCGCTCCCGTCCCCCTGATTCAGCCAGTTTTCTATAGCAACGTGGGCCGCAATAACTTCCGCAATATAGCGATTCATTTGTTCTCCATTTTACCGTGCAGGCGCATGATTATCGCCCGGTTATCGAAGGTAAGGCAGCCCAGCAGCGGCGCCAGGGTCAACGCGGCGGCGGCGATAAATACGCCACGCCTGCGGCGTTGGCCAGTAAAGCAAAAAGGCGCTCAGTAAGGCTGCCAGTAGCGCAGATCCCATCAGGAAACTGAGCTGGCGGTTAAGATTCCACAGCGCGCTGGCGTCCGGCATATCGCCGTTCGCCACATTCAGAAACGCGCTGCTCTGGGCCGTACTGCTGCACAGGCTGCCGCCTGCGCCCATGAATATAAATGCCGCGATTAGCATACTGCTGGCGGTATGGGCATTGACGCCAGCCAAGGTGACGATCCCGACTGCCTGGAGAAGGCAGCCGACCGCTATAAGCGGGCGAGGGCCGAGACGATTGAAATAGCGGCCGGTCGTCGCGATCGCCACAAACGAGGCCAGCGACCACGGAAGCATCAGGGCGCCGATGGCGGAGGGCGACATCCCCGTCACGCTTTGTAAATAAAACATCCCGACGACATTGATGCCAATAAAAGTCCCCGGCACGCAGAGATAGACCAGCATTGAAAAGCGCAGCAGCGGATCGCGCAGTAGCGAGAGACGCAGGAGTTCCCCCGGCCGCGCGACGCGTCTCTCATCCTTAATCCACAGCGCTGCCAGTCCGAACGTCAGCAGCGCGATCGGCAGGCTGGCAAAGAAAACCCAGCGCCAGCTGAGCGATTGCACCAGCACCCCGCCGATCGCCGGCGAGCACGCCGGCGCCAGCAGCCCGACCAGCATCACCGCGGCGGAAAGTTTCGCCCGCTCATGAGGCCTGAACTGTTGCCAGGTTAGCGACTGGCCTAGCGGAATCAATAGTCCGCCGCCCATCCCCTGCAGGGCGCGCCACATGACAAGGCTGGTCAACGAGTCGGCCATTCCTGCGGCCAGAGCCCCAAAGCTAAATATGCTGAGCGAAAGCAGGAATACCCGCCGGGTACCAAACTGCTGGCTGAGCCAGGGGCTAAATGGCAGTACCAGCGTGAGCCCGGCAATATAGCCATTGCTGACCCACGCCAGTTCGCCCACCGACGCGTGCAGCGTCCGGCCCATCGCCGGAAAGGCGACGCTGGCGATGAACATATTGATTAAGTCGAGAAAGAAACCCAGCAGAAAAACGGTTGCGACCTTGCTGCGATACGTCATTGATTAAACCCCCCGTGAAGGCCGCTACTGTAAACCTCAGCGTCAGGGCGAATAAACACGACATTCGGAGATATACTGTCTGAAATTTTTTGACAATTGGCGGCGCGATGCTGAACCTGCAGCGGATGAACATGTTTGTAGCGGTGGTCGATAGCGGAAGTTTTACCGCGGCGGCGACGGCCCTGGGGCAGACCAAGGCGGTGGTGAGTTTCAACATTCGCCAGCTGGAGAGCGAGCTGGGGGTTACGCTGCTGTTGCGATCGACCCGGCGGCTTACGCTGACGGAAGCCGGTTCGCTCTTCTATCATCGCGGGGTCGCGCTGCTGAAAGCGGCGGAAAACCTGCAGGACGACGTCCGGGGCAGCCATGTGGGGTTGAGCGGTGAACTGCGGATCACAACGACGCCAGAATATGGCGCGCAGGTGATTATCCCGGCGCTGGCGGAGTTCAGCCAGCGGCATCCAGCGCTCCGCGTGCGCCATGTTTCTTCTTCTCACCACGCGGATTTAATCTCCGAACGGTTTGACGTGGCGATTCGCCTCGGGACGCTGGCGGATTCGCGCTACCGCGCGGCGCTGATATCGCGTTTTGCCATCGTCCCGGTTGCTGCCCCATCATGGCTGGCGCAGCATCCTGTAAAGACGCTTGAGGAGCTGGCCCACGCGGCGTGGATTATTCATGAACGTCTGACCGCGCCGCTCCGCTGGCCGCTTACCGGGCCCGATGAGGAGAGCATCGCCTTCGAGATTAAACAGGCGCCGCGGCTGTCGGCAGATAGCGCCAGTGCGCTGATGGCCTTTGCGCTGGCGGGCAGCGGCATCGCGCTGCTGCCCGAATGGCTGGTGGCCGCTGCGCTGGCAGACAGCGCGCTGGTGAAGGTGATGCCGGCGTTTAGCTTTCCGCGCCAGGGGGTGTACGCGGTTTACCCGGACGCGCAGCACGTTCCCGTCAGGGTCCGGGCGTTTATTGATTTTCTCCGCGAGCGCCTGGGTTAATTGGGTTCTCGCGCTATCAGCTTGTGGATGATTTGCGAAAACTGCTGGCGCTCTTCATCGTTCAGCCGACCTAAAAATTCTTCATCAACGGCGTTACCCAGCGGCATTGAGCTTGCCAGTAGCGCTTCGCCTTCTGCGGTTAAATAGACAAACCGACGGCGTTTGTCCGCCGGATCGTGTTCGCGACGAACCAGACCGCGGCTCTCCATTCGGCTCAGCATCTCCGCCAGCGTCGCTTTCGTGCTGACCGCCGCTTCCGTTAGCGTCACCTGTTCAATGCCGGGATGTTCGGCAATGGAACGCATCACCGCATACTGCGGTTTGGTGAGGTCCGGCAGTTCAAGCTGCCAGCGGGCGGTGTGCTGCTGAAAAAGCTGGCGTAGCAGGTGAAACGCCTCGTTTTTTAACTCCATGACAACTCCGTAATCAAACCGTCGGTTCTATGATAGCCGTTCGGGAGGCGTTTTAGCATTTTTCCTGTTTTGATGAAAAATGCGGCCGTGTACGAACGCACTTGCACGAAAAGCTCATCAAGCGTAGTTTTAATAAAAACGTTCGTATACGAACAATTATGAGGCGATGATGAAGCTAATTGTAGGGATGACCGGAGCGACGGGTGCTCCGCTGGGCGTGGCGCTGCTCAAAGCGCTTCGAGAGATGCCGGAAGTGGAAACGCATCTGGTGATGTCAAAGTGGGCCAAAACCACCATTGAGCTGGAAACGCCTTACAGCGCCCGTGAAGTGGCTGCGCTGGCCGATTTCTCGCACAGTCCGGCGGACCAGGCCGCCGTCATCTCATCGGGTTCGTTTCGTACCGACGGCATGATCGTTATCCCCTGCAGTATGAAAACGCTGGCGGGTATCCGTGCCGGTTATGCCGAGGGGCTGGTGGGGCGGGCCGCGGACGTGGTGCTGAAAGAGGGGCGTAAGCTGGTGCTGGTGCCGCGTGAAATGCCGTTGAGCACGATCCATCTGGAAAACATGCTGGCCCTGTCACGCATGGGGGTGGCGATGGTGCCGCCCATGCCCGCTTATTACAACCATCCCAAAACCATTGAGGACGTCACTGACCACGTTGTCACGCGGGTGCTGGATCAGTTCGGTCTGGAGTATCACAAAGCGCGCCGCTGGAGCGGGTTGCGGGCGGTAGAGAATGTATCACAGGAGAATGAATAATGGCTTTTGATGATTTGCGCAGCTTTTTGCAGGCGCTGGACGACCAGGGGCAACTGCTGAAAATTAGCGAAGAAGTGAACGCGGAGCCGGATCTGGCCGCGGCGGCAAACGCGACCGGGCGCATCGGCGATGGCGCTCCCGCTCTGTGGTTTGACAATATTCGCGGTTTTACCGATGCGCGCGTGGCAATGAACACCATCGGTTCCTGGCAGAACCACGCTATCTCGCTGGGGCTGCCGCCGAATACGCCGGTGAAAAATCAGATCGACGAATTTATTCGTCGTTGGGATAAATTCCCGGTGACGCCGGAGCGGCGGGCAAACCCGGCGTGGGCGGAAAATACCGTCGACGGCGAGGCGATTAATCTGTTCGATATTCTGCCCCTGTTCCGTCTCAATGACGGCGACGGCGGCTTTTATCTCGACAAAGCCTGCGTGGTTTCTCGCGATCCTCTCGACCCGGACAATTTTGGTAAGCAAAACGTCGGCATTTACCGTATGGAGGTGAAGGGCAAACGTAAACTCGGTCTGCAGCCGGTACCTATGCACGATATCGCTCTGCATCTGCACAAAGCGGAAGAGCGCGGTGAAGACCTGCCGATCGCTATTACCCTGGGTAACGATCCGATTATCACCCTGATGGGCGCCACGCCGCTGAAATACGATCAGTCGGAATATGAGATGGCCGGCGCGCTGCGTGAAAGCCCGTACCCAATCGCCACCGCGCCGCTGACCGGCTTCGACGTACCGTGGGGGTCAGAGGTGATCCTCGAAGGGGTGATTGAAAGCCGCAAGCGCGAAATTGAAGGCCCGTTCGGCGAATTTACCGGCCACTACTCGGGCGGCCGTAATATGACGGTGGTGCGTATCGATAAGGTTTCTTACCGCAGTAAGCCGATTTTCGAGTCCCTCTATCTCGGTATGCCGTGGACCGAGATCGACTACCTGATGGGCCCGGCCACCTGCGTACCGCTGTATCAGCAGCTGAAGGCCGAGTTCCCGGAGGTGCAGGCCGTCAACGCGATGTACACCCACGGCCTGCTGGCGATTATCTCCACCAAAAAACGCTACGGCGGCTTTGCCCGCGCGGTGGGTCTGCGGGCGATGACCACGCCGCACGGTCTGGGCTACGTGAAGATGGTGATCATGGTTGATGAAGACGTCGACCCGTTCAACCTGCCGCAGGTGATGTGGGCGCTGTCGTCGAAGGTCAACCCGGCGGGTGACCTGGTGCAGCTGCCGAATATGTCGGTCCTGGAGCTTGATCCAGGCTCCAGCCCGGCGGGGATCACCGACAAACTGATTATCGACGCCACCACGCCGGTTGCGCCCGATCTGCGCGGCCACTACAGCCAGCCGGTACAGGATCTTCCTGAAACCAAAGCCTGGGCTGAAAAACTGACCGCCATGCTGGCCAAACGTAAATAAGGAGAAGAAGATGATTTGTCCACGCTGCGCCGATGAACATATTGAAGTGCTGGCAACATCGCCGGTAAAAGATGTCTGGACGGTATTTCAGTGCCAGCACTGTTTCTACACCTGGCGGAATACTGAACCGCTACGCCGCACCAGCCGGGAACATTATCCGGAAGCGTTCCGCATGACCCAAAAGGATATCGATGACGCGCCAATGGTGCCGCATATTCCGCCGCTGCTGGCGGAGGATAAACGATAAAATAAACGGGCCCGCTCAGTCGGGCCTTTTTTATATTTAATGAATCAATGAGAAATCTGTAGTCATTAAATTTTTAAATATCAAAAAAGGTTAATAGAGCAGATACGTTTGCGAGCCTTCTTCCAGTTTATAATAAAATCAACGGGTTTGATAAATTACCGATAAGCTTCGCGGCCGGGAAAATATAGAATAGCGGCGGGTGCTTGAGGCTATCTGGCTTTGAGCATTGACAAGGATTCAGATAGACGAAAGCCCCAGGAGATATTTCTATCAACCGAGGCTGGCGTATGAACCCTAACAATTCAGATGTTAGTCTCTTCTTTGCAGGGAGGCAAGACATGCTAACAAAATATGCCCTTGTGGCAATCGTCGTACTGTGTATTACGGTACTGGGATTTACGCTTTTGGTGCGCAGCTCGCTGTGCGAACTCAGTATTAAAGAGCGTAGTATGGAGTTTAAAGCTGTTCTCGCTTACGAATCGAAGAAATAGCATCAGCGCGGGGGCAACCCCGCGTATTGGTTGTCAGGATGCATCCTCTCGCACCCAGTTTGCATTTGTTAAAACGGCAGCACCGCAGGGCGCTGCCGTTTTTTCACGTTAAACGAGAACTACACCAGGCTCTTCAGGCGATAGATCCACTCCAGCGCCTGGCGCGGAGTCAGCGAATCCGGGTCAAGATTCTCCAGCGCTTCAACCGCGGGCGAGGTCTCTTCCGGAGCGGAAAGCAGCGACATCTGGGTACCGTCCACCTGCGTGGCGGCAGCGCTCGGCGCAATGCTTTCCAGCTCGCGCAGCTTCTGCCGCGCGCGTTTAATCACCTCTTTCGGCACACCGGCCAGCGCGGCAACCGCCAGACCGTAGCTCTTACTGGCCGCGCCATCCTGCACGCTGTGCATGAAGGCGATGGTGTCGCCGTGCTCCAGAGCATCAAGATGGACGTTGGCCACGCCTTCCATTTTCTCCGGCAGCTGGGTCAGCTCGAAGTAGTGGGTGGCAAACAGGGTCAGGGCCTTAATCTTGTTCGCCAGATTTTCCGCGCAGGCCCACGCCAGCGACAGGCCATCGTAGGTCGAGGTGCCACGACCGATTTCATCCATCAGCACCAGGCTATGCTCGGTGGCGTTATGCAGAATATTGGCGGTTTCGGTCATCTCTACCATAAAGGTTGAGCGGCCGCTGGCCAGGTCATCCGCCGCGCCGACGCGGGTGAAAATACGATCGATGGGGCCGATATCGACTTTTTCCGCCGGAACGTAGCTGCCGATATACGCCAGCAGGGCGATCAGCGCGGTCTGACGCATATAGGTACTTTTACCGCCCATATTCGGACCTGTGATAATCAGCATTCTCCGCTGCGGGGCGAGGTGCAGCGGGTTAGCGATGAACGGCTCTTTCAGAACCTGCTCAACCACCGGATGGCGGCCTTCGCTGATACGAATACCCGGCTTATCGCTAAAAGTCGGGCAGCAGTAGTTGAGGGTCTCCGCGCGCTCGGCGAGGTTCACCAGCACATCGAGCTCCGCCAGCGCGCTGGCGCTCTGCTGCAGGTCGCCAAGATGCGGCAGCAGCATATCGAAAAGTTCATCGTACAGCTGCTTTTCCAGCGCCAGCGCCTTCCCTTTGGAGGTCAGCACTTTGTCTTCATACTCCTTCAGCTCAGGAATAATATAGCGCTCGGCGTTCTTGAGGGTCTGGCGACGGACGTAGTGGATCGGCGCATGCTGGCTCTGACCGCGGCTAATCTGGATGTAGTAGCCGTGGACGGCGTTGTAGCCTACCTTCAGCGTGTCCAGCCCCAGACGCTCGCGCTCGCGAACTTCCAGTCTGTCGAGGTAATCGGTCGCGCCATCGGCCAGGCCGCGCCACTCATCGAGTTCCGCGTTATAGCCGGGGGCGATAACGCCGCCGTCGCGAACCAGTACCGGCGGCGCCTCGATAATCGCCCGTTCCAGCAGTTCGCGCAGCTCGCTAAATTCCCCCATCTTTTCCCGGAGCCGCTGTACTGGCGCACAGTCGACGTCCCCCAGCATCGCGCGCAGTGCCGGCAGCTGCTGGAAAGCGTGACGCATACGGGCTAAATCGCGAGGGCGGGCGGTGCGCAGCGCCAGGCGCGCCAGAATACGTTCGAGGTCGCCGACCTGGCGCAGTACCGGCTGCAGCTCGGTGTAATGTTCCTGCAGCGCGCCGATGGTCTGCTGACGCTCTACCAGCACGGCGGTGTCGCGCGCCGGCATATGCAGCCAGCGCTTAAGCATACGGCTGCCCATGGGGGTCACGGTGCAGTCGAGCACCGAGGCCAGCGTATTATCAAAGCCGCCGGCCAGGTTCTGGGTGATCTCCAGATTGCGGCGCGTGGCCGCATCCATAATGATGCTGTCCTGCTGGCGCTCCATCGTGATGGAGCGGATATGCGGCAATGACGTGCGCTGGGTATCTTTGACGTACTGCAGCAGGCAGCCGGCGGCGCACAGGCCGCGCGGGGCGTTTTCAACGCCGAAACCAACCAGATCGCGCGTGCCGAACTGGAGATTGAGCTGCTGGCGCGCGGTGTCGATTTCAAATTCCCACTGCGGACGGCGGCGCAGACCGCGGCGGCCCTCAATCAGCGACGACTCGGCAAAATCCTCCGCGTACAGCAGCTCGGCGGGGTTGGTGCGCTGGAGCTCAGCCGCCATCGTTTCGCGGTCAGCGGGTTCGCTCAGGCGAAAACGTCCGGAGCTGATATCGAGGGTGGCGTAGCCAAAACCTTTACTGTCCTGCCAGATGGCGGCCAGCAGATTGTCCTGGCGCTCCTGCAGCAGCGCTTCATCGCTGATGGTACCCGGGGTCACAATGCGGACGACTTTGCGTTCAACCGGCCCTTTGGTGGTTGCCGGATCGCCAATCTGTTCGCAAATGGCCACCGACTCGCCCTGATTAACCAGCTTAGCCAGATAGTTCTCTACCGCGTGATGGGGGATCCCGGCCATCGGAATCGGTTCGCCCGCGGAGGCGCCGCGCTTCGTCAGCGAGATATCCAGCAGCTGCGATGCGCGTTTCGCATCGTCATAGAACAGTTCGTAAAAATCACCCATCCGGTAAAACAGCAGAATCTCCGGGTGCTGGGCTTTCAGCTTGAGATACTGCTGCATCATCGGGGTGTGGGCGTCAAGATTCTCTAGTGTACTCATCAGTTTTTGCTGTCCATTTTCTGAAGTTTTAATGAGTTAGCGGAGTTTATTGTTTTCATGACGTCGCGCTATCGCTCATCGGTTCCCGTGAAACTGTGCATTTCTGTTTATTGACTCATGAGCCGCATGATAACGGAGTCTTCAGGTCAGGAAAACAAGAAGCAGCGGCGGTATGCCGGAGGGGGAGGTCGCAGCGGAAAAAGGCTATACTGGCGAATGCAGGTCGATGGTATAGACGGAGAGAAATCCGTTTTTCACCGGTGCCGTACGCTTCGCGTTATTTCCCTTATTCCACCTGCTTTTCACTATTGCGTATAGAAGAAAAGGGTCTTTGTTAATAAAATGTGATCTATGTTACAATTCTCTTACCATCAACATCTTTCGTTTATCCTCTATTAATTACCTGTCGTAATTTGTTTTTAGGATATATCTCAGCATTCTGCGAGTTAATTTCCTATGGTGGCATTGTTCGCGAGGTTAAATCTTTTTTTAATTCCTTTGTAAATGTATCTCTTTTTACCTAAAAAATGATTTGTTAGTATTTTTGTCGACCAGGGGATCTGGCTTTAATTAAATTATTAATATTAATTAATAGTCTAATTATTGAAACGGATTTTTCGGTGATGCGGAGGGCTGCAAATTGTTATGAGAGTATAACTCAGCAATTTTATAGCTCCTTACTCTTTAGGATAAAAATTTATAACGCAGGAATTTTCTATGAAACTGAATAAAGTTGCTATGGCTGTGGCATTAACTGCTGCTCTCGGCTCAATGTCTGCACTGGCTGATACCACTAATGGTCAGATTGAGCTTCAGGGTGAGCTGGTGAATACCGCGTGTGGTTTAGCGCCGTCGTCCAGCCCGGTAACCGTTGATTTTGGTCAGGTTCCAGTTTCCCTGCTGCAAGGCGGTGGTCAGGCAACTGAAACCAAAAACATCGAGCTGCAGTACTGCGATACCACCATCGCCAGCAGCGCCGTTGTTTCCTATACCCCGACTTCGGTTAACCCGAACGATCCTACTCTGGCTGCCTTTACTTCTGGTACCGCATCTGGTGCAGGTATCGGCCTGAAAGATAGCGCTAGCCAGACTGTGACCTGGGGCGCGCAGACCACGCCGGTCACCCTGGTCGATGGTACTAACACCATTCCTTTCGTGGCCTTCCTGAAAGCGGAAGCGGCAGCGAGCGGTTCAACCACTACCGTAACCGCGGGTGCATTCCAGTCAACGATCAATTTCACTATCGATTATCAATAATCGATTTTGAGTTATCGCTCGCGGGGAGGTTTCTCCCCGCGATATTGGATGGTGTACCCGATAATATGGAATTCTGAGTATGGTTAAGGATACAGAGAAAAAGAGACTGATGGCGCTATTCGTATCGGTATTACTCTTTTCCGGACATGCTTCGAGTACTAATTTTACGCCCGGACAGCTGGCGCTTTCGGGGGAGCTGGTTGCTGCCGCCTGCGATATTGATCCCAGCTCGCGGGAGCTATGGGTGGATTTCGGCAACATATCCGCTCGCGATATTAATATGGATCAAGAAGGCAAGCTCGTCCGGCCTTTTCTGGTGCGCTTAGTGGGCTGCGCATCTTACGGCAGCGAAAATCAATCAACGCCCGGTGCTTATGCCACGATTACTTTTACCGGCAATGCGTCATCGCAGGACCCGACCGTATTAATTCCGGATGGGGAAGGAAAGGGGTTTGGTATACAGATTCGCGATCGCCGTGGGGAACTTTTAACTTTTGGAGAACCCTCCTCGGGATATCTGCTAAGTGATGAGAATAATACGCTGAAATTCACCGCTTCGCTGGTTCCGGTTCAGCAACATATTAAGGCTGGGGATTTTTACGCCGTCACTCGTTTTTATATGGATTACAACTAGACGCAAGCCAGCTATTGCTGTTGTAGCTTGTTTACCGCGCACGATATTTTACTGAATGATTCGGGATGAATAGTCATGTCAGCAGAACTAAAAATAAAAATAATCCTCTCTCAGATGCTTTTTTTCTGCTGTGCTTCTATGGCTTGTGCCTCAACCGACGTGGAATTCAATACCGACGTACTGGATGCCGCCGATCGCGACAATATCGATTTAACCCGTTTTGCCACCGACAACTATGTCCCGCCGGGCGAGTACTTATTAGATATTAAAATAAATGGCCAGGCGGTCGGGCAGCAAAAGGTTCGCTATCTGGCTTCTAAGGACCAGAAGCATACCCAGGCCTGCATTAACGGCGAAATTCTTGCCAGATTGGCGTTGAAAGAAGAAGCGCAGAAAAAGGTCGCGCAGCCGTTTGCCGATTGCTATGACCTGCTGAGCCTTCCTGGGGCTAAGCTCAGCAACTACGCCGGGGTGCTGGACATCACCGTCCCGCAGGCGTGGATGAAATACAACGATCCGAACTGGACGCCGCCGGAGCGCTGGGACCAGGGCATCGGTGGGTTTTTGCTCGACTACAGTCTGACCGGGCAATATACCCGCCAGCTTGATATGCATGAAGATTACACCACCCTGAGCGGATACGGCCAGACCGGGTTTAACCTCGGCGGCTGGCGTTTGCGCGGCGAATATCAGACCAGCTATTACAGCGCGACGCATCAATTTGATTTCGACATGAATCAGATCTACGCCTACCGTCCGCTGCCGATGATGGCGGCAAAGCTGACGGCAGGGGAGATCTACCTTGATTCTCAGGTCTTCGACACCGTGCGCTTTACCGGGCTTAATCTCGCCAGCGATGAGCGTCAGCTGCCGCCAAACCTGCAGGGCTACGCGCCGGAAATTCGCGGCCTGGCCAAGACCAACGCCAAAGTGACGGTGAAGCAGAGCGGGCGCATTATTTATGAAACGACGGTTCCCGCCGGGCCGTTTAACATTCAGGATTTACGCAGCTCGGTGCGCGGTACGCTGGATGTTCAGGTGGAGGAGCAGGACGGTTCCATTTCGACGTTCCAGGTTAACACCGCCAACATTCCTTACCTTACGCGTCCCGGCTACGTGCGCTACAACGTGGCTGTCGGCGCGCCGTCCCGCTATAACCATAAAATTCAGGGACCAGGTTTCGCTTCCGGTGATTTCTCCTGGGGGATAACCAACGCCTGGTCGCTGTACGGTGGTTTACAAAGCGCAGGAGCGGAATATACCGCGGTCTCCGCCGGTATTGGTCGCGATCTCAGCGTACTGGGCGCACTCTCGCTGGACGCCACCGAATCCTACAGCCAGCAGTCAAACCAGAAGCGGCTTAAAGGCACCTCGTTTAAGCTGAGCTATGCGAAAACGTTCGACGAATATAACAGTTCAATTACCTTCGCCGGCTATCGCTTCTCTCAGGAAGATTTCCGCTCTTTCTCGCAATATCTCAACGAGCGTTACGAGGGTTACGACAGCCTTGGGCGTGAAAAAGAAGTCTATACCATCACCGGGAATAAAACGTTCTGGGCCGATGAGCCAGGCAAAGCGACTACCGTCTTTCTGACCTATACCCACCAGAATTACTGGAATCGAAGCAGCCAGGATCGCTACGGCATCTCGTTAGGGCGCTCGTTTAACGTCGGTAATATTCGCGGGATCACCACCAATATTTCGGCCTACCGTTCCGATTACGAAGGGCGTAAAGACGACTCTATTGCTTTCTCGCTTTCCATTCCCGTTGGCGATAGCAAATGGAGCGGTCTCGACGTACAGACCAATAACGGCAAAACCAGCCCGATGCTCTCGTACACCGACAGCAGCGACTACAACAACCTGTGGCGACTGCGTGCCGGGGCGAGCCAGAGCGGCTATGCCAACGTCGACGGCTACTATCAGCGCCGCTCGCAGTATGCCGAAATCAACAGCAACGCCAGCTATCAGCAGGATCACTACGTTTCCCTGAGCAGCACCCTGCGCGGCGGCTTTACCGCTACCCGGCACGGGGCGGCGATCCACAACAGCGGCGCGACGCTCAACACGGCGCGCGTGATGGTGAATACCAACGGTATCGGCGACGTTCCGCTCAATGACGGTAAATCAAGAACCAACAATTTCGGCATTGCCGTTATTCCGGACATCGTGAGCTACAACAGCTTTGATACCCGTGTTGATGTCGATGCGATGTCGGAATCCATCGAACCGGCAAAAGCCATCAGCACCGCCACGCTGACCGAAGGCGCCATTGGCTATCAGACCTTTGGCATGGCGAAGGGAGAAAAAATGATGGGGATTATTCGCCTGGCTGACGGTACCTATCCACCGTTCGGCGCGGAGGTTATCAACGGCGATGGCGTGAGCGTCTCCATGATTATGGAAGGTGGCCAGGGATGGCTGGCGGGGGTGAATCCTCAGGAGCTGCTAAGCGTAGTGTGGAGCGGGAAAAAGCAGTGCCAGATTGCCATCCCGCCGACCATTGTGCGTCGTTCGACAGCCGCGCTATTGCCGTGTAAATGACAGTGACAGTAATAAAAGGCCAAAAATGAGCATAACAAGCAACAAATTCTGCTGGATGGGCGTTGTGATGCTGACGGCGGTAAGCGGTACCGCTCAGGCAGGGGTTTCGCTGGATCGCACGCGTCTTATCATCACCGGTAAAGACAGCTCGGCGAGCGCGAATTTAACCAACACCAGCCCGGATATTCCTTTCCTCGCGCAATCGTGGGTTGAGGACAGCAAGGGCAACAAGATTACCTCTCCGCTGGTGGTGCTGCCGCCTTTACAGCGGATTAACGGCGGGCAAAAAGGGGTGGCTCGGGTCACCAAAACTGACGGTATTAACCAGCTGCCGCAGGATCGGGAAAGCCTGTTTTATTTAAGCGTGCGCGAAATCCCGCCCAAGCCGGATAAAGCGAATGTCCTGCAGTTAGCCATGCAGTCGCGGATTAAATTATTTTACCGCCCGACGGCCATTATTCCCAAAAGCAAAAGCGAGATTTGGCAGGACCAGGTCGTCTTTCAAAAGAGCGGCAATAAGATGACCGCGCAAAACCCGACGCCCTATTACATCACCATTATTAGCTTGTCCCGCGTTAAGGGTGAAAAAATCACTAAGTTTCCGGGGATTATGATTGCGCCGAAGTCGAGCATGGAATTCAGCGTAACCGACGGCAGCGTGCGAGATTTCGCCATGATGTATGTGAATGATTATGGCGGTCATCCGGAGCTGAAATATCGCTGTGAAGGAAATACCTGTAAAGCGCTGCCGCCATCGCAGCAAGGGTAATTAAAGAGGAACCTGATGATGAAAACGCGTCTATCGCTATTAGCACTGTTTGTATTCGGTATCAGTATGCCAGCGCTGGCCGACGCTGATATTCCGCTACAGCCACAGCACTATAACCGGGATCATCAGGGGGAAGATGGCGGTAACGTGATATTCAATGGCTCCGTTTATGCCTCGCCTTGCGTGCTGGCGCCGCAGAGCCGCCTGCAGATTATCGAGATGGGTGAAATCAGCGCCCGCCGTTTTCATCAGGCCGGCGACAGGAGCCAGCCGGTGCTGGTTCGCGTCGAACTCAGAGATTGCCTGAAAGGCGCCTCGCAGGCGCGCGACAGCATCGCCTCACGGACGACGGGCAACAGCAAGCATCTCTACACCACCGGCGAGCAGGCGGTTCAGCTCACTTTTATCGGCGAATCGGATGAACATAATCGCCAGCTGCTGCGCCTGACCGGCAGCACCTCAGGAGCCGGTATTCGCCTGCTGGATGTCAAAGAACGGGCGCTGGATATTAATCAAACGCAGCCGCCGTTTATTGTGAAAACCGGCGATAGCAGCCTGACGTTTATTGCCGTGCTGGAGTCAACCGGACGAAACGTGACCGCGGGCAACTTTAGCGGACTGCTACGTTTAAAAATGGAGTATCTCTGATGACGACGATGGTTATCGGGCGAAAATCTTGCGTCACGCTTTTACTCTGCGGCGGCTTATTATCCCTTGACGCCAGCGCGGCGATTGAAGGGGAAATCACGCCGGTCGGCGGACCTAAAATGTATAATATTGACGTGGTCAATCAGGATATTACCAATAACAGCATAGGGGCAACGATTCCTTATGAATTTTCATTGGGCGGGCAATATTCTGGTATAGCCAGCTGTACCATTTCCATGGAAAATCAGGCGATTTATTACTCTGCGACCGCCTCGCTGATGCAGCAGGGAAGCGCGCCGGGCTATTTAAAGCTCAATGATTATATGGATGTTAAAATTGAAATTTATATCCGTGGTCAGCGCATGGATTATTTTGCGGTACCTTTTTATAATGAATCGAATAACGCCTTTCAGAATAAATGCGTTCCGCCAACCACCCAATTTAATAACTTTGAGTCCGGCGCCAAGGGGCGGGTAACGTTTATGATTACTAAGCCTATTGTCAACGGCGTTAACCTGTTGGGTACAGAAATCGCCAAGCTTTACGGCCGCCTGGGGAACTATAGCTCAGGAATGGGCAGCACTCCAATGTCGATTGTCTCGATTAATTCCGGGGTCATTACCGTTCCGGATAAATGCATTGTCAACTCAGGTACACCGATCGTCGTTGATTTTGATACCATCCCCAGTTCGGGTTCGCTGCTAAATGGCAATAATTACAGCCGGCCCGTGCCGATTCAGGTGAAGTGCGAAGGGGGAAGTTTCGCGAACGGTAATTTAAATATTCGTCTGGGTATTCAGCAGGCCAATACCGCCAGTTTTAATAGCGATTATTTAGGGACCACCGGCGCCGTCGATCGATCCAATCTTGGCATTATTCTGAAAGATTCAGGCGGTAGTTTAGTGGCCGCGAATAGATTTTATGACGTGCCGGGTTTTAATAATAATCAGGGAACCTGGAATCTGACCGCCGCGCCGATTGCCAATGCCGGGACCAATGTTCTCGAAGGGGATTTCCAGGCATCGGCCACCGTGGTCGCTGAGTTTCAGTAAGGGGGCAGCATGCGTCAATTTATCGCATCTATGGTACTTCTGGGCTTACTGTCGGCGGCCGCGCCGGCGTACGCCAGCGGGGAACTGATCGGCGGCGACTTAACCTTCAAAGGCACCGTCGCGGCCCATGGCTGCAGTATCGTTCCTTCATCCAAAAATATCGCCGTGGATTTTGGCCAGATTTCAACCCGTACGCTCTATGCGGAGAGCAAATCACAGCCCAAAGCGTTTGTGATTGAGCTTAAGGATTGCAGTACCGATGTTTTTAATTCCGTTACCGTAACCTTTAGCGGGACGGAAAATGCCAATATGAGCGACCGTCTGGCGATTACGCCGGTAGCGCCAAATTCCGCCAGCGGTATTGGCATTGGTTTTGAAGAGAGTAACGGCACGGCGATTTCACTCAATACGCCAACAACCGCGGTCGCCATTTCCGATGCCACCATGCAGTTAAATTTTAAAGCTTTTGTTGAAGGGGAACCGGACGCCTTGAGTAACAAAACCTTGCAGACCGGTGCCTTCCAGGCAACAGCGTATTACACCCTTAATTACCAGTAGAATAGATCAAGGATGATGATAAATGAGCCGCCGTTTCTTTCTCTACGATAAAAATATCTTTTTCTCAGAAGGCGTACGTTCTTTGGTTGACGATCTTGCCGCGCATGACGGCGACTGCGCTTTCTCAAGGCTCGACCAGTTCTCTCAGCTGATTAATACGCTGCGTCTGCCGAAGCAGAAAGAGGAGCTGCGCTGGGTGCTCTGCGATGTCGACAGTTTGCCGGACGAACGCTTTAATGCGCTATACACCATTAAAGAGTACTACTGCCGGGAAAATCAGCAGCTGGTGATTTTATTAGGAGAAAATAATATTTCTCTGTTTTTTGCACTGCATTCGCTGCTCCCGGAGGCGAGCTGGTTATTAAAAAATGAATCGCTGGAGAATTTTTTCAAATTCATTGAAGGCGCTGATTCGATGGTGGCAAAGAAAATATTTTATAGCCGCTCGCTAATTAATTATACCCGACAGAAGTGGTTAGCCCGGGATTTTAATAACAGTATCTCCAGCGATGACTGGTGGTTAATGGAAGAAATATTCAAAGGGAAGTCATTGTCGCAAATTTCCTCTGAGCAAAAAATTGATGTTCGTCGACTGAGCCGCTGCAAACGGGGCCTGATGAAAAAGTTAAATGCTAAAAATAACGTAGAGCTGTTTAATATTTTCAAATGTATCGTCGCCACCCCCTGCGTATAACAGCGTACAAAGTCTAACATCGACAGAATTACTGGCAGAGAGCTAAGCCAGTAGGTAAGTGTAAGAAAAATACATTTCAATATAAATAGTTAAGGATCTAACAAATGCAAAAATTAAGTATGATTGAAGCGTCAACTATTATTGGCGGCTGCTGCAAAGAAACTTGCACAAGCTCTTACGAGACAGTGGTCGTTGGCGGTGTTTCTACCTGTAAACAAGTGACCACCTGTACGGATAAGCACGGTTCAACCGTTAGCATGAAAGATGCGCCGGACAGCATGTGCGTCGTGCCAAATAGCGCCCGTTATTAATCACTGATGTGATACATGGAGGGGGAACCCTCCATGTATTTCTCCGCTATTTTCACGAGCCTGGTATCAAATGAAGATAAAACCTATTACCGCCGTTGGCTATACGTTTCTGGTGGCGTTAATTTCGTCGCTAATTACCGTGCTGTGCTATCACATATTTGTGTTTAATACATTTTCACTGGATAGCAGTCAGCCTTCCGCCCTGCGGGAAATTGACAGCGCAACCGTTGCCAGTAGCCCAATAAAAAATGAGAAAAGCATTATTGAAGTGATGTCCTATGGCTGTCACTACTGCGCATCGAACGAGGAAGAGATCGAAAAATTCGCCGCCACGCTACCCGCGGATAGCACTTTTGAAGTTATCCATATTACTGGCGAGAATAACGGCCTGGCGGTCTTTGCGCCGGTTTTTGCGACCCTTGAAGTTATGGGTATTGAGCGCCAGACGCGCGACCAGGCATTTAACGCGGTAATGACCCGCGGGGTTAATTTAGCCGATGAGGAAACGCTTAATGGCTGGCTGAAAAAGAATAGTATTGATGTCGATAAATACCATCAGCTACGCCAAAGTCAGGCCGTGGCCGAACGTCTGGAATATATGGCGAAAATCACCGAGCTTTATGACATTAACGCGACGCCGCTGTTTATTGTGAATAAGAAATACGTAGTGGCGAAGGATCGTCAGTTTCCTGAATTTGCCGACTATTTGCGCCAGCTGTTAACCCAGGATAAGGAGTAAGCGTGGCGCGCTTTCTCATCGTCTGGAGCCTCTTCAGCGTAAGAAAATGGTCCGCGCAGCTGAGCTGGCGCTACCGGCCTCTTACCGGCTACGGCCAAAAAGCGGTGCGTAGAGTCATGCGTTTTACCCCGATGCCGCTGCTGCTGCTGGCGATTCGCGCGCTGTGTCGGCTGCGGCTGCTGGGCAGACAGTACCGTGGCCGCACTGCCGTGGCGACGCAAAACTACCGCTGCCTGACGGGCGTCGAGGGCCGAATCGATGCCGGATGGATAGCCATGCGCCGCCAGCTGCTGGAGATAGGGGCGACCTGGGGACAGCACCCGGCCACCCTGGCCCAGATGCAGGCATGCACGCGAGAGCTTGACGCCGTTGTCGCTCCCCTGGCGGCGCAAAAGACGCCGGTCGTCCTTGCGCCGCTGCACTGCGTTTCCGATATCTTAGCGGCGATGGTCGGAGCCGGCGTGACGCCGGGCAAAGCCAGCGTAGTGGTCTCTTCCAGCGCGGAAAGCTACACCGTCGCCAGCCGTAAAATGGGCGGCGTCGCGCTCTCTTATTGCTCAATCCACCAGGATAATACATCGCTGGCTAGCGAGCTTATGGCGTTAATGACTAATGTATCGGCAGGGCGGGAAAATATGATTATTTTCCCCGACATTCCTGCCGATTACACCGTGCAGACCCCGGAAGCGCAGTCCGGGAAAATAAGCTGCCGGCTATTTGGCCGCCCGGCGAAATTACATAGCGGAGTACAGCGATTTTCTCGCATCGTATCGGCGAAGGTGGTTTTTTATCACCTCTATTATCAGCACGGGATAAAAATAAAAATCTATTCCCCGCTGTCGCCAAAAGAGGTCGCGGCCAATCTGCCGCCGATTATTGAAAACACCCTGCGCGATTATCCGCAGGATTGGCTTTTGTGGCACAGCCATTCGCTCTATTTTATTAATCACTGATGCATCATCATGAAAAAGATTATTCCTGATATGGTTTTCCAGGAAGAGACCAATGAATGCGGCCTCTCCTGTATTGCGATGCTGGCGCAAACCCAGAATATTCCGTGCTCGCTGCCGGCTTTGCGGGAAATTTTCCCGGCATCCGATCATGGGACATCGTTGAGCGATTTATCCGTTATCCTGCAGCAGATCGGCATTGCCACCGCGCCGGTGTTGTTCGATCACTCAGAGCTTCATGCGCTGCCGTTCCCGTCCATTTTGCACTACGGCGCCAGCCACTATGTTCTGCTGGCCTGGCGAAAAGGGGATTACGTCTGCGTCATGAATCCGGCGATTGGCCAGCAGTGGCTGCCTTTCTCGGCATTAAAAAAAGAGATTAGCGGCTATGCGCTGATCCTGGAAGAGTCGCCCGGCGCAATTGCCGGCCCGGACCCGGTTATTGCCGGCGCGCAGCAGGAGATGCCGGGGGCGATGAACCTGAAGGAGACCGCGGCGGTACCGGGCATTTATAAGCTGATGCTCTTGACCTTCCTGGTGTCGCTCACCCTGTTTTTAATGCCGACGATGGTCAGCCGGGCGATCAACCAGGCCTTCTCTGACGTTCAGAATACGCAGTTTCCTTATTTATGGTTCATCCTCGCCTTTGTTGTATCCACGCTGCTGGCGCTGGGCGTCAGGGTGATTAGCGAGCGATTTATTCGCCGCTTTGTCCTGCTTAAGAGCGATATCGGTTTTTCCCGCCTGCTGAATAATCCGCTGCGTTTTTTTGAAAAACGCGCGCCGGGGGACGTTTTCAGCCGTTTTATCGCCTGGCAGGGGGGGATGCTGCAAAAAATCGAACTGGATAACGGGCTCCGCTCGGACTGGATCATCTGCGTTATCGCGATCGGCATTATGTTCTGGATCTCCCCGGTGCTGGCGCTGATTTCCGCCGTGGGTATTGTGGCGATGGGGCTGATTAGCGTCTGGGCCATTTTCCGCGACCGCTGGTATACGCAGCAGCTGCAGCTGAAAAGCGCGACGCTGAATGACTTTTTTATGGAAACGCTTCAGGGCGTGTTAACCATCAAAACCGCCGGGCTGGAAACGCAGCGTAAAGCGCAGTTTGCCCGTCTGTCTCATGACCTTTTCACCTGCCTCCAGCGGCAGAAAGTCTATCAGCAGGTCAAAGAGGGACTGTACCAGCTGACCGGTAGCCTTGAGATGGTGGTTTTCATGCTGGTGGTGCTGCCGCTGGTGCACGCAAAGCTTATCTCACTGGGCGACTTTTTTGCCTACAGCTTTTTACGACAGATTTTTACCTCCTACGTCACGCGGATATTTTATGCCGTGATCCGTAAATCACAGCTGCACGTGATCGATACCCGCGCTCAGGGCCTGTTCACTCGCCATGAGCCTGCTGCGCCCCAGTTTGCTCCGCTCAGCGGTGAAGCGGTTCCGCGGCTGACGTTCGAGCAGGTGAGCTTTCATTACAACCCGCAGCGTCCGGTACTCAATGCCGTTGATCTCATCCTGGAGCCCGGCGATCGGCTGGCGATCGTGGGTGATTCCGGCGCCGGAAAAAGCACCCTGCTGCGGCTGATGGCAGGGCTTTTTTCCGCGCAGCATGGGCGAATTTTGCTGAACAACGACGAGGTGAGCGCGCAGCAGCTGGCGTCGCAGGTATGGTTACAGAGTCAGGAAGACATCCTGTTCAACGCCTCGGTGCTGCAAAACATCACCCTGTTTGATCCGTGGTACAGCGACAGCGATCGCGGGCGAGTGGAGGCGCTGGTCGAAAAAATGGCGCTGGGGCCGGTGGTTCAGGCGCTGCCGGGAGGAATGGAGGCGCTGATCCGCGAGAGCCACTCGGCGCTCTCTTTGGGCCAGCGTCAGCGGCTGATGCTGGCGCGGGCGCTCTACAGCACCCGGCCCATACTGCTGTTCGACGAGCCGACCGCCAATCTTGATGATGAAACCGCGGAAACGGCGATCCTCGCGCTGTGCCAGCACTGCCGCGAACAGGGCAAGACGCTGATCGTCGTGACCCACAGCGAGCAGATCCTGCATCATTTCACGCGGGTTTATCGCCTGAAGGAAGGCAAGCTGCGCGATATCACACAGGGAGAGGTGGAGCAATGAGAAGAGCATTTTTACGCCGCCGTAAAACGTGGCTGTTTGCGCTGGTCGCTATGCTGGCCATTGTTGCCGCCGTTTACTATCAGCGCTCATTTCCGGCACAGACCGAGTCGATTGATACCGTTACGCTCGATCGCGGGGATATCGAAAAGGTCGTGCTGGCGAGCGGGATTATCAAACCTGCCGTCCAGGTGAGCGTCGGCGCGCAGGTCAGCGGCCAGCTGCGTAAGCTGTACGTGCGCCAGGGCGAGCGGGTGCGCAAAGGGCAGCTGTTAGCCGAAATCGACCCGACGCTGCAGCTTTCCGACTTACGCAACGCTACCGCGCAGCTGGCCAGCGCCAGAGCGCAAAAGCAGGCCTCTGAGGCCACGCTGGTGCAGTACCGCAAAGCGCTGGCGCGCGAGCAGGCCATGAGCCGCGACGGCTCCGGCGTGAGCAGCGACCTTGAACAGGCGCAGGCGCAGTATGCCGCGCAGGTTCAGCAGATAGCGGTGAATGAGGCGCAGATTGTGCAGGCGGAAATGAGCGTGCAGACCGCCAACGCCAACCTCGGCTATACCCGCATTCTCGCGCCTATGGATGGCGAAGTGCTGGGCATCGTGACCCGCGAAGGGCAAACCATCGTCTCCTCGCAAATTGCGCCCACGATTCTGGTGCTCGCCGATCTCGATAAAGTCCAGGTCCAAACCCGCATTTCCGAAGCCGATATCCAGAAAATCCATCCGGGACAGCCGCTATGGTTTTACGTCATTGCCGACCCGCAAACCCGTTATGAAGGGGAGCTTGGCTATGTCCAGCCCGCGCCGCAGGAGGCGCTGGAGGAACAAAACGCCGGCGCGTCTGCCGGTAACCAGCAGAGCAGCGCCATTTACTATAACGGCACCTTCGAGGTGGATAATCGCCAGCGATTGCTGAAAACCTCGATGACCGCCCAGGTGTTTATCCGCATCGCGCAGGTGAAAGATGCGCTGCGCGTGCCGGTTGCCGCGCTGGGGCGTTCGCTCGGGGATGAGCGCTACCTGGTCGTGGTGCAAAAGGAGAACGGCAGCGAGGAGCGCACCATCCGCATCGGGATTAACGACCGCCAGTATGCGCAGGTTCTTGAAGGATTACAGCCCGGTGAGCGGGTGGTGATCCCGCAGGATGCGGGGTCCGTCTGATGGCTGAGCCGTTAATCTTGCTGAACAACGTCACGCGTCATTTTGTTGCCGGGACGCAACTGATTCCGGTGCTGAAATCCATCTCTCTGACCATTATGCCCGGCGAGATGGTGGCGATTATGGGCGCTTCCGGCTCGGGTAAATCGACGCTGATGAATATTATCGGTTGTCTGGATAAACCCAGCAGCGGTGAAGTATATATCAACGGCATCGCCACCCATCAGGCCGACAGCGCGGCGCTGGCGGAGCTGCGCAGCCGCTGGCTGGGATTTATTTTTCAGCGCTATCACCTGATGCCTTATTTGACGGCGGAAGAGAATATTGCCATCCCTGCGCTCTATACCGCGATGCCCGCCGCTGAGCGCCAGGCGCGCATTGCGCTGCTGGCGGAAAAGCTGGGCATTGACGCGCGCCTGGCGCATAAACCCGCGCAGCTTTCCGGCGGCCAGCAGCAGCGGGTCAGCGTCTGTCGGGCGCTGATCAACGGCGCGCAGATTATTCTTGCCGATGAACCCACCGGGGCGCTGGATAGCGTCAGCGGCCGGGCGCTGATGGATGTTCTGCACCAGCTGAACGCTGACGGGCATACGGTGATTATCGTGACCCACGATCGCGAGGTAGCGCAGCAGGCCCAGAGGATCGTCGAGATCAGCGATGGGCAGGTGGTCGCCGATAGCACCCACGGCGCGCGTGATAATCGCGGCATTCCGCGGCTGCCCGCGGTACAGGATAACGGCCGGGCCTCGCTGTCGCGCAGTATCGGAGAGTCGGTACGGATGGCATGGCGGTCGCTGCTGGGGCATCGTATGCGCGCCTTTTTGTCGATGCTGGGGATTATCATCGGCATTTCGTCCGTGGTTTCCTCCATGGCGGTGGGGGAAGGCGCCCGGCAGAGCATCATGAACGAGATAGGCAAACTGGGTAATACCACGCTCGAAATCCGCCCCGGCACCGGCTGGGGCAGCAAGCGTCCGGATATGGAGCGGGCGCTGTCGCTGGATGATATCGCCAGCCTCGGCAAACAGTCGTGGGTGCTTGGGGTGTCGCCGATCGTCTCGAGCATGACGACCGCGGTGCGCCAGGGGTTTGATTCCTCGATTATTCTTTCCGGGGTTTCCGCCGATTATTTCTCACTGCAGGGCATTCGTTTCCTTCACGGCAACGGTTTTACCCACCGCGATGTCGACGATCGTGAACCGGTGCTGGTGCTGGATGAAACCAGCAAAGAGACGCTGTTTCCCGGTAATGAAGATCCGCTGGGTAAAATTGTGCAAATCGCCGGCGCGCCGTGGCGGGTGATCGGCATCGCCAGCAAGCCGGGACCGAAGGTGGTCAGCGGATTTATGTCGGCCTGGATCCCCTATACCTCTTTATTGCAGCGGATTTCCGGGGACAAACCGCTGGAGGCGCTCACGCTGCGCTTTCAGGAAACGCTGTCGCCGCAGGACGCGGCGCGGCGGGCGGAAAGGCATCTTATCCGTGAGCACGGCAAAAAAGATTTCTTTGTCCAGACCGACGAACAGCTCGCCAACGCGCTGCAAAAAACCTCTGACTCCATGTCGCTGCTGATCACCGCGATTGCCGCCATCTCGCTTCTGGTTGGCGGCGTTGGCGTCATGAACATCATGCTGGTTTCCGTTACCGAACGCACCCATGAGATTGGCATCCGGCTTTCGGTCGGCGCTCGCCCCAGCGACATCATGCATCAATTCTTAATTGAGGCGGTGATGATCTGCGCGCTCGGCGGGCTGACGGGGGTATTGGGCTCCTGGGTCGCCGGTAACCTGTTTGCCCTGCTGACGCAGGAGTTTTCCATGGTCTTCACCTGGCTGCCGGTAGCGATGGCCTGCGGTTTTTCCGCCCTGATTGGCCTGACGTTTGGCTATTTTCCAGCGCGCCGCGCGGCGCGACTGAACCCGACGGAGGCTCTGGCCCGCGAATGAGACCGCTGACTTTATTACCGTTAATTGTATTGCTGACGGGCTGCGGGAATTTAACCCGCAGCGATTATCAGCGCCCGCTGCTGTCGGTGCCGGAGAACTGGCAGCGGACGGAGGGAGACAGCATGGCGCGCTCGCAGGAGAAAGCGCAGCGCTGGTGGGACCGTTTCGGCGACGAACGTCTGTCGCGGGTGGTGGGGCAGGTGCTGGAAAGCAATAACGATCTCGCCGCTGCCGCCTTAACCCTTAAGCAGGCGCGTATTTCCGCTGGGCTCACCCGGACCAATATCAGCCCCGACGCGAGCCTCAACGGCTCCGGCAGTAACTCAAAACCGCTTAGCAGCGGCGGTTCGCAGGAGAGCTACAGCGCCTCACTGTCCCTGAGCTATGAGCTGGATCTGTGGGGCAAGCTGGCGCGGATCCGGGAGCAGAGCGAATGGGAGGCGATAGCCAGCGAGCAGGACTACCGGGCGACGATCCTGTCGACGATTGATACTACCGCGCAGCTGTACTGGAACATCGCTCTGCTGAACCAGCAAATGACGTATCAGGCGGCGAGTCTGGATATCGCCAGGCAGACGCTGGCGCAGATTGAGTCCTGGCAGCGAGCGGGTAAAGTGGGCCTGCTCGATGTGCTGCAGGCGCGGCAGACGGTCATCAGCCGGCAGAATCAGCTGCTGAGCCTGAAGCAGCAGCGGGCGATTTCCCGTAACGCGCTGGCGCTGCTGCTCAACAGACCGCCGGCTCAGCACACCGATGAGTCCTCCGCGCTGGATGTGCGTCAGCATATCGCTATTGCCAACGCCACGCCGCTGGCCGCGCTCGCCAGCCGTCCGGACCTGCAGGCGGCGGAATCCCGCCTGCGGGCGGCGCTGGCGGGCTCAGACGCCGCGCGGCTGAGCTTCTATCCCACGCTCTCGCTGCAGGGAACGCTGAGCGCCGGAAGCCAGCTCTTTCACCAGTGGTTTAACGACCCGCTGCGCACCGTGGGCAGCAGCGTTTCCGCGCCCTTTATCCAGTGGAACACGGTACAGCTCACCGTGGAGCAGGCCAGCGTGAAGGTACAGCAGGAGGCGGTGAACTTTCGCCGCACCGCCTATACCGCGCTGTCGGAGGTGGACAACGCGATGGAGAAGCGGCTTAACGCCGACGAGCAGCGCGATCGTCTGCTGCAAACGCTGCAGCTGGGCGAGCAGCGTCTGGCGCTCACCGGGAGCCGCTACCGCTCAGGGGCGGTGGATTATCAGACTCTGCTGAACGCCCAGGACGCGCTGCTTGATGTGCAGAACAGCCTGGCGCAGAACCAGTACGACTATCTTTATGCCACTTTGCAGCTTTGGCTGGCGCAGGGAGGCATTAACCCGCAACAGAGGACTTCCCAGAATGAGCCACAGTAACTCCCCTTATCGCGTGGTGATAACCGGCTATGGCGCGGTGACTCCCCTCGGCGATAGCGCCGCCGAAAGCTGGCAGGCCATCATGGATTATCGACGCGGCTACCGCTACGTGGATCTCTCCGCGAACGGTATTCACACGCATTTTATCGGTCAGGTGGAGAATGAACCCAGCCTCAAGGGAGTTCCCGCCGCGATTCGTCGGCGTCTGCCGCGTCACGCGCGCCTGGCGCTGGCCGCCGCGCGGGAAGCGGTGGCGATGGCCTTTGCGGGGGAAGCTCCCACGGCGTTTTATGACCCGCTAATGTGCGGCGCCATCATCGGCTCCGGCTGGGCAGGGCTGGATGAAAGCTATCTGGCGGTACCCGAGTTTGAGAAAACCGGCGTCTCCTCGCCCTTTAGCTGCTTTTTTTCCATGCCCAACGTGAGCACCGCCGCCTGTAGCCAGCTGTGGAATTTGCGCGGCTATCAAAATACCCCGGTCGCGGCCTGCGCCACCGGCACTATCGCTGTCGGCGAGGCCTATGATGCGATTCGCTTTGGCCGCGCCAGCATGCTGCTCGCCGGCGCCGGGGAATCGCTAAACAGCGTTTGCGCGATCTGGAATATCGATGTGCTCGGCGCGCTGAGCCGGGAAACGGAGTCGCCGGAGCGGGCCAGCTGTCCGTTCAGCCTGCAGCGCAGCGGGTTCGTGCTTTCGGAAGGCGGGGCGGTGCTGTGCCTGGAGGAGCGCGAGAGCGCCCTCGCGCGCGGGGCGACGATCCTGGCGGAGGTCACCGGCTATGCTAATTTCTCCGACGCGGTGGATTTTACCTCCCCGGCGGAGGACTGCGTAGCCCGCGAGCAGACCATCCGTTGGGCGCTGCGCTGCGCAGATCTCCAGCCTGCCGACCTCGATTACATCAACGCCCACGGCACCTCCACGCCGCTCAACGATCTCAACGAAACGCAGTCGCTGAAAAAGGCGCTGGGCGACGAGGCGTACCGCATCCCGATTTCCAGCACCAAAGCCTACTCCGGGCATCTGATTGCCGCCGCAGGGAGCTTCGAGACCATTGTTTGCCTGCAGGCGATGGCGGCGGGGATACTGCCTGCGACGGCCCATTTAACCCAGCCTGATCCGCAGTGCGATCTTGACTATATCGCTGAAGGGCACCGTCAGGGGGAGATACATCGGGCGCTGAATCTGAGCTTTGGTTTCGGCGGCGCGAACGCCGCGCTGGTGCTGGAGAAACACGCGTGACGCTGCTGCACTACACCCTTGCCGACGCGCGGCAGTGGGCGGCGTTTTCCGATGACGAAAACCCGATTCACTTCGACCTCGCGGCAGCGCGTGAGATGGGCGGGGGACAGCTGAGCGTCCACGGAATGCGCGCGCTGCTCGACGTGAAGCGCGATGCCCACTCCCGGCTGTACCGCCCTGAGCGTTATGTAAAATGCCAGGTTCGCCTGCGCAGGCCAATATGGTGCGATACCGACTGGCTGTTAACGCCCGGGGTAGCCAAAAATCGCCTTTTGTCCGCCACATCGGTCAGCAATCCGCACAATGGCGAACTCTGCCTCTCCTGCCAGATGAGCACGGCGGCCGAGCCGGAATCGCTGGTGGGTAAACAGCCCTGCACGATTGCGCCAAAGACGCTGCGCGAGCTGCAGTCGTACTTCCACGCCGCCTGGCCCGACCTGGCGCAGTGGCAGTTTCTTGACGCCTTGCTGTTCCGCCAGCTGATTGGCGATCCCGCGCTGCTGCGCCAGGAGAATATCGCCTCCCTGCTCGGGCCGGGAGAAACCTCGTTGCAGCAAATATTTACCCGCTATCCGGTGCTGCAAACCCACCAGGAGGTGGTGTTTGATGCTCGTCTCGCGGGCAAAGCGACGCCGATTTGTCCCGAATCTCTGTCGCTCTGGCTGCTGCCCTCGCTGGTGGTGGGCCAGGCCGAACAGGGGGCGCTGGTGCGCATTGCCGCGGCGGCGGAGCTGGATGACCTGATAATAACGAACGTGGTCACGCTAAAAGTTGGCCCCGTGCATAATTGATAATTAAGGATAATTTATGACTGCCTATGATGAAGTTCTGCAAAAAGTATGTGAAATGATTTGCGATGCGAAAGACCTGGAACCGGATGAGATTGATGAGAATACGCCGCTGGTTCGACTGAAACTGGATAGCCTGGACTACGTCGAGCTCATGGTGCTGGCAAAACGTGAATTCAATATCACCCTGGAGGCGGACTGGTTTATTCACAATCCGGGGATCACCCTGGGCGAACTGTGTCAGCACATCAGCAAAGAGTCAGGTAACTGATATGGCGCAACAATGGATATTGGTGACCGGCGGCAGCCGCGGTATTGGTCGGGCGCTGGTCACCGGCCTGGCGCAAAGCCGGAACGTGGTCTTTACCGGCCGCGATGAGGCTGCGATTAACGCCACCCGGGCGGCGAGCGAAAATTCCGCCCACCGGGTACAGGGATACGTCTGCGACGGCAACGACGCGTCGCGGGTTGAACAGCTTGCGCAGGCGCTACTGGCCGAGCGGGGGGCGCCGGAAGCGATTATTCACAATGCCGGGATAGCTCGCGATGGCCTGCATATTCATCAGGACGCCGCGCTCTGGCGCGAAGTGTTGGACACCAATGTGATCTCGATGATGAACTGGAACCGGGTGCTGCTGCCGGCGATGCTCACGCAGCGGCGGGGCTCCATTGTGATGATGTCGTCGGTCAGCGCGTTAAAGGGCAACGTGGGGCAGACGGCGTACGCCGCGAGTAAAGCGGCGATGAGCGGTATTGCGCGCTCGCTGGCGCTGGAGGTCGGGCGCTTCGGCATTCGGGTCAACTGCCTGGCGCCGGGCCTGATCCGTACGGAGATGCTGGAGGAGATACCCGCGCAAAAATTGAAAGAGATGCGCCAGTCGATACCGCTACGCCGATTGGGCGAAACGGATGATGTGCTGCAGGCGGTGGCGTTTTTAATCGGTGAGGGGAGCCAGTATATGACCGGGCAAACCCTGGTTCTGGACGGCGGATTGAGCGCCTGAGTCTGTGATTAGGCCGGGTTAGCCTCTAAACGGAATGCGTGAGTTGCGCAATGCGATTCATTAACGCCTGTATTTCGCCAGCGGTTGCACGATAGACCTGGATAATCTGTGGGGAATATTGGGCAATCAGGGATAACATAAACGGGGGAATTTCCTCTCCCGGGTTATTTTTTATTAACTGCGCCAGCGACTTCTCTTCCGCTTTCGGTCCATTTAGCGCATGGACCACCCGTCGGCTTACCGCGATAAGCACGGCTTCTGGCTTAAGGATTTCCTCGTGTAATTGAAGCGGCGCGGGTCCATTTTGCATGGCCATCCACTCAGAAATATCATCAATACCTTCAATAGGATAAAGCGTGTGCCGGGCGTTGTCTGACGCACCAACGCGTTTTGACGGCGGGCGATGATCCAGACAGGAAATATTATGCAGTAACCCACCAATTTCTACTTTCAGCGCTTGCGTCGCGCTCATTTCTATTTTTGTCGCCAGATAACCGGCAATGTGCCCCACGGCGGCGGAGTGCCAGGGCGTCTGCCGACTGAATTGATCGATAATAAAAGAGACCAGTTCGGCAATATCGCGGAGGTTGTGTAAAGAGAGGGTGTCGTTATGGACGCCGGAGATCGCGTTAATGTAATCGCGATAATCGGTGGATGCCATGACAGACCAGAAATGGCCATCGGCGGAGAGCGTTCTGAAGGCCTGAATATACTCCTGTTTATAAAGAATATTAGCTCCGGCAGCAACGATGTCGACCAGCTTGTTGCTTAAAAAGGCGCTATGATCGGTACGGTGCTCGCAATAAAGTACATCCAGCCGGTCAGCGAAGAAGAGCAGATGGCTCTCTTCGGGCACCCGCTCACCTTCAATATAATGCCCCAGACCGTTGCGCCAGCGGGTGTGATGATAGCGAACGATTCTGTTGAGCGGGCGAAACAGCGGAATTCGGCTAAGCAACTCGCTGCCGATTAGCGCGTGATTATTATGTTCATTATCGATGTAGTTGAGCGGCTCAAGGCGCGACTTTTCATTTAATCCGCCGACATCATGAATAAGCGCGGCGAGAATAGTTTTACGCCGCTGGGCCGCAGAAAAATTGACTAAATTTGCCAGATGCGATGCGATAAACGCCGTTCTGACATGGTGCAGATTTAGCCGTGGGTTAATCATATCAATGATATTAGCGATGCTGGCTAACGTCGGTAGTAAATGTATCGTCATGATATCTTTATAATTAAAATTAATG
This sequence comes from Klebsiella sp. GW_Kp182, assembly GCF_040062275.1. NCBI lineage: Bacteria > Pseudomonadati > Pseudomonadota > Gammaproteobacteria > Enterobacterales > Enterobacteriaceae > Klebsiella > Klebsiella sp. GW_Kp182. The sequence continues at coordinate 10,696 of NZ_JBEAFQ010000042.1, read as the reverse complement.
AGATAAATCTCAATCAATGATTGTTTTTTTGACGCTGGCAACCATATTGTGGGAACGTTTGGTTACCGAATAAAATAGTATCATCATTAACGCGATTGATATAGATGATTCTATCATTAGTTTGGTCGCTAAAGAGGTTTTTTTGCGCGATGTTCTCAGGCGTATTATCACCGCTGTGGCGAGTGATTTGCGCATCGGAAATATAAAAAAGATGATCGGCAGTAGTGGTTTTTTTTAAATTGAGGACGATGGTGCGCGAGACAATGTATTTATCGCCATTACTGGTAAGTAATCCCTCAAGGTTGATTAAAAGACGATGATTCGAAAGTTCAGCGGAAAGCAAGCCCTGCGAGCGGAGAATATTCTCATTTATTTCCTCTGTAAGATCGTATTGTGATTTACAGGAGAAAGCGTCATGGCTGTTGAAACAAATGTACAGGATGGAAGCTAATGCCAGCGTTAGCGTACAGGCCAGCGCGATAAAAGCGTATTTACGCATTTTTTATTTCCTTATAGTAATGACTGTGGCACTGCTGGTACTTTATATCGCATTTGAGTATGAATATATCCATATAAATACCTAAGTCCTGTTCCTGATTTAATTGTCGGTTGAAAAGATAAATTTTCTTGGGTGTAGAACAATCGAGCCCCGAGGGGAACAGCTTTTTATTTCTGAGTATTTCCCCCGCGCGTAGCGCTCCTGCGCCATAAAAAATACATTTATCCTGAGTGAAAACCGCTGTAGGGGACTGTTTTTGATGGGTAAAAAACTGTAAAAGCAGCATCAAAGCTATCACCAACGGGATAAATAAAATGGCGACTTTGCGGTGTTGCCACAGCAGATTACGCCTGGGAAGTTCAGGGGCCAGCGTCGGGAGAGTGAAAGAGGAGGAATAATCATTGTCGCTGGTGATAATGACTTCCTCAGAAATTTTAAAGCCAATTCGCGGTACCGTAATAATCACATTTTTCTCAACGCCCAGATCCGCAAGGCTGCGACGCAGCGTTGAGATGTATTGATTCAGGTTGCTATTAGAAGGTCTGGCGCCATATTTTTCAAATACCGACTGAAAAATGTCAACGCGAGAAATAATGTCCCCACGGTATTGTAACAGATTGGTCAGGAGGCGAGTGGAAGTAGCAGAGAGTTCAATACAATCACCGGTCAACAGATTGACCAGTGATGCTTCCTCAGTATCAAATGTAATAAATCCCTCTATATCGAACCGCATTTTTATCTCCGCACGGAATTAAAAATTCACTCTTTATATCAGAGTTTTTATCATAAAAAAAAGTGAATTTCAGATAAATGTACTGTTTAAGTTGAAATTTAAAGCTAATGTTGCCGTTTTCGTAGGGGCAATTCATACTGCCGTGTACTTAATGACAGAAGGAGCTGACTCATGAAGATTTCATTTTCACCCTGTACCCCGCATTCACATCAAAATTCTGTAGCTGCAGTTGAAAGTTTACGAGTATTGATGAGTTCAATGGGCATCAATAAATTCTCCGGGGTAATTGTACCAGAGCAGGAGTATATTCTTTATGTATTGAAAGAACATGAACCTGAAGGGTTACTTACTCGTGAATTAGCCGACAGGTGCGAAATGTCAATTTATAAAGTCAGACATTTACTTCTGCCGTTGGAGAAGTATGGTCAGGTGATTAGAATAAAAGTTAATAAGCATCATAAATGGTATTTTTATAATAAAAATATGGACTAAAAGTCATACTAACAAGAGGTTAGGGTGTTTGCAATAAATATAAACCTCTTAGGTGTTTTTTTGATTTTTTTATCTTTTTGACAGTTAATATCTCGCAATTAATAGAGAATATTCTTAATAGTAAAAATTCACGCTTCTTAAGAAAAAGGCATTTCGTCTACCCATTGATCGATAAGCAATTGCCGATAATGACAGATAATTCTTATGAGAGATTTTTAATCGATAGTCGACGGCCCGGAATGACCGTTTTGTTGTGTGAATGATGTTTTTGTTTCTAAAGTGTTAAGTCGACGATATGACTATCTGCTGCAATGACGTTGGCGCGCGGAGACATTTCGTGCTTCTGCACAGCTCTCTTTTTTGCTATATGAATGCGTGTCGGTGGTTAAAAATAAAATAATGTGATCCACTTCAATAATATACATCATGAGATAATATCTTTCTCAAATTTATATTGCTGCACAATGCCTGTGGTCGTCATTAACATGGTGGCCACGGATGTCCAGTATGTTGGACGAATCTCATGGCTAAAGTGCGATGCGTTAATTAACTGAGTCAGCGTGCCGGGCAATTAGGGTGTTATTTGATATGAATTAATAAAATGGCTGCGCCAGTCACGTTACTGTAGGGCTAAATATTATGGTTATCAAACACTCGAATTGAGGAAGCACAAATGGCTTACAGAATGATTTTAAACGAAACCTCTTATTTTGGCCCAGGTTCGATTCGCTGTATCGTTGATGAAGTTAAAAAACGCGGCTTCAAAAAAGCGCTGGTGGTCACGGATAAGGATCTGATTCGTTTTAACGTCGCAACAAAAGTTTTTGCTATTCTCGACGAAGCCGGGCTGCCTTACAGCATTTTTGATGAAGTGGTTCCGAACCCCACGATTGAGGTTGTGCAGCAGGGCGTAGAGACGTTTAAACAGTCGGGCGCAGACTACCTGATCGCTATCGGCGGCGGCTCACCGCAGGATACCTGTAAGGCGATAGGCATCATCATTAATAACCCGGAGTTCGCCGACGTCCGCAGTCTTGAAGGCGGGGCGGAGACGAAAAACGCCGCCGTGCCGATGATTGCGATCCCAACCACCGCCGGTACGGCAGCCGAAGTCACCATCAACTACGTGATTACCGACGTACAGAATCGGCGCAAATTTGTTTGCTACGACCCGCACGATATCCCGGTAGTGGCGATCATCGATGCCGACATGATGAGCAGTATGCCGGCCAGCCTGAAGGCGGCGACCGGCGTCGACGCGCTAACCCATGCGATTGAAGGCTACATCACCAAAGGCGCATGGGAACTCACCGACATGCTGCATCTGAAGGCTATTGAGGTGATTGGCCGCTCGCTGCGCGCTTCCGTTCAGGGCGAGGCGCAGGGCGCGGAAGGGATGGCGCTGGGGCAGTATATTGCCGGAATGGGCTTCTCAAACGTTGGTCTGGGGCTGGTCCACGGTATGGCCCACCCGCTGGGCGCGTTCTACGGTACGCCGCACGGCGTGGCTAACGCGGTGCTGCTGCCGCATATCATGGCCTACAACGCCGAATATACTGGCGAAAAATATCGCGACATCGCGGTGGCCCTCGGCAACAAGCAGGCGTCAACCCTGCCGATTGCCGAAGCGCGACAGGCAGCCATTGAGGCGGTGGCGCAGCTGAATCGCGACGTCAATATCCCGGTGCGCCTGCGCGATGTCGGTATGAAAGAAGAGGATATTGATGCCCTTGCGGCGGCGGCTCTGGCGGACGTGTGCACCGGCGGCAACCCGCGTGACACCAGTCTGGAAGAGATTAAAGCGCTGTATCGGCAGATCTTCTAATTTGGCAATCGCAGCGAAGCCGGTAGACATACCGGCTTCGCTGTTCAGAAAGGAACGTTTTCACAGGGCGGGGCGTTAGCCGCCGCCCTGCATAATTATTTCATCAGTTCACGGCGCCAGATAGACCTGCGGAACGGCCGCATCGGGATGTTCCCCCATGCTAACCTCCGCGCCGTACCAGCGGCGGATAATCGGCTGCTGGATCACCTCCTGCGGCGTGCCCTCGGCTACCAGCTTCCCCTGATGCAGCAGCAGAATCCGGTCGGCCCACAGCGCCGCGAGGTTCAGGTCGTGCAGCACTATGCAGACGTGCAGCCGGCTGCTGCGGGTCAGGCGTTTGAGCAGGCGCAGCAGGTGCTGCTGGTAATAGAGATCCAGCGCCGAAGTGGGCTCATCGAGAAACAGCCAGCCCTCGGGGGCGCCATCGCGCCACAGCTGCGCCAGACAGCGGGCCAGCTGCACCCGCTGCTGTTCGCCGCCGGAGAGGGAAGGGTAGCGTCTCCCGGCCAGATGATCGCAGCCGGTCTCTTCCATCACCCGGCTGATCATCTCCTCATTTGCTACGCCGCCCCACGGCGAACGGCCCATGGCGATAACCGTCTCAACCGGCCAGTCGGCGTGAAGCTGGGTGCGCTGCAGCATCACCGCCCGGCGGCGGGAAAGCGTTTCTGCCGACCAGCTCTCCAGCGGACGGCCTTCCACCACCCGTTCGCCACCGTCGGGCGTTAAATAACCGGTCAACAGGCGCAGCAGGGTTGATTTACCGGCGCCGTTGGGGCCAATCAATGCCGTCATTCCACCGCCGCAGAGCTGGAGCGAAACATCATGAATAATCTGCCGGTTACCCAGACGCAGCGACAGCGAACGCGCGCTATAGCGGTTATCCATGGGTCCCTTTCTCCCGACGAAAAATCAGCCACAGAAACCACGGCGCGCCGAGTGCGCTGGTCAATAGCCCGACCGGCATCTCGGCGGGGGCGGCAACGGTACGCGCCAGCGTGTCGGCCAGCAGCAGTAACATCGCGCCGCACAGCAGCGAACCGGGGACCAGGCCGCGATGGTCCGGCCCCAGCCACATCCGCATCAAATGCGGCACGACCAGACCGATAAAGCCGATAATGCCGCTGATAGCCACCGCCGACGCTACCAGCAATGCGCTGCACAGCAGCAGTAGCCGCTGCAGGGCGCGAACGTTGACGCCGAGGTAGTGCGCTTCTTCATCGCCCAGCTGCAGCAGGTTAAGCCGTGAAGCCATCGCCCAAACCACGAGGGAGGCCGGGATCATCAGCGTGGCCGCCACCAGCAGCGTCGACCATTCCGCCTGCCCGAGGCTGCCCATCCCCCAAAGCGAAAGCTGGCGCAGCTGGGTATCGTTGCTGATCCACGCCAGCACCCCGACCAGCGCGCCGCACAGGGCGTTAATGGCGATGCCGACCAGCAGCAGGCGCGAAAGCGAGGCGTCTCCCGCCCGGCTGAGGATAAAAATCACCACCATCACCGCCATGCTGCCGATAAACGCCGCCAGCATCGGGGCGTACAGCGCCACGAGCAGCGGCACCGACAGAGGCAGCACCAGCCAGCAGGCGACCGCCAGCGCCGCGCCGCCGCTGATCCCTAACAGCCCCGGATCGGCGAGGGGGTTGCGAAACAGCCCCTGCATCACGCAGCCGGAGAGCGCCAGCGCGGCGCCGACCAGCAGCGCCAGCAGCACTCGCGGCAAACGAATGGTCAGCCAGATGTTTCTCAGGATCTCATCGCCTGAGGGCAGCAGGCTGGCCAACGGCAGACGCATGGCGCCCAGGGTGGTGGCGAACAGCGTCAGGACAATCAGCAGCAGCGTCATTAACCACAGACGACGGGCAGGGTGGGAGCGCATCAGGGCAGCAGCTCCGCTTTTTGCCGCAGCGCGAGCACCGCCTGCGGGGTGCGCGGACCAAAGCCGAGCAGGGCCATATCATCTATCACCAGTACCTGCTTATGGCGTCCCGCAGGCGTCTGCGCCAGCCCCGGCAGCTTCCAGAGCCCGGCTTCGCCGCCCATGCCTTTCAGCCCATCGGCGGAGATCACCACCAGGTCCGGCGTACTGGCGATAACGCCCTCCTGCGACATGCTGCGATAATGGTCGAAGCTCTGCATGGCATTTTGCAGCCCGGCCGCCCTGATTGCGCCATCCGCCGCGGTTTGTTTCCCGGCCACCATGGTATTCATGCCGCCGTGGCTGAGAATAAACAGCACCCGCTTGTTCACGGGCTGCGACGGAATTTGCGCGATCTGCTGATGAACCTTCTGGCGCAGGGCGTTACCTTCGCTCTGCTTACCAAGGGCGTCGGCAATCACGCCAATTTTTGCCTCGATTGCCGGCAGGTCGTAGCCGCCCGGGACGTTGATCACCTTAACCTTATTCTCTTCAACCTTTTTCAGCACCAGCGAGGGCTGCGCCTGGGCGCTGGCCAGCACCAGCGTCGGCCGCAGGGAGAGGATCCCCTCGGCGTTCAGCTGGCGGATATAGCCCACATCCGGCAGGCTCTGCGCGGCGGCAGGCCAGGTGCTGGTGCTGTCTTTTGCCACCAGCTGCCGCTGGGCGTCGAGGGCGTAAACCACCTCCGTGACGTCGCCGCCGAGCGACACAATCCGCTCGGCGGCGGCGCTGGCCAACAGCGGAAACGCCGCAAGTAATATCAGCCAGCGCTTCATGCGAGTAGCCCTTCGGTGGTCAAACGATCGACCTGCGCACGCCACTGCGCCTGCTCCGGGTGGCCTTCGCTGCGTTGACCGAACAGCTGTGCGATCTGCGTGCCGTCTTTGGCGAACAGCTCGACGCTGGTGACGTGGCCGTCAGAGGTCGGTTTGCGGGTCACCCAGATCTCATCCACGCTCTCCTCGCGCAGATGCAGGGTAAACGCGGTGTTGAAGATATTCAGCCAGCCGCGCATCGGGGCGACCTTCTCCAGCGCGCCGGTGAAGATCTGCACGCAGCCGCGGTTGCCGACAAAAATCATGATCTCGTTGCCATCCTGGCGGATCGTTTCCAGCAGGCCCGGCAGCGTCTGGGTGTCAATCCGGCAGGCGAGGTCGTCGCTGACCAGGCGGAAAGCCTGCTGGCGCGACAGGCTATATTTTCTCAGCAGGCCGAAGAACTGGTGAACGTCGGTCATGGCCCGCCATTCATTTTCCAGCGCCGCCGCGTCGGCGGAGTCGGCATATTTCAGCGGTTCGGCCGGGCGAATCGCCAGCGGGGCAGGCGATTGCTGCGTATGCCCGGCAATCAGCGCATCCCAGGCCGCCATGTCGGTATTGCCGGTGGTGTAAACCTTGAGCAGCGCGTCGCCGTGCGGATCGAAGAACTGGATGCTCTGGCGGCCGTTGTCGTTCAGGCGAAAAGCGCTGGCCCACTGGCTGAGAAACAGGCGCAGATCGAGGGCGCGCGGATTGAGCACCAGCCCGGCGTGGCCGCTCAGATGCTGATGGGTAAATTCGCCGACCTGCTCATGCACCGCGTATTCGTTGCGGCAGATGCATTTGGTTTCCCCCACGGTTTCCAGCGCCGTCAGAATGGCGCGGGCGTCGTCCTGCAGACGTACGGCATCGTAGCCCAGGCGGGCTTCGGTCAGCTCGGCTTCGCTAATCCCCATTTCGGCGGCGATATCGCGGGCGTATTTCGCGGAAGATTGCGCTTTCGTGGTCAGATAGCGCTGCCACATCGGGGTATGTTGCGGTTGGGTGTTTTGCATAATTCACATCCTTCTCTACGATGAGTTTCCCCGGCGCGCGGCCGGGGAGCAGGTTTCTTATTATTGGCCGGTCAGAAATCGACGTTCACGCCCAGCTGCCAGGTGCGGCCAGGCATCACCGCCAGCGCTCTGTCGTTGGCGTCCTGGTTCGTCGCCGTTTCGATATTGCGGCTGCTCAGATAATCCCAGTATTTACGATCGGTAATGTTGTATACGCCGCCGTTGACGCGCACGTTCTTCGCGACCTGCCAGTACGCGGTCCAGTCCAGCATGCCGTAGCCCGGAACGCGCATATATTCGCTGGTCGAATCGGTAATCGCGGAGCCGGAGTTGGTATAGCTTTCGCGGTTGGTGGCGGTGGCGCGCTTGCCCTTAACAAAGGTGGCGGTCAGCGCGGTGCCGTACACTTTTGCCGGATCGTCCCACGCCACGCCGACGATGGCCTTCATTGGCGCGACGCTATCGAGGTCGACGTACTTATCGCCGCTGTAGCTGGATTTCGATTGCCCTTCACTATAGCCGTAAGCGAGGGTGGCGCTCAGGCCGTTAACCTCTTCAAACCAGGTGCCAAAGTTGAATTTAGCGCTGATTTCGCCGCCGTAGATGTACGCTTTATCGCGGTTTTCCGCCTGGTAAATGGTGTAGATGTTCGACGGTACGTTAGTGAACTGCGTCGGATTATTGGCGCGGGTGTAGCGGGTATAGGCGATAAAGTTCTTATAGGTGTTGTAGAACAGCGCGGTGCGCATGGTGATGCCTTCCGCCACTTCGCCCTTCATCCCCCACTCAACGTTATCGCTGGTTTCGGTTTTCAGATCGGTGTTGCCGATCAGCGCATACTGGGCGCGTCCGGCGTAGCTGGAGCCGAGGTTCCACGAACCGTACAGCTGGCTGGCGTTCGGGAACTGTGCGCCGCGTTGATACTGTAGATAAGTCATCAGGCGCGGGGTGATATCGTACTGCAACACCAGCGACGGTAGCGCCTGGGTATCAGCGTTCTTACCGTACAGATTTGACACGTCGGAACCGGTCAGCACGCTGCTGTTGTTGGCCAGATCGGAGACGTTTTCCGGTTTGGTCGACTGATGCATCACGCGAATGCCCGGGATAACCGCAAAGTTATGGCCGTCGAGGTCGAAGTTAATTTTGTCCTGCAGGAAGCCGGCGACGATATAGCCGCGGCTGTCGGCGTCCGGCTGCATAATCTGGCTAAAGGCGCTCGGAGTTGGCGACTGGGTTAACGGCCGCTGGGTTTTCGTCGTGCTGGCGTTAAAACCGGCGCTCAGATCGTGGCGGCCTATCGATTTCGCCAGCGCGCTCTGAATCCCCCAGGTGTCGGTATCGTAGTCGGAGCTCACCGTTTGCATCGCGCGGGTGACGCTGTCCGGCATATAGGTCCAGTCATGGGCCTCGGTATGCTGGTAGTAGACTTTGGTCGATACGCTGTCGATATAGTCGTTCATCGGCGTCCAGTCGTCTTTCAGGCTCAGGCCCCAGCGGCGGGTCTGGCTGGTCTGGTTTGACGTACCGATAACGCTGTTGCCGCTGGAGTCCCAGGCGTCGTAATGCGTGTGGTTCGTTTTATGGTAATAATCGAAGGTGCTGGTGAACTTATGTTCGTCATTCGGCTGCCAGATCCCGGAGGCCATAAAGGCGTCCGAGTGCCAGTTTGCCGGATAGGAATCAACGGTCCCGCTGTTATTTTCCGTCTCCTGGCCGTCGCGACGGCTGTAGACGAAGATCCCGCGCAGGGTCTCGTCGCCGCCGGCGACCGTGACGCCGTTGTGCCAGCTGCGATCGGACGAGTCGTAGCCGCTGCGGTAGCCGAAGGCGCTGGTTTTGCCCGGATGCAGATAGTCATCCGCGGATTTCGGGCGGAAAGAGACGTTGCCGCCGATGGCGCTATTGGCGGTTTCCGTTGATGTCGCCCCGGACTGAATATCGATGCTGCCGTACATATAGGGGTCAATATAGTCGCGGCCCATACCGAAGGTATTGAGGCCTGCGCGGCTGGCGTAGCTGCGTCCGGTGGCGTTCGGCTGGGCGATGCCGTCGACGTCGATCCCGACGCGGTTGCTCTCCATGCCGCGTATGTTGTAGCCGGTATAGCCGCCGCGGTCGAAGCCGCTTTTGCCGTTGCCGGAACCGCCGCTGGCGCCGGTGGCGCTAATGAGCGGCTCGTAGCGCATGATCGAGCCAAAGTCGTTGGCCCCTTTATCCTGCAGCTCCTGAGCGCCGATCGAATGTTCGCTGCCCGCTTTCAGCAACGGCGCCGGCGCGGTAACGGTCATCCGTTCCGAGCTGTCATCAGTCGATGCGCTGCTGGTGGTTTTCGCGGTGGTATCAGCCGCCCCGGCGGAAGTCTGATAAATTGCTGTAAGCAAAGAAGTCACCAGCAGGCTTTTCTTGAACCATGCTGTTGATTGAGTGGAGTTATACATAGTAGCCACGCCTTAATCATTATTAGTATTGGCTCACGCGTTACTTCCAGAGTGCAGGTGTGTCCGGTTATTCCGTTACTGGACGTTTTTTCTCCATGCTTATTGATTGCGAATGGTAATGATAGGTATTATCGTTTGCAACAAAATAATCATGTTATCTTCAATTAATCTGCAAGTTGTTTACAATTTGCCCTTTTACCGACAGCGAGAAGCCGATGAGCCATAAAGCCGCGATTACCATCACCTACTGTTCGCAGTGCAACTGGATGCTGCGCGCCAGCTGGATGGCACAGGAACTGCTGCACAGCTTTAGCACCGATATCGCTTCGGTCACGCTGGTTCCGGGAACCGGCGGGATCTTCGTGGTGGCCGTTGATGATGTACAAATCTGGGAGCGCAAGCAGGATGGCGGTTTTCCCGACGCGGCGGAGCTCAAGCGCCGGGTGCGCGATGTGTGCTTCCCGGAAAAACCGCTGGGGCACGTGGATAAACCGGCATAATCCTCAGGGAGTATGGGGCTGCATCGCCCTCTCTGAATGTGTATTATGAATGCATCTTTATCGGGGGGAACAGGCGATGGCGGGCAAACGTATTGCGCGGGAAAAAAAGACCATTAGCAGCATGATTGCGCTCTACCAGCGCCGCTGCCCGGATGCCCGCGACGACGCTGAACACTATCAGGCGCTCAACGGCTATGCCGACAAGCGGCTGGATAAGTGCGTATTTGGCGAAGAAAAGCCCGCCTGCAAGCAGTGCCCGGTGCACTGCTATCAGCCCGCGAAACGCGAAGAGATGAAGCAGATTATGCGCTGGGCGGGGCCGCGGATGCTCTGGCGGCACCCGATCCTGACGATTCGCCACCTGATCGATGACAAACGCCCGGTGCCGGAGTTACCGGAAAAGTATCGGCCCAAAAAGCCGCAATAAACTCCCCGGCTCGCGCTGCGCTTAGCCGGGCTACAATTCGTGCGGTCT
>NZ_JBEAFQ010000041.1:0-114342 GCF_040062275.1 Klebsiella sp. GW_Kp182 | reverse complement strand
CGGCGGCTCACCCCTTCGGGGCCAGCGCGACAAGCGCGCTGTTCAACGCCTGCGGGGTGAGCTGAGTGCATCGAACAATTAAACTTCATCAAAACTCTCTTTTGCGGAGCCCTTTCGAGCTCCGCGGACGCTGCTATTTCAACAGGGATTTAACTTTTCGGCCCACCCGACGAACCAGACTTCTGCCTCTGTTGGCGCCCTGAACATGAATGGCTTCATAAAGGGCATTAAAGCGGTCATGGGCCCAGCCATCTCTTTGCTGGGAAATAAGACCATCAATCTTATGATTTAAAAGCTGCAGTTCATTACTGACAGAGTGGCCGCCATTGATGCTACGCAGTCGGCTCACCTCGCTCTCAAGCTCATGAATTTTTTCGAGGTAAGCAGGAATCAACCCCATCGCATAGTTATATTTCACATTTTCATCCATAAATGGACGGAAACTACGATAGTTATTTTTGCTCTTATTTCCGCTTAACAACATTCCGGAGTTTGCTACTCTGTACCAAAATAGCGGTTCAGGAACGAGCTGCAATTTATAGCCTTGTAAGGAGACTTTCGCAAAAAACTCCCAATCTTCATGGCCTAAACCATAATCTTCAGTAAAGCCACCGATATTGTCGAAAGCCTCTTTGCGGATAAGGGCATTAGCATCGCCAAAGCAGTTGCTAAAGCTGGCGATATTTAAATCCGGGCCTAACGGCAGCCAGCAGTGCGTCATTTTACGGAACGGAGAAGGGAACTCGTCACCAAAAATGAGATCGCTTGGGGTGGTTAACACATCGGCCCCGGAGTTTAATGCTGCCGTGACAAATGTCTCAACCTCAAAAGGTTTAGCGACATTATCATCGTCCATAAACATCAGATATTCACCGGAGGCATGTCGCGCAGCCAAATTTCGCGCCGCGCCCAGGTAGTTATTTGAACTACGAATGATTTTCCAGCCTCGAGCGTTAAAGTCGTTCTCGATAAGGTTCAAATAACGATGAGATTCTTCTTTTGTACTTCCATCATCAACTAAGATGACTTCAATATTTTGATACGTCTGCGTTTTAATTGAGGCAAGTGCCTGCTGGAGCAAATGGTGACGATCGAAATGAGTGATACACACGCTAACTAACGGGCGATTCGATTCATCTATTTTCTTGAAGACGCTGTTATCTTTTCGCTCAATAGCGGCAAACCACGCTGCCTGGATATTTTCCTGTGACTCAACCAGCCCAGGCTTGATATTTATATTTTTTAAGCGATAGTGGATTTTACCGTATAAATCAACCGGCGTTGGGGTAAACAGAACCTCAGCATGATGCTCTTGCGGAATCAGTTCTGGAATTCCTCCGACGTTTGAGGCGAGGAAGTTAATGTTATTAACCAGGCACTCATAAACTGTATACGGGGAGTTTTCAACGAGCGATGGGATGATGACTAATACATTTTTTCTTTTTATATATTCATTAGCATTAGTACGATCGTAATCGCTGATGATATTGACTGCCAGCCCCAGATTTTTGGTCTGGTTCATGATATAGGTAAAGGAATCAATTTTACCCAGCGTGACATTCTTCCCGAGGAAGGTCACGCCAGAGATCGTCTCTTTGTCTTCGTCAGAGAGTTTTCTTAATGCGCGCAGGAAGATATCGAGCCCTTTACGGGTTTCAAGCCGGCCGAAAAATACAAGCTCAACGCCTGAAGCGGGTGTTTCATTTGTTTTTACGACAACATCACTTCTCGTCTCAAACCCTTGAAATGGCTCACAATTTAAAATAACGTGGCGTTCTTCAGGAACATTCCAGTGTTTACTCAACATCCAGTCAATTAAATACTGAGAAGGACTAACGACTTCATCAGCCATCTCAACAACCATTTTCTCCATATAATAGAGTTCAAGATGATTCTGATCATATGGGAGCTGGTAATTACCTTCATCAGCCCATAATGTTGAGCTATGAGTATTGACAATGAATTTTGTATTCTCAAAATCAGTGCCATTCTTTTTACTTAATAAAGCGTAATACAGATCTGCCTGCCATTCACAAGAAATAATAGTGTCGTAGACATTATTTTCTTTCAGCCAGAGCAGAATTGAGTAACTTTTTCTTCTAAAATAAGGCGCATCAATATTAATCTCTTTTACCAGACCGGTACTTAGCAGATTAATACCAAAGGTGCTATAAATACGTGACCAATCGCTAAAAGTTGATGCAGAAGACTCCGAATAGTCACCACATGTATACAATACATCGACATCATAACCCTTTTTTGCCAAAGTAGTGGCAAGGGCAGTGAAAGCAGTACCAATGCCGCCGTTACGGACAGGCCCCTCTATGTCCGGCGTCATTATAAGAACTTTTTTCATTGTGATCTTTCCTTAGTAACCTAGACTTTTCTATAATAATGAGTGAGTTGAAGCAATATTAAGATAGCAATCAATAGCTTCTGTTAAACAGGATAAAAAATGACCAGTGCAGAGTTAAAATTTGATTTATTTCTAAAATCCTATCATCCATCTCATCGATTTGTCTATAAGGCAAACCCCGGTAACGCGGGTGATGGCGTGATTGCATCGGCAACGTACGACTTTTTCGAACGAAATGCGCTTACCTATGTTCCTTACAGGGCCGATGAGCGCTACAGCGCTGATACTGATATTTTAATTTTTGGTGGCGGAGGAAACCTCATAGAAGGACTGTATGCTGAGGGCCGCGATTTTATTCAAAGTAATATTCACAAATTTCACAAAACGATCATTATGCCTTCGACCATCAGAGGGTATAGCGATTTATTCACTAATAATATAGATAAGTTAGTTGTCTTTTGCCGAGAAAATACCACTTTCGATTATATAAAATCTCTTAGCTATGAGCCAAATAAGAACGTATTCATTGCTGATGACATGGCATTTTATCTCGATCTTAGCCAGTACCTGTCTCTTAAACCTGCCTATAAACAACAGGCAAACTGTTTCAGAACAGACTCAGAGTCTCTGACAGGAGAACATAAAGAAAACAATCATGATATTTCGCTCACGTGGAATGGCGACTATTGGGATAATGAATTTCTGGCACGAAACTCTACCCGCTGCATGATCAACTTTCTTGAAGAGTATAAAGTTGTAAATACCGACAGACTTCACGTGGCAATTTTAGCCTCCCTGCTGGGGAAAGAAGTCAACTTCTACCCTAACTCATACTACAAGAATGAAGCCGTTTATAATTACTCGCTGTTAAATCATTACCCAAAAACGTGCTTTATTACTACCAGCTAAAAAATGCAGCGTATATTAATACGCTGCAAAAAAAATCACATAACCTTTACAGCATTATCAATTATTGCCTGCCAGCCTTCACGCGAGTATTCATTTGCCCGGCTATAGTCGGCAAATCTATCGATTGCGCCAATAAAAAGATTATCAGTCACTTTCTTGATTTCACCTGGAGCTGAACTTTCCACGTTACTTTTCACGTAAAGTATTTTACTGTTACCGTGCTTCTTAAACTCTTTTGCTAAAGCGAATACTATATCATCAAGATTATTGCCATTGCTTTTTACGACAAAAATTTTATTGTCATCAACAAGGCTTTTCTTAAATTTGCTTATCAGGTAATTAATCTTCTCTACTTCTTTTTTATAAATAAGATCATTTTCCTGTTCAGAATAACGCCAGACCCAGCTATCATTTTTATTATCGCTATACATTTCAGTATGAAAACAAATATCATACTGTTGATCAAGCACCATATCCTGCCAGGATGGGGTCAGGTTTTCATAGACATACAAACCAGCAAAATCAGATTCTATTAGTTTTAGAAGAGCATGATAGTTTTTTATTAAAGTCCAACGAAACAAGCTGCCTTCATCATAACCTGACTCTCTGAGAAAGAAAGCAAACTCACAATTATCACCGAGACTTTCGAAACGCTGTAATTTATTCATCATTGTTTTCCAGAAGGGGAACCGAAGGATTATACAATAAGGTACCTCTGGCTAACACCAAAAATGTCGTCAGATGCCGTCCGCGCAGGGCAACATAACGCGGTGAAAACATGGCATATCAGCATGACGCCCCCTCGTGAGATTATCGCGCGTTCTGTCCCGATATGACGCACATAAACCATTGATAATATATTTTTTTTCAGGCCGGGCCCGGATAAAACCGCCCGGCGGAAACCCAGGCTCGGGAGCGAAGCGAGCCTCAGGCAAACATCTTTCTTCCCAGCTGGCGCCCCGCCTCCAGATGCGCCTCCGCCGTTTTCAGGTCCGGCAACAGCAGCATCTGCGAACTGGCTACCGTCGCCCCGCAGTAATCAAAAATCCCGTGGACAATCTGCGCATTAAAAGCATCGGTAAATCCGTGCTTGTCATACGTTTGTTGACTCGCTGCGCCTAATGCCACCAGATGCACCCGCAGGCGGCCCAGCTTCTTCACAACATCGCCGTCGGCGGTCTCCTCATAGGCCCAGCCGTTTGAAAACACGCGGTCAACCCAGCCCTTTAACAGCCCAGGCATCGACCACCAGTAAACGGGAAAAACCAGCACCAGCGCGTCGGCGTTATCAATTCTGGCCTGCTCGGCCATCACGTCGGGCGGCGTGTCGCCGGTTTGCAGAAATGCGGCGATATCCGGCTCGGCAAATACCGGGTTAAAGCCTTCCTGCGTTAAATCCGCTATGTCAGCCGTATGCTGCGGGCCGGATTCGGCAATTCCTTGCGCAATCGCCGTCGCTACGCTGTGAGTCAGCGACGTCTTGAGAGGATGAGAAACCACGATTAATGCATGCATGACGGATACCCCAGTTGCGCTATAACGATATTGGACGTAGTCTTATATACCAACAGTAACCTACCATTAGTAAGTTACCTTTAGTATATTAATATGTCAACGGGAGAATGTTTCCATGTCTGAACCACTCGTACGTCAGCGTTTAACGCGAGAAGAGCGGCGCAAGCAGCTGATTGATGTCGCCTGGCATATTATTCGGCAAGAAGGGACCGATGCCCTGACGTTGGGTTATCTGGCGACGCAGGCGGGCGTGACTAAACCCGTGGTTTACGATCACTTTGACAGCCGTTCAGGGCTTTTCGCGACGCTTTATCGCGAATACGACCAACGCCAGACGGCGCGCATGGATGAGATACTGCGCAATACCGAACCGAATGCGGAGAAGCTGGCCTCGGCGATCGCCAACGCCTATATCGAGTGCGTGCTGCTTCAGGGGCGCGAGATGCCCAGCGTCATGGCCGCGCTGGCCGGGACGCCAGAGCTGGAGAAGATCAAACAAGAGTGCATCGCCACCTTTACCGGAAAATGTCGGGACTATTTTTCGCCGCTTTGCGAGAGTGAGAATCTCAGCGAGGCGGCCATTCTCGCCATGCTCGGCTCCGCAGACGGGCTATCGGCCGCGGTAGTGAACGGCGTCATCACGGAGCAGCAGGCTAAAGATGAACTCTTTCAGGTCATTATGTCGATGCTGCAGCGCTGCTGTCATCGCTAAATCGCGCCCGCCGTCCGGCGGACGCGTTGATTATCAGCCGCCCGCTTTCTTGATCGCCGCATCCAGCGAGGCTTTATCCGCCAGCCCCGGGAATACGGTGATCGTCGCTTCCGTGGCGCCGGTAGTCGGCATCACGATAACGCCCGGCGTCCCGCTCAGGCCAATTTCCTGCGCCAGCTGATTGGTGCTTTCCAGTACCGGCTCAACGTCCGCCGCTTTCTTCGCGTCGAAATTCACTTTCTTCGCCTGCTGCTGGATGTCGGCAGCCGTCAGCTTGCCTTCGTTATGTCCGGTGGAATAGATCCCGTTATGGTAGGTCAGATAAGCCTCTGCGCCCTTCTGCTGATAAATCTGCAGGCCGGTTTTGGCCGCTTCAAGCGAGGTTTCCCAACGGCTGCCAAAGATCGGCCACTCTTTAAAGGCAAAGCGGGTCTGCGGGTGCTCTTTAATCACCTGTTCCATTACCGGCGCCAGACGACTGCAGTAAACGCACTGATAATCAAAGAATTCAATGACCGTGACTTTGCCCTCTTTCGGGCCGTAGGTTGGCGTATTTTTATCCTGGGTCAGCGCAGCCGCATTCTTCAGTACCGCCTGGGTCGCGGCGCTGGCCTGCTGCTGTTGCTGAATTTGCTGTAGCTTCTGGCTGGCCTGCAGCAGCACTTCCGGATGCGCGACTAAGTAATCCGCGGCGATTTTGCCAATACGGGCCTCTTGTTCAGGCGTAAAAGTCGGCGCATCAGCAGCGGTCGCCATAAGCGGAAACAGGGTAGCGCCGATAAAGGCAAATGTGAGTAAATTCTTATGGCCGGGCATGTAGTTAGTCCTTGCGATAGGTGAACGGCAGATGTATTTCTACGAACAAAATATCATCCTTTGCCTGCGAATCATTGCCGGACCATGCAATGATTGGTAACGATATTTTTCAATCACTCGCTGCGCGCGGTCTCTCGGTAAGGTGGCCAGAGCGCCCTAACGAGAGTACGCTTCGCCCCTGCGTTTTTCCGTAGGTTCTCTTTTTTGGTTCGATGAGTTGGGTATGAATGCGTTTTTCAGTCAGTGGGACGTGGCGGTTATTCTGCTGCAAATTATTGCTATCGATCTGTTATTGGGTGGCGACAACGCGGTGGTGATCGCGATGGCCTGCCGTAAACTGCCGCCTCAGCAGCGTACCAAAGCGATTATCATCGGCACCGTCGGCGCAATAGCGGCGCGCGTGCTGCTGCTGGCCATCGCGATCTATTTACTCTCATTGCCGTGGCTTAAAGTGGTCGGCGCGCTGATGCTACTGTGGATTGGCATCAAGCTGGTGACCAATCAGGAAGAAGAGAATGATGTCAGCAGCTCCAGCAGCCTGTGGCGTACCGCGGTCACCATTACCGTTGCCGATGTCATTATGTCGCTGGATAACGTGCTGGCGGTGGCCGCCGCCGGAAAAGGCCATCTGCTGCTGGTCGCGCTGGGCGTATTGATCAGCATTCCGATTATCGTCCTCGGCAGCAAGCTGGTGCTGGCTATCCTCAACCGCTTCCCGTCCGTGGTGATGCTGGGCGGGGCGCTCATCGGCTGGATAGCCGGTTCCATGATGGTGACCGATGTGACCATCGTTCATCTGTTCCCCAACGCGCCCGCCGCGCTCCCCGTGATGGGCGGAGCCATTGGCGCCGCCCTTGTGCTGCTGGAAGGGTTGCGCAGAAACCGCAGGCGCTCCAGCGAATAGCTGGCGTTCACGCTTGGCCGCCGTCAATCCCGACGGCGTCAAGTTTGCGCCATTTTTCCCCCACATCCGCCCTCATTTGCCCTACGCTTAGTAAAGACACCTGATCCAGGGATCTGTAACCATAATATTGTGCATAAATGAGATAAAACCATGGAATTAAAGGATTATTATGCCATTTTAGGGGTTCAGCCAACGGACGATCTGAAAACCATTAAGACCGCCTATCGCCGTCTGGCACGTAAATACCACCCCGATGTCAGCAAAGAAAACGATGCCGAAGCCAAATTCAAAGATCTCGCCGAAGCCTGGGAAGTGCTTAAAGATGACCAGCGCCGCGCCGAATACGACCAGCTCTGGCAGCACCGTAACGATCCGCAGTTTGGCCGTCAGCAGCAGCATTCCCACGAGCAGAGCTATAGCCAGCAGGACTTCGACGACATCTTCTCCTCCATGTTTGGCCAGCAGGCGCACCATAGCCGCCGCCAGCACGGCGTCCGCGGTCATGACTTAGAGATAGAAGTCGCGGTATTCCTTGAGGAGACCCTGGCCGAGCAGACGCGCACCATCAGCTATAAGCTGCCGGTTTATAACGTCTTTGGCATGGTCGAAAGCGAAACGCCGAAAACCCTGAACGTGAAAATTCCCGCGGGCGTCGTCGACGGCCAGCGGATCCGCCTGAAAGGCCAGGGCACCCCTGGCGAAAATGGCGGCCCTAACGGCGACCTGTGGCTGGTGATTCATATCGCCCCGCATCCGCTGTTTGATATCGTCGGACACAACCTTGAAATCGTCCTGCCGCTGGCGCCGTGGGAAGCAGCGCTAGGCACCAGGGTCACTATCCCGACGCTGAAAGAGAGCATCCTGCTGACCATTCCGCCGGGCAGCCAGGCCGGTCAGCGGCTGCGGGTGAAGGGCAAAGGGCTGACCAGCAAAACCACCACCGGCGACCTGTATGCGGTGATCAAAATCGTCATGCCGCCAAAACCAGATGAGAAGAGCCGTGAGCTCTGGCAGCAGCTGGCGGATGCACAATCCAGCTTCGAGCCGCGTAAGACATGGGGGAAAGCCTGATGGCTAAGATAACAGTGACGTTCACGATTACCGAGTTTTGTCTCCACACCGGCCTTTCCGAAGAGGAGCTTAACGAGATTGTCGGCCTCGGCATGATCGAGCCGCGCCAGCCGCAGCGGGAAAACTGGCTGTTTGACGATAGCGCGGTGACCATCGTTCACCGCGCCGTACGCCTGCGAAAAGAGCTGGAGCTGGACTGGCCGGGCATCGCTGTGGCCTTAACGCTGCTGGACGAGAACGCGCGCCTGAGCCGCGAAAATCAAATTCTGCAGCAGCGGCTGGCGCGCTTTCTGACCCATAGCTAAGCCGTAGCCCGCTCTCTTCCTGTGGCACCGCCCGGTCCTCACCGGGCCCGGGCGGTCCGCGAATGACCTCAAGCCCGTAGCCGCTCAGGACATAAAAAATGCCGCCGGGGGAAGCCCGCGGCGGCATGAGTTACCAGCAAAACGATTTAGTCGTTGATGCGCGGATGCTGCTGCACCAGACGAGAACGTTTTTCCTGCAGGTCGGCGATTTCCTGATCGATATCTTCGATTTTATGTTCGATGTTATCGTAGTGCTCGCCGAGAATTTCTTTCGCTTCCTGAATATCCGAAGCCGCTGGCGTCGCCCCTTTCAGCGGACGATTGGCGGTCTCTTTCATCGACAGGCCGGTAATCAGACCAATCACCGCCACCACCATCAGATAGTAAGCCGGCATCATCAGGTTCTGCGTGCTTTCCACCAGCCACGCCGCCAGAGTCGGCGTCAGACCGGCAATCAGCACCGAGATGTTAAAGGCGCTGGCCAGGGCGCTAAAGCGGATGTGGGTCGGGAACATCGCCGGCAGCGACGAGGCCATCACCCCGATAAAGCAGTTCAGCACCACCGCCAGCAACAGCAGACCGGCGAAAATCAGGCCAAGGACGTTACTATTAATCATGATAAAGGCCGGAATCGACAGCCCGAACAGCGCCACGCTACCAATCAGGATGAACGGACGACGGCCAAAACGGTCGCTGAGCATACCGATAACCGGCTGAACGAACAGCATCCCGACCATGATGGCGATGATGATCAGCACCCCGTGGTCTTCAGAATAGTGCAGGTTATGCGACAGGTAGCTCGGCATGTAGGTCAGCAACATGTAGTAGGTCACGTTGGTGGAAATCACCAGACCGATACAGGTCAGCAGGCTACGCCAGTGTTTGGTCGCAATCTCTTTGAAAGAGACTTTCGGCCCATCCTGCAGGCCCTCGCGGTCGCCCTGCTCCATTTTATCAACGTGCTGCTGGAACGCCGGCGTCTCTTCCAGCGCATGACGCAGATAAAGACCGATAATCCCTAACGGCAGCGCCAGGAAGAACGGAATACGCCAGCCCCAGTCGAGGAAGTTCTCTTCGCCCACCACGCTGGAAATCAGCACGACTACGCCCGCGCCCATGACAAAACCGGCTATCGAACCGAAGTCCAGCCAGCTGCCCATAAAGCCGCGTTTACGGTCAGGCGAGTACTCTGCAACAAAGATAGAGGCACCGGTATATTCGCCGCCCACCGAGAAGCCCTGCGCCATTTTACACAGCAGCAGCAGGATCGGCGCCCAGATACCAATCGTGGCATACGACGGAATAAGGCCGATACAGAATGTACTTATCGACATGATAACGATGGTTATCGCCAGAATCTTTTGTCGACCGTATTTATCGCCCAGCATCCCGAAGAACAGGCCGCCTAATGGACGAATTAAGAAGGGAACCGAGAAAGTACCGAGCGCGGCAATCATCTGCACGCTGGGGTTGGCATCGGGGAAAAAGACCTTACCAAGCGCATATGCAACAAAGCCATATACCCCAAAATCGAACCACTCCATCGCGTTACCCAGCGACGCTGCGGTAATCGCTTTCTTCAGTTTGCTATCATCAATGATGGTCACATCCCGAAGCGTGATGGGTTTTACTTTTTTCCTTTTAAGCATAATTATCCTCTTTTGCTCTCGCCTTGAGCGCACGAATCTCCGCCGAATGACAAGGTCATTCGCGTCATGCGTTGGGAGCGGCGAATTGCTGTGCTCCACATTTCAAGCGTAGCAGGTTTGCCTGCACTGTCTGCTGACAGTCCGTACAACCGAACCTGTTGACGCCTGCTCTGGCCATAATGAAATAAGCGGTACGCTAATAAGTGTAGTGAATTTGCGTTCTCGCCTTTTTACCCTAACAGCGTTTAAATTTGGGATCAACTTCACAAAAATTTACCTACCCTTAAACAGAGTCATCCAAAAGCAATAAGTTCAATGAATATTGGAACTTAGCGATACATTTCCGGAAATATCCTGCGCTTTTTATGAAAATAAGCCCGCCAGGCCTCACGATATATATCCTCTTTCTCCGCTGCGATAAGTCATAAAAAAGGCCCGACAAAAGTGCGGGATTGCGCTATAATCAGCATTGCTTTCGGCTATCAGCCGCCATTTAAAGGACCAACGTCCTGTTTTACCCAGTAATCGCGAGGAACGTCATGCAACTGCCACACTGCCCAAAATGCCATTCTGAATACACTTATGAAGACGGCGGCATGTTTATCTGCCCGGAATGCGCCCACGAATGGAACAATGCCGAGCCTGCGGACGATAACGACGCGCTGGTGGTCAAAGACGCCAACGGTAATTTACTCGCCGACGGCGACAGCGTCACCGTGGTAAAAGATCTGAAGGTTAAAGGCAGCTCTTCGATGCTAAAAATCGGCACTAAAGTGAAGAATATCCGCCTGGTTGAAGGCGATCATAATATTGACTGTAAAATAGATGGTTTTGGCCCGATGAAGCTAAAATCCGAATTTGTTAAAAAGAACTGATTTTATTCCCCCGACGCCCGTTGTCGGGGGGAAATATATTTTCCCGTGGCCTCCCGGAATCCCTCGCTGCCGCCTGGCTTAATTCTGCAATCCCCTTCTACGCTTAATGGAATATTCGTTACCTGAGGTAATGGTTATGCCCTTAAGTCCCTATATCGCTTTTAGCGGCAACTGCGCTGCCGCCATCGCTTTCTACCAGCAGGCGCTGGGCGCGGAGCTCATCCACAAAATCACCTGGGGTGAAATGCCGCAGAATACGCAGAATGCCGAAGATGGCTGCCCTTCCGGCCAGCATCTGGCTGCCGACGGTATCGCGCACGCCAGCCTGCGCATTGCCGATAGTATCCTGATGCTCAGCGACAGCCCCTCCAGCAACATGGAGCGCTACGCCGGATTTACCGTCGTGCTGGACTCGCAGGATGTTATTGAGGGTAAACGCTGGTTTGACGGCCTCGCCGACGGCGGGCAGATTGAGATGGCCTGGCAGGAAACCTTCTGGGCGCACGGCTTCGGTAAAGTTATCGACCGCTTTGGCGTCCCGTGGATGGTCAACGTGGTGAAAGAGCCTTAACGCTGGCCTTTTCCCCTCACCCTGTGCTCCCCCCGAAAGGGAGAGAGGGCGGAGTGAGGGCATCTGTGCATTCACTCCCCCTTACCCTGTCATTCCACCGGCATCAACTCTTCATCCCCCGGTCATCATGAGTTAACCGAAATGTAACAAAAAACCGTCAGGATCGGCCCACGCTCAGAGGGAAATACTTCCTTGTCCTTAGTGAGGCTCGATTGACATGTACCTATCCAGACATCCGACCAGTTATCCAACGCGATATCAGGAAATTGCCGCCAAACTGGAGCAAGAGCTTCGCCATCATTACCGCTGCGGCGACTATCTGCCCGCCGAGCAGCAGCTGGCGTCCCGCTTTGAGGTTAACCGCCACACCCTGCGCCGGGCCATCGATCAGCTCGTCGAACGCGGCTGGGTCCAGCGCCGTCAGGGCGTCGGCGTGCTGGTGCTGATGCGCCCGATAGATTATCCGCTCAACGCCCAGGCCCGCTTTAGCCAAAATCTTCTCGAACAGGGCAGCCACCCGACCAGCGAGAAGCTGCTGTCGGTGGTGCGTCCGGCCAGCAGCCACGTTGCCGAGGCGTTTGCTATCAGTGAAGGCGATAACGTCATTCACCTGCGCACCCTGCGCCGCGTGAACGGCGTCGCCCTGTGTCTGATTGACCACTACTTTACCGACCTGCAGCTGTGGCCGGTTCTGCAAACCTTTACCCACGGCTCTCTCCATGACCTGCTGCGCGATCGGCTGGATATCGAACTGACCCGCGTGCGCACCAAAATCAGCGCCCGCCGCGCGCAGGCCAAAGAGAGCAATATTCTCGGCATTCCCAACATGGCGCCGCTGCTGTGCGTGCGCACCCTGAATCATCGCCAGGGCGAGCAGAGCGCGACGGAGTACTCCGTCAGCCTGACCCGCGCCGACATGATTGAATTCACCATGGAGCACTGAATGCACTTTGATACCGCAACCCGCCAGCGCTGGATGTCCGTGCTGGCCCACAGTGAACCACAAGAACTGGCGGCGCGGATGCAGACGCTGCAGCTCGCGCCGCAGTATGAGCTGATTCGCGCCCCGGAGACCGGGCTGGTGCAGCTGCAGGCGCGTATGGGCGGCATCGGCGACCGATTCTTCGCCGGAGACGCCACCTTAACCCGCGCCGCCATTCGCCTGGCCGACGGCACCCTCGGCTATAGCTGGATTCTGGGCCGCGACCGCCCGCACGCTGAACGCTGCGCGGCCATTGATGCCCTGATGCAGTCGCCACACCATTTTCACACCCTGATGGAAACCTTGATAACCCCGCTGGAAGAACAACGCAGCGCGCGCATTGAAGCCCGACGCGCCGAAGTCAACGCCAGCCGGGTCGACTTCTTTACTCTGGTTCGCGGAGATAACGCATGACATTACAACCCGCCTTTACCCTGGCTGTGCAGGATGCCCAGCACAGTTTCCGCCGCCTGCTGAAGGCGATGAGCGAGCCGGGAGTGATTGTCTCCCTGCAGCAGCTTCAGCACGGCTGGCAGCCGCTGAACGTCGCCTCCACCAGCCTGCTGCTGACGCTGGTGGATCACGACACGCCGGTCTGGCTCGCTTCCGCGCTGCATAACGATCTTGTCGGCCAGAATCTGCGCTTCCATACCGGCGCGCCGCTGGTTGAGCAGCCGCAGCAGGCGACCTTCGCCGTCGCCAGCGACAGCATCAGCGCCGAGCAGCTGAACGTGCTTTCCGCCGGTACCGTCGTCGCCCCGGAAACCGGCGTCACGCTGGTGGTTCAGCTTGCCAGCCTGAGCGGCGGCCGGATGCTGCGGCTGACCGGCGCGGGGATCGCCGAAGAGCGGATGATCGCCCCGCAGCTGCCGGAATGCATTATTGAAGAATTGACCGAGCGTCCGCATCCGTTCCCGCTGGGAATCGATCTGATCCTCACCTGCGGCGAACGCCTGCTGGCGATTCCGCGCACCACCCACGTCGAGGTCTGCTAATGTACGTAGCCGTCAAAGGCGGCGAGAAGGCGATCGTCGCCGCTCACGCCCTACAGGAACAGAAACGCCGAGGCGAGGGACGGCTTCCTGAAATCAGCGTTGATCAGATTAGCCAACAGCTTAATCTGGCGGTGGATCGGGTCATGACCGAAGGCGGCATCGCCGACCGGGAGCTGGCGGCGCTGGCGCTGAAGCAGGCCAGCGGCGACAGCGTCGAAGCGATTTTTCTGCTGCGCGCTTATCGCACCACCCTGCAAAGGCTGGCGGTCAGCGAGCCTGTCGACACCGCAGGTATGCGCCTTGAGCGCCGTATCTCGGCGGTCTATAAAGATATCCCCGGCGGCCAAATGCTCGGCCCGACCTACGATTACACCCACCGTCTGCTCGATTTTACCCTGCTGGCCAACGGCGAAACGCCGCC
The DNA here is from genome assembly GCF_040062275.1 of Klebsiella sp. GW_Kp182. NCBI lineage: Bacteria > Pseudomonadati > Pseudomonadota > Gammaproteobacteria > Enterobacterales > Enterobacteriaceae > Klebsiella > Klebsiella sp. GW_Kp182. The sequence goes on along the minus strand of NZ_JBEAFQ010000041.1, from coordinate 100,261 downwards.
GCTGGCGACCGATAGCGCACCGCAGGAAGCGACGCCGCACGTCTTTAATCTGCTCGTCCAGCAGGGGCTGGCGAAGGCGGAGCGGGATACCGACACGCAACCCGACGATATCACCCGCCATCCGCCGGTTTATCCCTGTTCGCGCTCTTCGCGCCTGCAGCAGCTGGTGCGCGGCGACGAGGGCTACCTGCTGGCGCTGGCCTACTCCACCCAGCGCGGCTACGGACGCAACCATCCGTTTGCCGGTGAAATTCGCAGCGGCTACGTCGCGGTGGAGATCGCTCCCGAAGAGCTGGGCTTCACCGTCACTATCGGCGAACTGCTGATGACCGAATGCGAGATGGTCAACGGCTTTGTCGACCCTCAGAATGAACCGCCGCACTTTACCCGCGGCTACGGCCTGACGTTCGGCATGAGCGAGCGCAAAGCGATGGCGATGGCGCTGGTTGACCGCGCGCTCCAGGCGCCGGAGTACGGCGAAGAGGTGGCGGGCCCTGCCCAGGATGAAGAGTTTGTGCTGGCCCATGCCGATAACGTCGAGGCCGCCGGTTTCGTTTCGCACCTTAAACTTCCCCACTATGTCGATTTCCAGGCCGAACTGGCGCTGCTTAAACGCCTGCAACGGGAGAATCAACGTGGCTAACGCACTGACCGGCTATAACTTTGCTTATCTCGACGAGCAAACCAAACGCATGATCCGCCGCGCCATCCTGAAAGCGGTGGCCATCCCCGGCTACCAGGTGCCCTTCGGCGGTCGCGAGATGCCGATGCCCTACGGCTGGGGAACCGGCGGTATCCAGCTTACCGCCAGCGTCATCGGGGAAAATGACGTGCTGAAGGTGATCGATCAGGGCGCCGACGACACCACCAACGCGGTATCGATTCGTCAGTTTTTCAAACGCGTGACCGGCGTCGCGACCACCGAGCGCACCGAAGACGCCACGCTGATCCAGACCCGCCACCGGATCCCGGAAACGCCGCTGACTGACGATCAGATCCTGATCTTCCAGGTGCCGATCCCGGAGCCGCTGCGCTTTATCGAGCCGCGCGAAACCGAAACCCGCACCATGCACGCGCTGGAGGAGTACGGCGTGATGCAGGTGAAGCTGTACGAAGATATTGCCCGCTTCGGCCATATCGCCACCACCTACGCCTACCCGGTGAAGGTCAACGGCCGCTACGTGATGGATCCGTCGCCGATTCCAAAATTCGATAATCCGAAGATGCATATGATGCCTGCGCTACAGCTGTTCGGCGCCGGACGCGAAAAACGCATCTACGCGGTACCGCCGTATACCCCGGTTGAGAGCCTCGATTTCGACGATCATCCGTTTACCGTTCAGGAGTGGGATGAACCCTGCGCCATCTGCGGATCTCGCCATAGCTATCTTGATGAAGTGGTGCTCGACGACAGCGGCAAACGGATGTTTGTCTGCTCCGATACCGATTATTGCCGCCAACAGAGCGAGGAGCAGAAAAAATGAGTCATCCGTTACTGGCGGTGAACAACCTGACCCACCTCTACGCGCCGGGCAAAGGCTTCAGCGACGTCTCGTTTGAGCTGTGGCCGGGGGAGGTGCTGGGTATCGTCGGCGAATCCGGCTCCGGAAAAACCACGCTGCTGAAAGCGATCTCCGCCCGCCTGGCCCCGCAGCAGGGAGAAGTACTGTATCAACAGCGCTCGCTATACGCCATGAGCGAAGCGGAGCGCCGACGTCTGCTGCGCACCGAATGGGGCGTGGTGCATCAGCATCCGATGGACGGCCTGCGCCGCCAGGTCTCGGCCGGCGGCAATATCGGTGAACGCCTGATGGCCACCGGGTCCCGTCACTACGGCAATATTCGCGCTACAGCCGGACAGTGGCTGCAGGAGGTGGAGATCCCGCCTTCGCGCATTGACGACCTGCCCACCACCTTTTCCGGCGGGATGCAGCAGCGCCTGCAAATCGCCCGCAATCTGGTGACGCAGCCGAGGCTGGTGTTTATGGATGAGCCTACCGGCGGGCTGGACGTATCGGTGCAGGCGCGCCTGCTCGATCTGCTGCGCGGCCTGGTCGTCGAGCTGAACCTGGCGGTGGTGATTGTGACCCACGACCTCGGCGTCGCCCGCCTGCTGGCTAACCGTCTGCTGGTGATGAAGCAGGGCCAGGTAGTCGAAAGCGGCTTAACCGACCGGGTGCTCGACGATCCCCATCACCCCTATACCCAGCTGCTGGTGTCGTCGGTGTTGCAGAACTGAGTGAATGTCCACTCCCCGGTGGCGCTGCGCATACCGGGGCTACGGATCCCGGGCCGTCTGCGGGCCGGTAGCCCGGACAGGCGCAACGCGCCGCCTCCGGGACTCCCCGGTCGCGCTTCGTGAGTTAATGCATCAGGTATCCCGAATAAGGCGTTTACGCCGCGATCCGGGGAAATTCAGGCACGATGAGGCTAAAAATGAACGCCATCCGCGTTGAAAACATCCATAAAACCTTTGTTCTGCACCAGCAGCACGGCGTCCGTCTGCCGGTACTCGCCGACGCCTCGCTGACCGTGAATGCCGGTGAATGCGTGGTGCTGCACGGCCATTCCGGTAGCGGAAAATCGACCCTGCTGCGTTCGCTGTACGCCAACTATCTCCCCGATAGCGGCCACATTCATATTCGCCACGGCGATGAATGGGTGGACCTGGTCACCGCCACGCCGCGTAAAGTGCTGGAAGTGCGCAAAACCACCATTGGCTGGGTCAGCCAGTTTCTGCGGGTGATCCCGCGCATTTCCGCCCTCGACGTGGTGATGCAGCCGCTGCTCGAACTGGGCATCCCGCGCGAAGAGAGCGCCGCGAAAGCCGCCCGCCTGCTAACGCGGCTGAACGTACCCGAACGCCTGTGGCACCTCGCCCCCTCGACCTTTTCCGGCGGCGAACAGCAGCGGGTTAACATCGCCCGCGGCTTCGCGGTTGACTACCCGATTTTGCTTCTCGACGAACCCACCGCCTCGCTGGACGGCAAAAATAGCGCCGCGGTGGTGGAACTGATCCATGAAGCCAAAGCCCGCGGCGCGGCGATCGTCGGTATTTTTCACGACGAGGCCACGCGCAACCAGGTCGCCGACCGTCTGCACCCGATGGGGATTTCAGCATGATTATCAATAATGTAAAGCTGGTTCTCGAAGACGAGGTGATTAACGGCTCGCTGGAAGTGCAGGACGGCAGAATTTCGGCCTTTGCCGAAAGCCAGAGCCGACTGGCGGAGGCCATCGATGGAGAGGGCGGCTGGCTGCTGCCGGGGCTTATCGAGCTGCATACCGACAACCTGGACAAGTTTTTCACCCCGCGACCGAAAGTGGACTGGCCCGCCCACTCGGCGATGAGCAGCCACGACGCGCTGATGGTCGCCAGCGGCATCACCACCGTGCTAGATGCTGTGGCTATTGGCGATGTGCGCGACGGCGGCGATCGCCTGGAAAATCTCGAAAAAATGATCAACGCCGTGGAAGAGACGCAGAAGCGCGGCCTCAACCGCGCTGAACATCGGCTGCATCTGCGCTGCGAACTGCCGCATCACACCACCCTGCCGCTGTTTGAGAAGCTGGTTGGCCGCGAGCCGGTGAGCATGGTCTCCCTGATGGATCACTCCCCTGGCCAGCGCCAGTATGCCGACCGCAGCAAATACCGCGACTACTATCAGGGCAAATATCACCTGACCAACGAAGAGATGGACAAATTCGAAGAGGAGCAGATGGCGCTGGCGGCGACCTGGTCTCAGCCTAACCGGCAGCGCATCGCCGCCATCTGTCGCGAGCGAAATATCGCGCTGGCCAGCCACGATGACGCCACCAGCGAACATGTGCTCGAATCGCGCCAGCTTGGCAGCGTCATCGCCGAATTTCCCACCACGATCGCCGCAGCACAGGCGTCGCGCCAGCACGGGATGAACGTTCTGATGGGCGCGCCGAATATCGTACGCGGCGGCTCGCACTCGGGGAACGTCGCCGCCCACCATCTGGCGGCCAGCGGCCTGCTGGACATTCTCTCCTCCGACTATTATCCCGCCAGCCTGCTGGATGCCGCTTTTCGCATCGCCGACGACGAGGGCAACGCCTTTACCCTCGCGCAGGCCATTCGTCTGGTGAGCAAAAACCCGGCCCAGGCGCTGGGGCTGCACGACCGCGGGGCGATTGCCGAAGGTAAGCGGGCGGATCTGGTGCTGGCGCGCCGTCACGGCGAGCATATCCATATTGATCACGTCTGGCGGCAAGGCAAGAGGGTCTTCTGATGACAGGGAAACTGATTTGGCTGGTCGGCCCCTCCGGCTCCGGCAAAGACAGCCTGCTGGCGGCGCTGCGCCAGCGGGAGCATCCGCAGCTGCTGGTGGCGCACCGCTACATTACCCGTCCGCACAACGCGGGCTGTGAAAACCATATCGCCCTCAGCGAGCATGAGTTTTTTACCCGCGCCGAACAGCATCTGTTTGCTCTTAGCTGGCATGCTAACAACAATTACTATGGCATTGGCATCGAGATTGACCTGTGGCTGCACGCCGGGTTCGACGTGGTCGCTAACGGTTCACGCGCCCATCTGCCGCAGGCGCAGGCGCGCTATGCCGACGCGCTGCTGCCCATCTGTCTGCAGGTTTCTCCGGCGGTGCTGCGACAGCGCCTGGAGCAGCGCGGACGGGAGAACGAGACGGAAATCGCCCAGCGCCTGGCGCGCGCGGCGCGCTATACGCCGAACGAGTGTCTGACGCTGAATAACGATGGCCGACTTAGCCAGTCGGTGGATGCCCTGGTTTCGCTGATTCGTATTCACGGCAACCGGCGCGAACAGCAGACTGCCTGAACGCGAGGAGAAGAGATGAGCCTGACTATCCGCTTAACCGGCACCGGCGGCGCGCAGCTGGTACCGGTTTTCGGCTGCGATTGCCCCGCCTGCCGCCGCGCCCGCGTCGACGAAGCGCATCGTCGCCGTCCCTGTAGCGCGGTCGTCAAATACAACAACGCGGTGACCCTGCTCGATGCCGGGCTACCGGACCTGATGACCCAGTGGCCCGCCGGCAGCTTTCAGCAGTTTCTGCTCACCCATTATCATATGGATCACGTTCAAGGCCTGTTCCCGCTGCGCTGGGGCGTGGGCGAACCTATTGCGGTATACGGCCCCCCGGATGAACAGGGCTGCGATGATCTGTTTAAGCATCCGGGCCTGCTGGATTTCAGCCATACCGTCGAACCCTTTGTAAGATTTGAACTTCAGGGATTGCGCGTTACGCCGCTGCCGCTGAACCACTCAAGGCTCACGTTTGGCTATCTGCTGGAGTCGGCCCACAGCCGGGTCGCCTGGCTATCCGATACCGCCGCGCTGCCGGAGAAAACGCTGAAGTTCCTGCTGAATAACCAGCCGCAGCTTATCATTATCGACTGTAGCCACGAGCCGCGCCCGCAGCCGCCGCGCAACCACTGCGACCTGAACACCGTGCGGGCCATTAACCAGATCATCGGCTGCCCGCGGGTGATCCTCACCCATATCAGCCACCGCTTCGATGCATGGATGATGGAGAATGCTCTACCGGCGGGATTTGAAGCGGGATTTGACGGCATGGAGATAGCGCTGGATTAAGCGGGCGCGGCGAAGGCCGAGAGTCGTGCCGCATCAATAATCATCATCCAGCCTGCGCTGGTCGCTTTCCAGCTGACGGCGGTCCCGATCAAGCTGGCGCTGGCGCTCGTCAAGTTCGCGTCGGCGATCCTCAAACTGTCGCCGCCGGTCGTCATACTGCCGCTGGCGATCGGCGCTCTGCTGGCGGCTGTCCTGATAGCGCCCATCATCATAGTCATCATCGTCAGACCGGCTATCGCCCGGATGGTAAGCATCATTAATGGCCTGCTGAATATTGCCGATCGCGTCATCAATCATATCGGCGTGCGCCAGCTGGCCGGCGAGGGACAAGGTGCAGATAAGCAAAGCGGTAGAGTAACGTTTCATAAAGCCAGTCTCATCGGGGGGCTGGCTCTACGTTAATCAAGGGCTATCGCCGGGAGTAGCGGAGGAATCTCAAATCCGCTGCTGTTCAATCGCGCCGATGGCGTCCACTCGCCCCTGATGTCGCCCGCCCTCAAATTCGGCAGCCAGCCAGGCATCGACGATCATTTTCGCCAGTTCAAGGCCGATCACCCGCGCGCCAAAGGCCAGAATATTGGTGTTGTTATGCTGTCGTGAAAGCTGCGCCGAGTAGGGCTCGCTGCACACCACCGCACGAATACCCGGGTGCTTATTGGCGGCGATAGAGATTCCGACGCCGGTGCCGCAGATCAGGATCCCGCCGTCGACCTCGCCGGCGGCAATGGCCTGAGCGACGGCGCTGGCATAGCGCGGATAGTCGGTACGTTCCGTGGACCATGCGCCTTTATCTACGACGTCAATACCGCGCTGGCGCAGATGCGCAAGAATATCGTCTTTCAGGATAATCCCGACGTGATCGCAGCCAAATGCAATCCTTTTCATACTTAGCCTCGCCTGTTGTTAACTTTACAAGGATGACTGGCGTTGTGATTTAAACGCCTAAAAATGCCCCAGGAAACGCTGAAAACAGCATCGTCAGGCTCCTTTCTACACGGGCAAATTTTACAAATCAAGACGAAAGCGTTATTTAACCTGATTTTCACCTTGCAAAAAAAGAACTGAAAAAAACAGTAATTAAATGATTTATAATGAATTAATAAGAAATTAAGATAAAATCAACATTAACAAAACTTCACGATAAACATAACTTTATAAAAAATATAATTTTGTGAAGTTGGTGGTATCTTTTTTGTTTCGCCTGTGGTGATATAGTGTCGTCTTCATTTTATGGACAATGAGAAAGCGATGAGTCAGACAGAATCCAGTTCGCTCCCTAACGGCATCGGCCTTGCCCCCTGGCTTCGCATGAAGCAGGAAGGAATGACCGAAAACGAGAGCCGTATCGTCGAATGGTTGCTTACCCCCGGCAATCTCAGCGATGCGCCGGCAATCAAGGACGTCGCGGAAGCGCTGTCGGTATCAGAAGCCATGATCGTTAAGGTTTCTAAGCTGCTGGGGTTTAGCGGTTTTCGTAACCTGCGCAGCGCGCTGGAGGCCTACTTTTCGCAGTCTGAACAGGTGTTACCGACCGAACTCTCCTTTGATGATGCGCCGCAGGATGTGGTGAATAAGGTGTTCAACATCACCCTGCGCACCATTATGGAAGGCCAGTCGATCGTGAACGTTGACGAAATTCACCGCGCGGCGCGCTTTTTTGCCCAAGCCAACCAGCGCGACCTGTACGGCGCGGGCGGCTCCAACGCCATCTGCGCCGACGTGCAGCATAAGTTTTTACGCATCGGCGTACGCTGCCAGGCCTACCCGGACGCGCATATCATGATGATGTCCGCCTCGCTGCTGAAGGAAGGCGATGTCGTGCTGGTGGTCTCTCACTCCGGGCGCACCAGCGATATCAAATCAGCGGTGGAGCTGGCGAAAAAGAACGGGGCGAAAATTATCTGTATCACCCATAGCTATCATTCGCCGATTGCCAAGTTAGCTGATTTTATTATTTGTTCGCCAGCACCAGAGACGCCTTTATTAGGGCGTAACGCCTCAGCGCGTATATTACAACTCACATTATTAGATGCGTTTTTTGTTTCCGTTGCACAGCTCAACATTGAGCAAGCGAATTTAAATATGCAAAAAACTGGCGCGATTGTTAATTTCTTTTCACCCGGCGCGCTTAAATAAAAAAACCGATCCCACACTGGTGGGATCAATATAACTGTATCCTACACTGAGAATACTGCCATGAATAAATATCTGAAACTTTTCAGCGGCACGCTCATGGGCGTAATGTTATCCACCAGCGCCTTTGCCGCCGCCGATTATGCTGTGGTATTAAAAACCTTATCCAATCCATTTTGGGTGGATATGAAAAAGGGTATTGAAGACGAAGCCAAAACGCTGGGCGTAAGCGTCGATATTTTTGCCTCGCCTTCCGAAGGGGATTTTCAGTCGCAGCTGCAGCTGTTTGAAGACCTGAGCAACAAAAACTACAAAGGTATCGCCTTTGCGCCGCTCTCCTCGGTAAACCTGGTCATGCCGGTAGCCAAAGCGTGGAAAAAGGGCATCTTTCTGGTCAACCTCGATGAAAAAATCGATATGGATAACCTGAAGAAAGCCGGCGGCAACGTCGAAGGTTTCGTCACCACCGATAACGTGGCGGTGGGGGCGAAAGGCGCGGCTTTTATTATCGACAAGCTGGGCGCGGAAGGCGGCGAAGTCGCTATTATCGAAGGCAAAGCCGGTAACGCCTCAGGCGAAGCTCGCCGCAGCGGCGCCACCGAAGCCTTCAAAAAAGCGAGCCAGATCAAGCTGGTGGCCAGCCAGCCTGCCGACTGGGACCGCATCAAAGCGCTGGACGTCGCCACGAACGTGCTGCAGCGTAACCCGAACGTTAAAGCGATTTACTGCGCCAACGACACCATGGCAATGGGCGTCGCCCAGGCCGTCGCGAACGCCGGCAAAACCGGCAAGGTGCTGGTGGTGGGTACCGACGGTATTCCGGAAGCGCGCAAAATGGTCGAAGCCGGGCAAATGACCGCCACTATCGCGCAGAACCCGGCGGATATTGGCGCTACGGGTCTTAAGCTGATGGTCGACGCCGAGAAGAGCGGCAAAGTCATCCCGCTGGATAAAGCCCCGCAGTTTACGCTGGTGGATTCCATTCTGGTGACGAAATAGGTCTGTGCATCCCCTCTTTCTTTGGAAGAGGGGAAATCACGCAGCGGTAATAAAGGAAATTTTCTATGCTCACGCCATATATTTCAATGGCGGGGATCGGCAAATCCTTTGGCCCGGTTCACGCATTAAAATCGGTTGATTTAACTATTTACCCCCATGAAATACATGCGTTACTAGGGGAAAACGGTGCCGGTAAATCAACGCTGATGAAAGTATTGTCGGGAATACATGAACCGACCAAAGGCACCATTACGATTAATAACGTTAACTACCACAAGCTTGACCATAAATTAGCAGCCCAGCTCGGCATTGGTATTATTTACCAGGAGCTCAGCGTCATTGATGAATTAACGGTGCTGGAGAATTTATATATTGGCCGCCATCTGACGAAAAAAGTCTGCGGCGTCAACGTTATCGACTGGAAGGAAATGCGCGTACGGGCGGCGATGATGCTGCTGCGCGTCGGGCTGAAGATCGATTTAGACGAAAAGGTGGCGAATCTCTCCATCAGCCACAAGCAGATGCTGGAGATCGCCAAGACGCTGATGCTCGACGCTAAAGTGCTGATCATGGATGAACCGACCTCCTCGCTGACCAATAAAGAGGTGGACTATCTGTTCCTGATCATGAACCAGCTGCGTAAAGAGGGCACCGCCATTGTTTATATCTCGCACAAGCTGGCGGAAATACGCCGCATCTGCGACCGCTACACGGTGATGAAAGACGGCAGCAGCGTCTGCAGCGGGAAGGTCAGCGAAGTGAATAACGACGACATCGTACGCCTGATGGTCGGCCGCGAGCTGCAAAACCGCTTCAACGCCATGAAAGAGAGCACCGGCAACATCGCCCGCGAGACGGTGTTCGAAGTGAAAAACGTCACCAGCCATGACAAGAAAAAGGTACGCGATATCTCATTTAGCGTGAATCGCGGCGAAATTCTCGGTTTTGCCGGGCTGGTCGGCTCCGGGCGCACCGAGCTGATGGACTGCCTGTTTGGAGTCGATAAGCGTAGCAGCGGTGAAATATACCTCAACGGCAACGCGATCTCGCCCCGCTCGCCGCTCGACGCCTTAAAGAAAGGCATGGGGTATATCACCGAAAGCCGCCGGGAAAACGGCTTTTTCCCCAATTTTTCCATCGCCCAGAATATGGCGGTCAGCCAGAGCCTGAAGCGCGGCGGCTACAAAGGGGCCATGGGGCTGTTCCGCGAAGGCGACGAACGCAGAACGGCGGAGGAGCAGCGCAAGCTGCTGGCGCTGAAGTGCCATTCGGTCGATCAAAACATCACCGAGCTCTCCGGCGGCAACCAGCAGAAGGTACTGATTTCCAAATGGCTATGCTGCAGCCCCGAAGTGATCATTTTTGACGAGCCGACGCGCGGTATCGACGTGGGCGCAAAAGCCGAAATTTATAAAGTGATGCGCCAGCTGGCCGATGACGGAAAAGTCATCCTGATGGTGTCGTCCGAACTACCTGAAATTATCGCCGTCTGCGACCGCATTGCCGTGTTCTGCGAAGGGCGACTGACGCAAATCCTGACCAATCGCGACGACATGAGCGAAGAGGAGATTATGGCATGGGCACTACCACAAGAGTGAAAGGCGAGATGGGCGAGAAAAAACCGTTTAACTTCGCGCTGTTCTGGGATAAATACGGCACCTTTTTTATTCTCGCCATCATCGTCGCCATCTTCGGCACCCTGTCGTCAGAGTACTTCCTGACGACCAACAATATTACGCAGATCTTCGTCCAGAGCTCGGTCACCGTCCTGATCGGCATGGGCGAGTTCTTCGCGATCCTCGTCGCCGGGATCGACCTGTCGGTCGGGGCGATCCTCGCGCTCTCCGGGATGGTCACCGCGAAGCTGATGCTGGCGGGCGTCGACCCGTTCCTCGCGGCGCTGATTGGCGGCGTGCTGGTCGGCGGCGCGCTGGGGGCCATCAACGGCTGCCTGGTCAACTGGACCGGCCTGCATCCGTTCATTATTACCCTCGGCACCAACGCCATCTTCCGCGGTATTACGCTGGTGATCTCTGATGCCAATTCGGTGTACGGGTTTTCGTTTGATTTCGTTAACTTTTTCGCCGCCACGCCGCTGGGCATTCCGGTTCCGGTGATCTTCTCGCTGATTGTGGCGGTGATCCTGTGGTTCCTGACCACCCGTATGCGCGTGGGCCGCAACATCTACGCGCTGGGCGGTAACAAGCACTCCGCTTTCTACTCCGGCATCGACGTCAAGTTCCACATGCTGCTGGTGTTCATCATTTCCGGCGTTTGCGCCGGGCTGGCGGGCGTGGTCTCCACCGCCCGCCTCGGGGCGGCGGAACCGCTGGCCGGCATGGGCTTTGAAACCTACGCCATCGCCAGCGCCATCATTGGCGGCACCAGCTTCTTCGGCGGTAAAGGACGCATCTTCTCGGTGGTCATCGGCGGCCTGATTATCGGCACTATCAACAACGGACTGAACATCCTGCAAGTACAAACCTACTACCAGCTGGTGGTAATGGGCGGATTAATCATCGCGGCTGTCGCCCTCGACCGTCTTATCAGTAAGTAAGGAATTTATCATGAAAATTGCTCCCTCTTTAATGTGTATGGATCTGCTGAAATTCAAAGAACAGATCGAGTTTATCGACCAGCACGCAGACTATTTTCACATCGACATTATGGACGGTCATTTTGTACCAAACCTGACCCTGTCGCCGTTTTTCGTCAGCCAGGTCAAAAAGCTGGCCAGCAAACCGCTGGACTGCCATCTGATGGTCACCCGCCCGCAGGACTACATTAGCCAGCTGGCGCAGGCGGGGGCGGATTTTATCACCCTGCATCCGGAAACGATTAACGGCCAGGCCTTCCGCCTGATTGAAGAGATCCGTCGCCACGGCATGAAGGTCGGACTGATCCTTAACCCGGAAACCCCGGTTGAGACCATGAAGTACTACATTCATAAAGCCGACAAAATCACGGTGATGACCGTCGATCCGGGCTTCGCCGGGCAGCCGTTTATCCCGGAGATGCTGGAAAAAATCGCCGAACTGAAAGCCTGGCGCGAGCGCGAGGGGCTGAGCTACGAGATCGAAATCGACGGCTCCTGCAATAAAGCCACCTATCAAAAACTGATGGCGGCGGGCGCGGACGTCTTTATCGTCGGCACATCAGGCCTCTTCAATCACGCCGATAAGATAGAAGACGCGTGGCAGATCATGGCAGAGCAGATCCTGACGGCAAAACGCGAGGTACTGCCTCATGCAAAAACAGCGTAACGTCGTCGCGGGCGTGGATATGGGCGCGACCCATATCCGGCTTTGCCTGCAAACGGCGCAGGGCGAAGCGCTGCACTGCGAAAAGCGGCGCACCGCCGACGTGATTAGCGCCGACGGCCTGGTCAACGGTATTAAAAACCTGCTGCAGCAGCAGCTGACCCAGCACGACGCCCACTGCTGCGGGCTGGTGATGGGGTTTCCGGCGCTGGTGGCAAAAGACAAGCGGACGATTATCTCAACGCCCAATCTGCCGCTGGCCGCCGACGACCTGTATAACCTGGCCGAGCGGCTGGAAGCGGCGCTGGGCTGCCCGGTGGAGTTTTCCCGCGATGTGAATCTGCAGCTCTCTTTTGATGTGCAGCAGAACGGCCTGCAGGAGCAGGAGGTGCTGGCGGCCTATCTTGGCACCGGTATGGGCTTCGCGGTCTGGCTAAACGGCGGACCGTGGACCGGCGCCCACGGCGTGGCGGGCGAGCTGGGGCATATTCCGCAGGGCGATGACGCCCTCACCTGCGCCTGCGGCAACCCCGCCTGTCTGGAAACCGTCTGCTCCGGGATTGCGCTAAAGCACTGGTATGAACAGCAGCCGCGCACCTATGAACTGGGCGAGCTGTTCGTTCACGCCGCGCGGGAGCCGTTTGTGCAGCAGCTGCTAAACCACGCCGCCCGCGCCATCGCCACCAGCATCAACCTGTTCGACCCCGATGCGGTGATCCTCGGCGGCGGCGTGATGGATATGCCCGCCTTCCCGCGTGACGCCGTCATCGCCATGGTCAAAACCTACGTCCGCCGTCCGCTGCCGTATCAGGCCGTACGCTTTATCGCCGCCTCCTCTTCCGCGTTTAACGGCGCTCAGGGCGCGGCGGCGCTGGCGAGAAGCCGGTATTTAAGCTAGCCGAGGTAACGCCAATAGCCCGGGCCTGCCTCTTCCCACCCCCCGGCGGAGGTGCTGCGCGCCTGGCCGGGCTACCCGACCGCGTCACAGGCGCCCGCGTCGACACGTCAAAACTGACGATAGCCTGTTTTTCGTCAGCATTTCGCCCAAAAAAACGACGTATCATCAGTCAATACCCACAGTGAAAACATGGCATAGAAGATGCATAGTGACGGCGCGATAGCGCGTATGCGCCAATTGATTAACTGGAGCAAGACCGATGAAAAAAGTCGTCACGGTTTGCCCGTATTGCGCATCAGGTTGCAAAATCAACCTGGTGGTCGATAACGGCAAAATCGTTCGGGCGGAGGCGGCACAGGGGAAAACCAACCAGGGAACCCTGTGTCTGAAAGGCTATTATGGCTGGGACTTCATTAACGATACCCAGATCCTTACCCCGCGCCTGAAAACCCCGATGATCCGTCGCCAGCGCGGCGGCAAGCTGGAGTCCGTCTCCTGGGATGAGGCGCTCGATTACGTCGCCACTCGCCTCAGCGCCATTAAAGAGAAGTATGGCCCGGACGCGATTCAGACTACCGGTTCGTCCCGCGGGACGGGTAACGAAACCAACTATGTGATGCAAAAATTCGCGCGCGCCGTTATTGGTACCAATAACGTCGACTGCTGCGCTCGCGTCTGACACGGCCCATCGGTTGCAGGTCTGCACCAATCGGTCGGTAACGGCGCTATGAGTAATGCCATCACCGAGATCGACAACACCGATCTCGTGTTTATCTTCGGGTATAACCCGGCAGATTCACACCCTATTGTGGCGAATCACGTGATTAACGCCAAACGCAATGGGGCGAAAATCATCGTCTGCGATCCGCGTAAAATCGAAACCGCGCGCATCGCCGATATGCACATTGCGCTGAAGAACGGCTCGAATATCGCGCTGCTCAACGCTATCGGACACGTGATCATCGAAGAGGATCTCTACGATAAATCCTTCGTCGCCAGCCGTTCCGAAGGCTTCGAAGAGTATCGCAAAATCGTCGAAGGCTATACGCCGGAGTCGGTGGAAGAGATTACCGGCGTGAGTGCCCAGGAGATCCGCGCCTGCGCCCGCATGTACGCCAGCGCGAAATCCGCCGCCATCCTGTGGGGCATGGGCGTCACCCAGTTCTACCAGGGCGTGGAGACCGTACGTTCGCTGACCAGCCTGGCGATCCTCACCGGCAACCTCGGCAAGCCGAGCGTCGGCGTCAACCCGGTGCGCGGCCAGAACAACGTTCAGGGCGCCTGCGACATGGGCGCGCTGCCGGATACCTATCCGGGCTATCAGTACGTTAAGTTCCCGGAAAACCGCGAGAAGTTCGCCAAAGCCTGGGGCGTCGACAGCCTGCCGGCGCATACCGGCTACCGCATCAGCGAGCTGCCGCACCGCGCGGCGCATGGCGAAGTGCGGGCGGCGTACATCATGGGGGAAGATCCGCTCCAGACCGACGCCGAGCTGTCCGCCGTGCGTAAGGCTTTCGACGATCTGGAACTGGTTATCGTCCAGGATATTTTCATGACCAAAACCGCCTCAGCGGCCGACGTTATCCTGCCCTCCACCTCGTGGGGCGAGCACGAAGGCGTTTATACCGCAGCGGACCGCGGCTTCCAGCGCTTCTTTAAAGCGGTAGAGCCGAAGTGGGACCTGAAAACCGACTGGCAGATCATCAGCGAAATCGCCACCCGGATGGGTTACAAGATGCACTACAACAACACTCAGGAAATCTGGGACGAGTTGCGTCATCTGTGCCCGGATTTCTACGGCGCCACCTACGAGAAAATGGGCGAGCTGGGCTACGTCATGTGGCCGTGCCGCGATGAGTCCGACGCCGACCAGGGGACCTCTTATCTGTTTAAAGAGAAGTTCGATACCCCGAACGGTCTGGCGCAGTTCTTCACCTGCGACTGGGTCGCGCCGATTGATAAGCTCACCGACGAATACCCGATGGTGCTGTCGACGGTGCGCGAAGTCGGCCACTACTCGTGCCGTTCGATGACCGGCAACTGTGCGGCGCTGGCCGCGCTGGCGGATGAACCGGGCTATGCGCAGATCAATACCGCTGATGCCGAACGTCTGGGCATTGAGGATGAGGCGCTGGTGTGGGTGAACTCGCGTAAGGGCCGTATTATCACCCGCGCGCAGGTCAGCGATCGTCCGAATAAAGGGGCGGTCTATATGACCTACCAGTGGTGGATTGGCGCCTGTAACGAGCTGGTTTCCGAGAACCTGAGCCCGATAACCAAAACGCCGGAGTACAAGTACTGCGCCGTCAACGTTGAGCCGATTGCCGACCAGCGGGCCGCCGAGCAGTACGTAATTGACGAGTACAATAAGCTGAAAACCCGCCTGCGCGAAAGCGCGATGGGCTAATCAGGCCGCCTCCCCGGAGGCGGTGCTTCGCACCTGTCCGGGCTACACAATCCGTAGCCCGGGCAAGAAATTTACGCCGCAACCCGGGAAACAGACGGCACGATGGTTCGAGTAAAACGTTCATATCCCCCACTCGTTCCCGTCGTTTTCTTCTCCTTCACCTGCCTTTATACTGCTCGCTATGTCCTCTACCGATAATAAAAAATGAAATACCTCTATTTACTGCTGGTGATGGCAAGCGTCGCCGCAGGCGCCATGGAACCCGGCAGCCAGTACAAACCGCTGGCCGAAGCGGGCGACCCGCGCGCGCAGTACTACCTGGCCGACACTTACGTCAGCTTCGGCGATTTTCCGCAGGCTGAATACTGGGCGCAGAAAGCGGCAGACAAGGGCGACGGCGATGCGCTGGCGCTGCTGGCTCAGCTCAAAATCCGCAATCCGCAGCAGGCCGACTACCGCCAGGCGAAAGCGCTGGCGGAAAAGTCGGTGCAGACCGGCAGCAGGGCGGGAGAAATAGTCCTCGCCCGGGTGCTGGTGAACCAGCAGGCCGGTACGCCGAACTATCCGCACGCCATCTCCCTGTTACAGCATGCCGCCCAGGATCCGGAAAGCGATTCAGCCGTCGACGCCCAGATGCTGCTGGGGCTTATCTACGCCAGCGGCGTTCATCCCCCGGAAGATGACGTAAAGGCGACGCAGTATTTTAAAGAGAGCTCTGCCCTCTCCCGCACCGGCTACGCTGAATACTGGGCCGGGATGCTTTTCCAGCAGGGAGAAAAAGGCTTTATCGAACCCAACAAGCAGAAAGCGCTGCACTGGCTCAACGTCAGCTGTCAGGAGGGGTTTGATACCGGCTGTGAAGAGTTCGACAGGATCAGTAAAAGATAAGAAAAAGCCCGGTGCGATGTCAACGGGCTTTCTGTTTTATTGCGCCGTTTTATCAAATTTTCCCAGCACTTCACGCTCGTACGCCAGCGCTTTTTTGCGGTCAAACTTGTGTTCCCATTTGGCGATCACCAGCACCGCCAGCGCGTTGCCCACCACGTTCAGCGCGGTACGCGCCATATCGAGGATACGGTCAACGCCAGCGATAAACGCCAGACCTTCCAGCGGAATGCCCACGCTGCCCAGCGTCGCCAGCAGCACCACGAAGGAGACGCCCGGTACGCCGGCAATCCCTTTCGACGTCACCATCAGCGTCAGCACAAGGGTAATTTCCTGCCAGATGGAGAGGTCGATACCGTACAGCTGGGCAATAAAGATCGCCGCAATGCTCTGATACAGCGTTGAGCCATCAAGGTTAAAGGAGTAGCCGGTCGGCACCACGAAGCTGGTGATTGACGCCGGCGCGCCATAGGCTTCCATCTTCTCAATAATCCGCGGCAGCACGCTCTCGGAGCTGGCGGTAGAGTAGGCCAGAATTAGCTCATCCTTCAGAATGCGGATCAGGGTCCAGATGCTCAGTCCGCACACCCGCGCCACGATGCCTAATACCACCAGCGCAAAGAACAGAATGGCGAAATAAACCAGAATCACCAGCTTCGCCAGCGGCCACAGCGAGGCGAAGCCGAAGGTCGCCACGGTCACCGAAATCAGCGCGAACACGCCCACCGGCGCATAGCGCATGACCATGTGCGTCACTTTGAACATGGTTTCAGAGATAGAGCGGAACACCGTTACCAGCGGTTCGCGATGGGTGGCGGGCAGCGAGGAGAGGCCCAGACCAAACAGCACCGAGAAGAAGATGATCGGCAGCATATCGCCTTTCGCCATCGAGGCCACGATATTGGTCGGGACCAGCGAGAGGATCGTGCCCATCAGGCCATGCGCGTGGCTCTGCACTTCCGCCGTGGTGTTTTGATATTTCGAAATATCCACCGCCGCCAGCTGCGACATATCGATTCCGCTCCCCGGCTGGAAGACGTTAGCCAGAGTAATCCCCAGCACGATCGCCACCGTGGTGATCACTTCAAAATAGATAATGGTCTTCGCGCCGATACGGCCCAGCTGCTTCGCATCGCCCACGCCCGCAATACCGACCACCAAGGTCGAGATGACGATCGGTACGACGATCATTTTAATCAGATGGATAAAGATATCGCCTGCCGGGGTCAGCAGGTTTGAGATTAACCAGTCACGGCTTTCGGCATGGTAATGCAGGTAACTGCCCAGAAGTATGCCCAGCACCAGAGCCAGCAAAATTTGCCAGGCCAGGCTGACTTTTGTTTTTTTCTTCACTACAGACTTCCTCGATGAAAAGCGCCATTCCGGGAGGTAATGGCACCCACTGAAAGGGGTATGAATTGTGTTGCGTTGCTTTATAGGGTTATTTAACGCGCAATATCAGTATCATTTGCACGGCATGCTGCGCAAGTCTTTAAGAACAGCGGTTTACTCTGGTTTTATGCATAAACCCGCTAATATCCCCACCTTATGTTGCATAAGTATTTGTTATAAAAAATATTTAATATATTCATTTTCTATAAATCCACTTCAGAAATTATTTCATATCAAAGTTTCATTTGATTGCTTTTCATTCAATTTAATTATTGCGTGATCTGCCCCCCAAATAGCAAACAAAGCCGCCAAAGCCCCTACTATTAACGTTTATTTGACATATATTTAACAACCTACAGGAGAAAAAAAGCCATGAGCCAAATACATAAACACTCTATTCCCGCTAATATTGCGGAACGTTGCCTGATTAACCCGGAACAGTACCAGGCGCAGTATCAGCAGTCCGTCACCGAACCTGACGCCTTCTGGGGCGAGCAGGGCAAAATCCTTGACTGGATAAAACCCTATACGCGCGTGAAAAACACCTCGTTCGCGCCGGGCAATATTTCCATTAAGTGGTATGAAGACGGTACGCTGAACCTCGCCGCTAACTGCCTCGATCGCCATCTGGCGGAGCGCGGCGACCAGACGGCCATCATCTGGGAAGGCGACGATGCCAGCCAGAGCAAAAACATCACTTATCGCGAGCTACATCGCGATGTCTGCCGCTTTGCCAACGTCCTGCTCGATCTGGGCATTAAAAAGGGCGATGTCGTGGCTATCTATATGCCGATGGTGCCGGAAGCGGCGGTGGCCATGCTGGCCTGCGCGCGTATCGGCGCTATCCATTCGGTCATTTTCGGCGGCTTCTCGCCGGAGGCGGTCGCCGGCCGTATCATCGATTCCAACTCTCGCCTGGTGATCACCTCGGATGAAGGGCTGCGCGCCGGCCGCGCTATCCCGCTGAAAAAGAACGTCGACGACGCGCTAAAAAATCCGAACGTGAAGAGCATCGAAAACGTGGTGGTGTTCAAACGTACCGGCGGCAAAATCGACTGGCAGGAAGGCCGCGACCTGTGGTGGAGCGATCTGATCGAGAAAGCCAGCGCGGAACACCAGCCCGAAGAGATGAACGCCGAAGATCCGCTGTTTATCCTTTATACCTCCGGTTCGACCGGTAAGCCAAAAGGCGTGCTGCACACCACCGGCGGCTACCTGGTCTATGCGGCGTCAACCTTTAAATACGTGTTCGACTATCATCCGGGCGACATCTACTGGTGCACCGCCGACGTCGGTTGGGTCACCGGCCATAGCTACCTGCTCTACGGCCCGCTGGCCTGCGGCGCGACGACGCTGATGTTCGAAGGCGTACCGAACTGGCCGACCCCGGCGCGTATGTGCCAGGTGGTCGATAAGCATCAGGTCAACATTCTTTATACCGCCCCTACGGCGATCCGCGCGCTGATGGCGGAGGGCGATAAGGCCATCGAAGGCACCGACCGCTCTTCCCTGCGCATTCTCGGCTCCGTCGGCGAACCGATTAACCCGGAAGCCTGGGAGTGGTACTGGAAGAAGATCGGCAACGAGAAGTGCCCGGTGATGGACACCTGGTGGCAGACCGAAACCGGCGGCTTTATGATCACCCCGCTGCCCGGCGCTATCGAGCTGAAGGCCGGTTCCGCCACGCGTCCCTTCTTCGGCGTCCAGCCGGTGCTGGTGGATAACGAAGGCGCGCCGCTGGAAGGCGCGACCGAGGGGAACCTGGCGATCGCCGATTCCTGGCCGGGCCAGGCGCGCACGCTGTTTGGCGACCACGAACGCTTCGAACAAACCTACTTCTCCACCTTTAAAAATATGTACTTCAGCGGCGACGGCGCGCGCCGTGACGAAGATGGCTACTACTGGATCACCGGCCGCGTCGATGACGTGCTGAACGTTTCCGGCCACCGTCTGGGTACCGCCGAAATTGAATCGGCGCTGGTGTCGCATCCGAAAATCGCCGAAGCGGCGGTGGTCGGCATTCCGCATAACATCAAAGGCCAGGCCATCTACGCCTACGTGACCCTCAACCATGGCGAAGAGCCGACGCCGGAGCTGTACGCCGAGGTGCGCAACTGGGTACGTAAAGAGATTGGCCCGCTGGCGACGCCGGACGTGCTGCACTGGACCGATTCGTTACCAAAAACCCGTTCGGGCAAAATCATGCGCCGCATTCTGCGCAAAATTGCCGCGGGCGATACCAGTAACCTCGGCGATACCTCAACGCTTGCCGATCCTGGCGTGGTGGAAAAACTGCTCGAAGAGAAGCAGGCCATCGCTATGCCATCGTAAACCAACGATCCCCTACACCCTCTCCCCACCAGGGGAGAGGATATAATTACGACTCCCCAAGGATTTCAGGTAGCAGGAAAGCGGTAAACAGGCTGATTCCCGACAGTTAACTGCCGGGCGGATGAGTGTTGCCGACGACCGGCGCGTGAATGACGAAAGGGAACCTCTGGAGACGCTACGATGAACGAACAGATTTGTCAGCGGATAGAAAATAGTGCGCATTTTAAGGAGCTTGTTGCAGCCCGGCAAAGGTTTGCCGCCATCCTGTCACTGATTATGCTGGTGATTTATGTGGGCTTTATTCTGCTTATCGCCTTCGCCCCCGGCTGGCTGGGCACGCCGCTGCATGCGGGAACCAGCGTCACCCGGGGTATTCCGATTGGTATCGGCGTGATCGTTATCTCTTTCGTCTTAACCGGAATATACGTCTGGCGGGCAAATGGTGAATTTGATCGGCTGACGAAAAGCGTTCTCAGCGAGGTAAAAGCATCATGAAGAAAGTCCTGACGGCGCTCGCCGCCACGCTCCCGTTGACCGTCAATGCCGCGGATGCTCTCACCGGCGCGGTACAGCGCCAGCCGACCAACTGGCAGGCGATTATCATGTTCCTGATTTTCGTCGCCCTGACGCTCTATATCACCTGGTGGGCCTCAAAACGCGTACGTTCGCGCAGCGATTACTACACCGCGGGCGGCAATATCACCGGTTTCCAGAACGGGCTGGCGATTGCCGGCGATTTTATGTCGGCGGCCTCGTTCCTCGGCATTTCCGCGCTGGTTTACACCTCCGGCTACGATGGGCTGATCTACTCGCTCGGTTTCCTCGTCGGCTGGCCGATTATTCTGTTTCTTATCGCCGAACGCCTGCGTAACCTCGGCCGCTACACGTTTGCCGACGTAGCGTCCTATCGTCTTAAGCAGGGGCCGATCCGCACCCTCTCCGCCTGCGGTTCGCTGGTAGTGGTGGCGCTCTATTTGATAGCCCAGATGGTCGGCGCGGGTAAGCTTATCCAGCTGCTGTTCGGCCTCAACTACCACATTGCGGTGGTGCTGGTCGGCGTGCTGATGGTGCTTTACGTCCTCTTTGGCGGCATGCTCGCCACCACCTGGGTGCAGATTATCAAAGCCGTCCTGCTGCTGTTCGGCGCCAGCTTTATGGCCTTTATGGTGATGAAGCACGTCGGCTTCAGCTTCAATAATCTGTTCACCGAAGCGATGGCGGTCCACCCGAAAGGCTCGGCGATTATGAGCCCCGGCGGACTGGTGAAAGACCCGATATCGGCGCTATCGCTAGGCCTCGGGCTGATGTTCGGCACCGCGGGTCTGCCGCATATTCTGATGCGCTTCTTCACCGTGAGCGACGCCAAAGAAGCGCGTAAGAGCGTGTTCTACGCCACCGGCTTTATGGGCTACTTCTATATTCTGACCTTTATCATCGGCTTCGGCGCCATCATGCTGGTGGGGGCGAATCCGGCGTTCAAAGACGCGGCCGGTCAGCTTATCGGCGGTAACAATATGGCGGCGGTGCATCTGGCGGACGCGGTCGGCGGTAACCTGTTCCTCGGCTTTATCTCCGCCGTGGCCTTCGCCACTATTCTGGCGGTGGTCGCTGGCTTGACGCTGGCTGGCGCGTCGGCGGTCTCTCACGACCTGTATGCGAACGTGTTCCGTAAAGGGGCGACCGAGCGTCAGGAGCTGAAGGTGTCGAAGATTACCGTGCTGATCCTCGGCGTGGTGGCGATTCTGCTGGGCATCCTGTTCGAGAATCAGAACATCGCCTTTATGGTCGGCCTCGCGTTCTCCATCGCCGCCAGCTGTAACTTCCCGATTATCCTGCTGTCGATGTACTGGTCGAAGCTGACCACCCGCGGGGCGATGATTGGCGGCTGGCTGGGTCTGCTGACCGCGGTGATTCTGATGATCCTCGGCCCGACCATCTGGGTGCAGATCCTCGGTCACGAAAAGGCGATATTCCCGTATGAATATCCGGCGCTGTTCTCTATCGCCGTGGCCTTTATCGGTATCTGGTTCTTCTCCGCCACCGATAGCTCAGCGGAAGGCGCGCGCGAGCGCGAGCTGTTCCGCGCTCAGTTTATCCGTTCGCAGACCGGTATCGGCATCGAGAAAGGCCAGGCGCATTAATCATTGCCCGTTCCCCGGCCTGCCGGTCGGGGAATATTTTATTGGTAGATAAAGGTTATCGTTCCGCTCGCATTCGCGGTGCCTGGCGTCACGTTAGATCCGGTTTTGTAATAGTTCGCGGTAAACGTCAGGACGTTCGATGCCGCCGCCCCGCCGGGATTATCAGGATCGGTGAATATTGTATAGCTGGCCTCCGAGCCGGGGTTGGTCACAGTCGTTCTTTTCGATTCTGAAAATACCCTGTAGATTGCATTATTCACGATTAATGGTGTGTTATAAAGATTCAGCTGTACTCCAACGCCGGTCGCTACGTTTTCGCCGGACGTTAACGCAATAACGGTATGATCGGAATTATCACCCTCCGCTTCTGGCGCCGTAACGCGCATCGCCACGAATGTTCCCGGCTCACAGGTTAGGGTCAGCGTTTGCTGAGCTGAGCCAGCTTTGTTAGAAAGATTAAACTCACTTGTTTTCACTGAGCCCATTTGGAAATTCAGCGCGGTCGAATCAACCGAACACCCCATCGGGGTCAGCTGGATTTTTGTCGAGCCCGTCACGTGCAGCTGGGAAATAGCCATCGTTCCGTCAAGATCCAGAATAGAAACCGTGGAAATCGGATCGGCCAGCGTCAGCGTGCTGTTACTGGCAATAGCTCCCCCCGTTGCCACAAGCTGGACCTGGTACGTTGGCGCATAATATGTGCTTGCCTTGTCATCAAAAGATCCATTAGGTTTTCCCAGATACAAGTCTGCATCACCGATATGATGAACGCTGTAGTCAGCATTAAAATCATCGTTATCACCACCATATTCACCCGTGATATTGAGCCAGAATTTGACGCGAATACCGATACCCTGCACGGAGGTCGAGTAGATGTTATCCCCCACTAAGGTGCCCGCATTCCCCGAGCTCCATCCGAACAGTGCATATAACCAACCCCGACAATCCGTAATGGAGGTGGTTGGATGCGTTATCTGCCCTGAATCATAAAGGATGGTCCCCGCCGAGTAGCTACCGGCATTAACCAGTATCTGTGGAGGTAAATTAGTTAAAGCGATATCGCCCGAGTTTGCACCCGTTTGGCATGCCCAACTGTAAGCCGGTAATAAGCAGGCCAGCAGCAATAAAATTAACGTCTTCATAGTTCTTCCCTGGCGAAAATAGATCATTTATAGGCAACATTGAACGTGACCGTATAGGAGACACTGCCCGCCGTCACCCGACCATTCGGCGTATACATTCTTGCGATCATATTAAAAACATGTTCAGCGCCATCAGTGAAAAAATAGGTATAGCTATCACCTGGTCCCAGGTTTTTCTGGTCCACCGCGCTTTGCAACTGTAGCCACACGTCCTGAGCACCAGAAAAAAGCTCATTCATATATACATTGATATCGTTGCCAACAAATACAATACCGCTAAACATTAGCGTCACTGACGCCGTACCCTTTGAGCAATTATCAAAGGCGATTGAAACTATCTTAGCCGCGCTACTCGCGCCCGGTTTACCGCTCAAACTTTGATAGGAAACCGTTCCTAAATCGATAGCGCTGGAGGGTTTTACCGATACCTCACATACGGGCTCTTCAATCTTACCGGTGATATTGAAATTAACAGTACTATTGGCGTCATAAGCCCAGGCTGGCCTTACAAACATCAACGCAAGTCCGATAGTGATAATAAATACCCCGAACGATTTCATTAATCGCCCGCCATTATTTACCCTCATTAATTCCATTCTTAATTTATGTATCAAGGCAATCATCCAGTTATTCATCATCGGCAATCCGCTGCATAAAAAACGATATCATCAACCGATTTATTGGTGGATAAATCATAGTTAACATAGCATTGGCTATTTTTGCTATCACCCCACTTCACAAATAACCGGCCTTTTTCAGATAGCCCGGTCAGATAGGCCTGTCCGGAATCCCCTACGATAGTGCTGCGTTTTTCTTGAGGTTGCTGGCTTGCATCATCTAATGTAATAACGGCGCCAAAAGGGACCTCTTTATTATTAAAACGCAAAGTCATCATCGCCTTATAGCCAATCCAGGTATTATATTTAACTTTTACAATCGCATTGCGCGTCGGGACCACCGTTTTGGCAATATTATCGATTTCCGCTCCCGAGACCTGCTGTTCATCAAGAGAGAGATTATTTTCATGGTAGGGCCGTACGAAGGGTACAACGGCGTATCCGGCAGAGTCGGTCATCACGTTAGTCTGCCCGCGCACCGCAATATTGCTGACGCCAGGCGCTTCAACCAGCGCAACGCTTTCGCCCAGATAGCGTGACAGCGTTATTCCACTGGAATGGGCCAGCATCCCACCGCGTAGCGAGTAATTATAGTGGGCGCTATAGCTGTCATACCCGTATCCCGCGGTGACTTCACCTTTTGAACCCTGATAGTTGAGATTGACGTTGCCGGAAGTCCTTTTAGCGCTGGCATTGTAACCCTCCTGCATATTCCAGTTCAGAGAACGGTCCGCAAAAGCCGAACCGCTTAAACCCAGGCTATGGGTCGTGTCGCCCATCCGGCTGCTGTTCATATTGTAGCTGGCCGAGATATCCGCACCAAAAGGCACGCTCACCGTGAGTGAAATAAGGTTATCGCTGATCTGAGAACTATCGCTATTCTGGCCTGAACTCTGGACATTTCGACTATAGGAATAGTTAATGAAATAGGAAATGCGGCCAATGGTATTGCTGTAGCTCACGCCCAACGACTCCATGCGTGAATTATCCCAATAAGATTCACTGACCAAAGAGAAGGAGAGTGAACCATACCCTGAGAGAGTCTGAGAGGCTGAAGCGTCAAAACGATCTTTAGTCCGCCCCGTTGATGAACAGCACCCGCTATGCGCATTCGACCTATCAATAAAATTCTGCAGAGAATAATAGCCATGGGTTGAATAACGATACCCGGCAACGGAGAAGTTGGTTCCCGTCTGCGGAATATCTTTGCTAAAGCGCACGCGATAAGATTGCCCTTCGCTGGATGACGTGTGATTCGACGTTGGCGTCTCTTTTATATCCGCCCGGGACTGGGACGCATCGAGGGAGAGCGCGCCGATCGTGCCCAGGTTAAGCCCGGCGCCCAGGATAACATTACTGTATTTGTTCTCCAGCTGCTGAAAACCGCTATACAGCGTGACGTTGCTCGATGCTCCCCAGGCAATGTTAGATTGCAGGAAGCTATATTCTTTTCCGCCGGAACTCCCCGAACGCGTTTTACCGCTGCTCAGGGCGTAATCTATCTGGCCCTCGCGCTGCAAAATCGCCAGCGAAGCAAAAGGCACCACAAAGCTCTGTTCACTGCCATCGGACTCTTTTACCGTCACATTCAGATCGCCCGCGCTCCCGGTTGGGTAAAGATCGTTTATTTCAAACGCGCCAGGGGGAACCGTTGTTTTATAAATGCTGTATCCGTTCTGATAGACCGTCACGTCGGCGGTGGTGCGGGCGATACCTTTAATGACCGGCGCAAAACCATTCATGCTATCCGGCAGCATCTCTTTATCTGAGTTCAGCTGTAGCCCGGTGAAGCTAATACTGTCGAACACGCTTGATGACGTATAGGTCTGACCCAGGATCAGCTGGCCTTTCAGGGCCTGGATATCACGTGAAATATAGCTGTAGACCGAGTCCCACTGGTTGCCGTCATCATTATGGTTGAGAGTACTGTAGTTCCGTAAACGCCACGGCCCGACGTTTAAACCCGGCTGCAGGCTCACAAACTGGCTGGACGTCGCTTCGCCGCCGTGCCGCGGATCGGTCTTTTGCCCGGAGAGATTATAGTTAAGTAGCCCCGCGGTAATACCCTGTTGCCACCGGCTTTCAGGGACATATCCCCGCGGATGATGCATCACCGCGACCTGAGGCACGTTAAAATCAACGCGCTGTTGTGAAAGTAATACCGTGGTTCCCCATCCAGGGATTGCGGATAGTCGGGCACAGCGGGAACCCGCGACCGTGAGCTCGGGATAATTTTCCGTTTTGATTGACCACGCTTTCAGATGCGCGACGCTGATACAGGGTGAAGAAGCGTCACGATCTTCACTCTGTTGCGTGAAGCTGATTGATTCGGAAGCAATAAATTCGTCGTTAATATAAACATCAAGGTTATATTCGCCCGGCGGGACGGTTTCCTGGGAAATATAGCTCAGGTCGACGGCCGTTGTACCGGTTTCATTGACCTCCAGCAGGTGAGGATTGAAATACTCACCTGCGATAGCGGGTAACGGAATAGTGATAAAGCAGGAAATAATGGCAACGTAGCCACGTTTCAACAGGAATGTAAAATTCTGTCCAACGTTATTGAATGATGGCGGTATATTTTGGTCCCGGCATTCCATAGTCATTGATCACGCTCCATGTGATTTTCTTTTTCCCTGGTGAAGATGTGTTTGCTACCGGTATTTTTATGGTTGAAAAAGGCGCAACAAACCATGCTTCAGGAACTGACTTACCATTAACCGTAATATCAGAAAAGTTCATATATAATGGCGAGGGGTTTTTAACTTTAATATCTCTGCCTTCAGCAGACCACTGCAGTTTTTCGGCAAACTTTTCCGGTATGGCATTTTTTAATGCCGCTGGTCGAAAAATAAGTTTAATCCGCGAGTTAATGGCAAACTGCACCATGTTTTTGTCCGGCGCGCTATCCATAGCGGGAATACCTTTAATATTCAGCCAAAACATCGACTCTCGCTCTTCGGGCAGCGGTTTACCTGAGCGGAGGATTCGGACAAACCCTTGTTCGCCGGCCTTCAGGCGAAACAGCGGAGGGGTGGTAATAAAGGAATCTTTTGCTGGTGATGCCTCATCCACAACCGCGATCCAGGACTGTACGATATTTGTCACGTTATCCTTATTTTGCACAGAGACCGTCGCCGCCTTTTGGGTACCATCGAATATGACTCGCGTGCCCCCCACCACCACGCTGGCCTGTGCAACAGACATGCAGGAAAAAAAACAGATTAAGTAAGCTAATTTTTTCATGGTAGAGTCCAGGAAGGGAAAGCGGCGAGCTTTCCCTTTTGTCGGTTTATATGACGCTAAATTAATAGTAGGTAACGTTGTAAGTCACGGTTGTCTGCACCGCCCCTTTGGTGGGAGCATCCGCGCCAGATTTAGCCAGTTTGACGGTAAAAGGAATGGTCGCGGTGCCGGAGGTAATATCGACGTCAGCACCTTCCGTATTGTTCTTCAGCAGGGCACCCTTGTTGTCAAAAATCGCCACCGCAACGCCGGTAGCGGGTGAGTCTGTCGCCTGGTTCCTGAAGTAATCGCTATTCGTCGTGTCCGCTTCGCCACCAAACGTCACTTTGGCCACACTGGTACCGCCGTCTGTAGTCTTAGGGCATCCGGTTAAAGTGAAAGAAAAACTCTTCGCCGCACCGTAGATATTCGCATCCAGATCGGCTACCGATGAGGTCCCCATATCAATGGACGAAACGCCATTATCGATAGTGGCTGTACAGGTAGTGTCGGAGACCTTACCCTTAAAAGTAATGGTATTCGCGGCCTGAGACAGATTAACCAGAGCGCAGCCGGCAGATAAGGCTAATATTTTGGCAAGAGTTTTGGTACTGAAGTTCATTGGTATTCCCCTTTTTATTAAGATTAACAATCAATCCATCAATTGTTTTATGGCGTCTATTAGAGAATGAAGCCAGACATCAGCTAAAACTATAAGCCGATAATGTGCATGGGGAGTGAGTAACCTGCATTTAATATTACTAACCTATAAATACAAGAGCTTTAGTTCCACATGAATCCATTCAATAATAAAAGCTCACGTCAATAAGGTATCTAAAATCGAGACTATTCTCAATAACCATATGTGAATCATCTCAAATGAATAATAACTTTGAACCAATCAATACAAAATATATATTATAAATAACCAAATAAAATCATAGCGTTAAACATTAAACTTATTCATAAAAAATATCATTTCACATATTCACATTCTTCATTAATATCAAAAAAACCTCAAATTGAAACATTTAATTACAATTTAAGAGGGGGACAAATAAGGATAAAACCTATGATACCATCGGATTATCTTACAAATACGAATATTTAATTAACCGTTCATCTCGATAAGATGAAATGACTATTCATATGAGTATAAATAGTCGTGAGATATGGAAAAGTACCTTAGCGAGTATGCGTTGATTAATTAAAAAGGGGTTCAGAACATGGCCCATCTCACCAGCGGCGCGGCCAGCACCATCACCACTCCGGATAGCATCATCACCAGGCTGGCGACCACGCCCTCCTGAGGGCCAAGCTCGTAGGATCGTGCGGTACCGGCGCCGTGCGATGCGGCACCCAATCCGGCCCCTTTTGCCATACCTTCGCGAATAGAAAGACGCAGAAACAGTACATCCCCTACCGCCATCCCGAATACCCCGGTGACCACGACAAACAGAGCGACTAAATCTGGCTGGCCGCCCAGCGGTTTGGCTGCCGCCAGCGCAAAGGGGGTGGTAACGGAGCGTACCGCCAGGCTGCGCTGGATCTCATCAGGCAAGGTAAATAATCGCGCCAGCCACACCGAACTGGTCACCGCGACAACCGACGCGGTAGTGACGCCAGCCGTCAGCGACATCCAGTGGCGTTTAATAATCGCCAGGTTGTCGTATACCGGCACGGCAAAGGCGATAGTCGCCGGGCCCAGCAGCCACAGCAGCCAGTGGGTCTCCCCCATATAGCGTTGATAAGAGATATGGCCGAATACCAGCATCATGACCAACAGGATCGGGGTGAAAACCAGCGGCATCAGCGGCAGTTTATGGAAGCGGCGATAAAGCCGCTTGTTGGCAAAATAGAGTCCCAGCGTGACAAGAAGGCACAGGAGGCTCAGCTGAAAATCACTCATGTTTCATCCTGCTGACTTCATAGCGATACACTTTATCAACCACCCATGCCGTGGCGCCCAACACCATCGTAGTGCTCAAGCCAATCACCAGAAAGATACGCCAGCCATCAACCATCAGCAGCTGCGCGTAGTTGACGACCGCCACCACCGCCGGTACGAAAAACAGCAGCATCTCCGCCAGCAGCCAGCGGGCTCCGGCGCGTACCCAGTTTAAAGGAATCACCCGGCAGACGATCAGCGCCAGCATCATCAGCATGCCCACCAGATTCGCCGGAAGCGGCAGGTGCAGCCAGTTAACTAAATATTCAGCGCAGACGAACAGTCCGGCGTAGATCAGGACCTGAACCGGTACCTGAAGACGTTGCATAACGAAGGGCGTCACGCGAGCTGGCGCAAAGGCCATGAGCGGTATTCCTGAAAAAGAAGACAGGCGTGCAGTATAGAGAGCCGCCCGGCGCGGCAGAAATGAATTAAAATCATCACAGGTATAGTCTCAGGGAATAATTATGGATATCCGAACGCTGCGTTATTTTGTCGAAGTGGTTCGCCAGCAAAGCTTTACCCGCGCGGCGGAGAAACTGTTCGTCACGCAGCCCACCATCAGCAAGATGCTTAAAAACCTTGAAGATGAGCTGAACTGCACGCTGCTGATCCGCGACGGTCGCCGGCTGCTGCTGACCGATACCGGACGCGTGGTTTTCGAGCGCGGGCAGGCCATCCTTGGCGAATTTCACCAGCTGGAGTCGGAGCTGAGCGATATTAATCATCTGCACAAAGGCGTACTGCGTCTCGGGATCCCACCGATGGTCGGCATGTTGATGGCCGAGCCGATTAGCCGCTTTCGCCAGCGCTATGCGGGTATCGAGTTGAAAATCTCCGAGTTTGGCGGATTGACCGTGCAGCAGGCGGTCAGCAACGGCGAACTGGATTTAGCCATGACGGCACTTCCGGTTGATGAGGCCAGCGGCCTGACGACGCTATCTCTGTTCAGCCATCCGCTCTGCGTACTGACGCCGAGAACGGCACAATGGGAGGGCCTCAGGTCATTGTCGCCGCAGGCGCTCGCCGCGCATCCGCTGGTGATTTACAACGAGGATTTCGCCCTCAGCCAGCAGCTGATGCGGCTGTTTGCTCAGCATGATGTTAAGCCGCGCATCGCCGTGCGCAGCGGACAGTGGGATTTTCTGGCCGCCATGGTCCAGGCGGGGATTGGCATCGCGATTTTGCCGGAGCCGATTTGCCAGCGCCTCGACCCGCAGAGCTTTTGCTGGATGCCGTTGCAGAGCGATCTGCGCTGGGAGCTGGGGATGATTTGGCGGGAAGGCGTTTATCTGTCGCACAGCGCGCGAGCGTGGCTGGAGTGCAGTAAGGCGTTCTGGCTGAAGTAAGTCCCCGGGTCGCGGCGTCAACGCCTGACCCGGGGAACAGGTACGGCGTTACTGATCTTCTATAAGCAGCGCTTCCAGCAGATCGAGGTCGTGCAGCAGCTTCTGCAGCGTCTCGTTGCTGATCTGCCGGGTGGCGCGCAGGTGGTACAGCTCACCGCGTTCGGAACGCAGCGCCGCCAGGCGGAACCGGCGTTCGAGGCTCTCCTCCAGCATCGACGTTTCAACATCGTTGCGGCCATCGACGCGACGACGCAGGTTACCAATCACCCGCGAACTGACCTCGGTCAGCAGCTGATTATCAATATTCTCTTTGGTATCCGCAGCCAGACGCTCTTCCATTTTCTGAATCGCGACAATCGCCACATCCGCCGTAGCGGCCCGCGCCAGACGCTCCTCTTTGCGCTGCTGGACATGGTCGGTCGACTCGATATGGCGCAGCAGAATCGGCAGCACAATCACGCCGACGAACAGTGAGAACAGAATCACCCCGGCGGCGAGGAACACCAGCTCATAGCGCGCCGGGAAGACGTTGCCGTCCGGTAGCAGCAGAGGAATAGACAGTACACCGGCAAGGGTAATCGCCCCGCGAACGCCGGCGACGGAGGAGATCAGCAGCTCGCGCGTGGTCCAGGAGCCGAACTCCATCGGTTTCTTTTTCAGGAAACGCTGGCTCAGTTTGCGCATCGTCCACAGCCAGCCAAAACGCACCAGCATCAGGGCGGCATAAATCAGAATGATATCGGTAAACAGCATCCAGGTTTCGACGTTGGGATCCGCTTCTGCGGCCACCAGCGAGCTGGAAAGGATGTCCGGCAGCTGCAGGCCCAACAGCAGGAAGACCATGCCGTTAAACACGAACTCCAGCATCGCCCAGGTGCTGTTGGCGCGCAGGCGCATCGCCAGCGGCGCGCTGCGCATCACCCCGGAACGCGTAATGGTCATCCCCGCGGCGACCGCCGCCAGGATCCCGGAAAAGCCGATATGCTCCGCGATCAGATAAGAGGCGAACGGCAGCAGGAACAGCAGCACAATTTGCGTTGCCGGTTCATCGCCGCCCCAGCGGCTGAGGAAGCGCATCGAGCGCCCGTACAGCCAGCTGACCACAAAGCCCGCGAGAATACCGCCGACCGCCACCTTGAAGAACTCCACCGTCGCGCCGCCGACGGTAAAGACCATGGTGCCCATCGCCACCGCAACGGCGAACTTCAGGGAGACCAGGCCGGAGGCATCGTTCATCAGCGCTTCGCCCTGCAAAATGCCCATTATTTTTTTCGGAATGCGCCCTTCGCCGACAATTCCCGACAGCGCCACGGCATCCGTTGG
This sequence comes from Klebsiella sp. GW_Kp182, assembly GCF_040062275.1. NCBI lineage: Bacteria > Pseudomonadati > Pseudomonadota > Gammaproteobacteria > Enterobacterales > Enterobacteriaceae > Klebsiella > Klebsiella sp. GW_Kp182. Next base: position 68,618 of record NZ_JBEAFQ010000041.1, on the reverse strand, counting down.
CGACAGAACCGCCGCCAGAGCAAAAGCCGGAATCAGCGGAATACCCGGCACGATCCAGTAGATGAGGTAGCCAATACCGACCACCGTCACCACCACCAGCGCCAGCGCCAGACCGAAAATTTCCCGTCCATGCTCTATGAACTCACGGGTTGGCGTCTTCCAGCCATCGGCAAAAAGCAGCGGCGGAATGAACAGAACCAGAAAGAGTTCGGGGTCGAATTCAACGTGCAATCCGAAGGTAGGCCAGGCCAACAGCGCGCCGATGGCAATTTGGATTAAGGGGAGTGGAACCTGAAAGGGCAGTACGCGTGTAACCACCCCGGAGAGAGAGACCACGAGGGTCATGATGAGTATGGTAAAGAATATTTCCATGTGTTCCCTGTTTGCTGCGTGTCTTTTTTTTTACATCTGAGGCGTCATGTCTCGGCATAATACGCTACTCAGATTAACGCAAAAGGAAACAGGATGTGGCTTAAAAATTAAACGGGCGGCCAAAGCCGCCCGTTGTTAGCAGGAAAAGTTAAATCGCCCAACCGCCGGCGTAGAAGATAACCAGCGCCGCGGCGATGATCACCGTACCCAGGTTTAGCTTACGCCATTCGCCGGACACCAGACGACCGATCACCAGCGACGCAAAGCCGATCATGATGCCGGTCACGATGTTGCAGGTCAGCACGATAAAGACCGCGGTAATCAGGCCCGCCATCGCGTCGACGAAATCGTTGAAATCGATTTTCGCCACGTTGCTCAGCATCAGCAGGCCGACGTACATCAGCGCCGGCGCGGTGGCATAAGCCGGCACCAGATACGAGAGCGGAGAGAGGAACAGGATCAGCAGGAACAGCACGCCGACGGTCACTGCCGTCAGGCCCGTTTTGCCGCCCGCCGCAGTACCGGCAGCGGATTCGATATACACCGCCGCCGGCGCCGCCCCGACCAGGCCGGAGAAGACGCTGCTCAGGGAGTCGGTGGTCAGCGCTTTGCCGCCGTTAATAATCTGCCCGTCTTTATCCAGCAGGTTCGCCTGGCCGGCCACCGCGCGGATGGTTCCGGTGGCGTCAAACACCGCGGTCATCACCAGCGCAAGCACGCTTGGCAGCACCACCGGGTTCAGCGCGCCCACGATATCCAGGCTACCGATCAGCGAGTTGCCTTTATCGTCGCTCAGCGACGGCATGGCGAAGATACCGGAGAAGTGAACGTTAGGATCGAAGATCAGGCCGATAATCGAGACGCCGATAATCGTCAGCAGGATACCGCCCGGCACTTTCAGTTTTTCGAGGCCGATAATCACCGCCAGCCCGACCAGCGACATAATCACCGGGAAGCTATCAAAATTACCCAGCGCCACCGGCAGACCATCCAGCGGATTTTTAATCACCAGGCCCACGCCGTTGGCGGCAATCAGCAGCAGGAACAGACCGATACCAATCCCCGTACCGTGCGCCACGCCCTGCGGCAGGTTACGCAGGATCCAGCTACGAATGCCGGTCGCGGAGATCACGGTGAACAGGACACCCATCAGGAACACCGCGCCCAGCGCGACCGGAATGCTGATCTGTTGACCCAGTACCAGGCTAAAGGCGGTAAACGCGGTCAGCGAGATGGCGCAGCCAATCGCCAGCGGCAGGTTCGCCCACAGCCCCATCACCAGCGAGCCGACGCCGGCAACCAGACAGGTGGAAACAAATACCGCAGCCGGTGGAAAACCCGCTTTGCCGAGCATACCCGGCACCACGATGACGGAGTAAACCATCGCCAGGAAGGTGGTAAGACCGGCAACGATTTCCTGACGCACGGTGCTGCCGCGAGCAGAAATTTTAAACCAGGCGTCCAATGAACCGCCGGTACGCGCTGAAGGCGTAGACATAGAAAACTTCCCCTGAGAATTTTTATCGTTCGTCCGAATGCGTGGTGGACCATCCACTGCCAGCTAAACGCGATCTCCTTGTGCTACATCGCAGCGCCAGGGGCCGCGAAAAAGCAAACGTTTAACTCCGCGCATACAGTACGGTGTGAAGAATGACTTTGCTCCCCTCTGTCAGCAGAGGAAATGATGAGCAAAATAAAAAGGCAAACGATTATCCAGCCTTTAGACGGGCCTTTTCAACTGAAGTTTGTCGTATTTCGCTAAATTTCGCTTATGACGTTCAGGAAATAACCAGCCGATGCGCAAACGTTATCGTCCATGCGCAATCCGGTAACATTTTTGTATTGCGCTGATAGCAATTTTCCCCGGTCATCGGCTTTAGTAATAGTTTATTCGCCGGGTAAGGTGAACGGCCCCCCGCGCTCAACCGCTTTTTGCCAGGCCGGGCGCTGCTCCACGCGCTGAACCCACTGCGTCAGATGGGGTAAATTCTCCACGCCGCCGCGCGCCAGCAGCGCCATCGCGGGAAAGCTCATCTGAATATCGGCCATACTCAGCTCAGCGCCGGCAAACCAGCGCTGGCGGGAAAGGTGCGCTTCAATAAAGCGGGCATGGGTGTCCACCTGGCGGTTAAGCCAGGCATTCTGTACCCCCTTGCCCAACGCATTACCCAGCGTGCGCATACCAAACGGCACCGGCGGTTTGCCCAGGCTGGCAAACACCAGCTTCATCAGCAGCAGGGGCATCAGCGACCCCTCGGCGTAGTGCAGCCAAAAGCGATATTGCAGCTTATCTTCCACCGACTCAGGTTTTAAGCGCCGGGCGCTATCATAGGTTTCCTGTAAATATTCCAGAATGGCGCCGGACTCCGCCAGAATGTGGCCGTTATCCTCAACCACCGGCGATTTACCCAGCGGATGAACGCTTTTTAATTCCGCCGGTGCGAGCATATCCTTGCCACGCTGATAAGAGACAACCTGATAAGGCAGCTGCAGCTCTTCCAGCGCCCATAACACGCGCTGCGATCGTGACTGATTGAGATGATGTACCGTTAACATGGGCCTCTCCCGCTGTTTGTTCAAATTAACTATAGGAACAGGCGGCGGATGCCGGGAATTTTTCGGCAAACTGAAGAGGCAAATTCAGAGAAAAGAGCCACACTTAAATTGTCGGCGCAAACCGGAACCTCCATCAAAGATTGCGCAATACTGAGGTGAGCCGACGTCGGGGGAAACCCTCCTGCGTACCAGCGGGATAGTGCGAAAGACCAAGACCGGAAAACAACTAAAGCGCCCTGTTGTGGCGCTTTAGTTTTTTAGTCATCCTCCAGCAATCGCGCGCCGGTCCCCTCTTCACCCAGCTTATCGCCCGGGTTGCGTAACGGGCAGTCGCGACGCGACAGACAGCCGCAGCCGATACAGCCATCGAGCTGATCGCGCAGCGCGGTCAGGGTATGAATGCGCCGGTCCAGCTCCTCCCGCCACTGGGACGACAGCATCTTCCACTCTTTGGCGCTGAGGTTATGCCCTTCCGGCAGTACGCCGAACGCGTCGCCGATGGTCGCCAGCGGAATACCAATGCGTTGCGCAATCTTAATGATCGCCACCGCGCGCAGGACGTCGCGCCGGTAGCGCCGCTGATTGCCCGCGTTGCGCTGGCTGTGGATCAGCCCTTTACTTTCATAAAAGTGCAGCGCGGAGACGGCCACGCCGGTTCGTTTTGCCACTTCGCCGGGCGTTAGCAGCATTTTGATGCGGGGTGATTTCTTTTCCATAAAGCGCTTTACCTCAAGTTAACTTGAGGAATTATACTCGCCCGCAGACAAAACGACGAATCGAGAATTGAGAGAGGCCGCTTTATGTCCCATCAGGATATTATCCAAACGCTTATTGAATGGATTGATGAACATATCGATCAACCACTTAACATTGATATAGTCGCCAGAAAATCGGGATACTCGAAATGGTATCTGCAGCGGATGTTCCGCGCCGTGATGCATCAAACGCTGGGCGATTACATTCGCCAGCGCCGCCTGCTGCTCGCCGCGGAAGCGCTAAGAACCACCCAGCGCCCTATTTTTGATATCGCGATGGATCTCGGCTACGTGTCGCAGCAAACCTTCTCGCGGGTGTTCCGTCGCGAATTTGACCGAACGCCGACCGCCTATCGCCATCAAATTTCTGCCTGATAGTGCGGCTGATAGGGGCTGAGGCAGGTGCGCTCATTCGCCAGCCACAGCATGAACTCCTGCGGCGGCATCGCTTTCGCAAAGTGCCACCCCTGACAGTACTGCACGCCGCGTTGCTGGAGCCAGGCTACCTGCTCTGCCGTTTCGACGCCTTCAGCCACGATTTTTAAATGCAGGCTGTTTGCCATCTGGATAATATGCTCGGCAATCAGGTGGCTGGTGGTATTGCTCGTCAGCATGTCGACAAAAGATTTATCAATCTTCAGAACGTCGACGTTGAGCGCATGAAGATTGTGCAGGTTGGAGTAGCCGGTGCCGAAATCATCGATGGCGATTTCATATCCCGCATCGCGGAAAGCCTGGATCACCGGCGTCGTTTTCGCCACGTCGATAAACCCGCGTTCGGTCACTTCGATTTTGATTTGTTCCGCCTTGACCGCGTAGCGCTGGATCTTCTCGTTGATGTGCTCAATCAAGCGTGCGGAATGGAAATCGGAAGCGGAGAGGTTAATCGCCACGTACAGATGCGGCTGCCGCGCCAGAAACTCGCCCAGGTCGGAAAATACCTCATCGATGACATAGTCGGTGACCTGGGCGATCATCCCTTCATTTTCCGCCATCGGAATGAACTCCGCCGGACTCATCACCGGCCCATCAAAGCCTGGCCAGCGCAATAATGCTTCGGTACCGACGCAGCGGTTATTTTTAATATCGATAACCGGTTGATAGTGAAGGCACAGCTGACGACGGTTTAACGCGCGCTGCAGCATCTTCCGCGGAGAGTGGTACTGCTGACGGGTGCGCGACCACACCAGCAGGAGCAATACGCTGCAAATCAGCCCCAGCGGTAGCGTCAGGGTCACCTGATTATAAAAATTCTGATAATAGCTGACGCGCGAAGTGGACATAATGACGGCTATCGGGCGAACGGTGGAATGGGCGATGGTATAAACGCGGCCGTCCTGGTGAAATAAAGACGCTTCAGCGCGAATCAGGCGATGCAGCTCATCGGGGTCGGCATTCTTGCTGACGGAAAAAAACTGGTGGGTTTTGGTATCAAAAACGCCCCAGGCGAGGTCGCGGTCGCTGGTGATCAACGCGCTGTATGAGAGCGGATTAACCACCACCACATAGTTGCCGCGCTGCATATAGTTCATCGCATAGCCAGGGTAGAAAGGGGTCTCGCGGTAGTAGTAAATCGCGACATCCGGCTTTTTGGTGTAGGTTGCGGCCGGAATTTGCCACCCCGTCTGGCGGCGAACCGAAGTGGAGCAGAAGAAATGGGTGCCGTTGGCGTAGATTAAATCGTCGATATAGAGCAGGCCGCGAACAATACCGAGCAAATATTGCTGATGCTGTGGTGAACATATCGCTCCCTGATACAAGCGGGCTTTATCGCGCGCTTCGTCGGCTTCACGAATCACCATCTCCGTTTTTTGCAGCGCCAGTCGAGAAAACAGCCTCAGCTGATCGGCGGTTTCCGCTTTGGCGCGAATTTGCGCAAACCACAACGCCAGCAGCACCGGCAGCAGAATGACCAGCACGATGCCAAATATTCTCAACGCCTTATGCGGCGCGCTATGATTCATTTCCGCTTTTTATCCATGCGATACGCCTTAATCAAGGTGAACAGCCCCGATAACTCTGCTTACTGTGATATGAACGGAGCATCTCAGCAACCCACGCTTTGACGTAAAAACCTCATGACGATGAATTATGAATAATACTGGCTTATAGGACCACTGGAGAAACATTCTCAACATAATGAGATTAGCCCCACTATGTCATTCGGTTTATCCGTATAATTAGCCAGAATAAGTAATAAAATCCGCAGAACATAAACCTTATTAAAAAACCAAAACCGCCGATAATCCCTTATAATCAGCCTTCACATTGCAAGAAAGCCCCGCGCCCTCCTTATTAACCCTGCTATTTACATGGCTAATAAGCGCAAGAAAACACCATTTTTGGCTGGTGAATAAAAGAACAAGTGTGATATAGTTCACATTAGCTGATGAAACAAAAACGTTGTTTCATTACGATCTTGTTTGCCTGAAGATAGCCAGAGCGCCGTTCCATCGTCAGTCTCATCCGGTTGTCAAAGGCTCCCAAATTTCGTTGAGGATAGGTTGATGGCTTCCATTACTACCAGTGTCGTGCTTTTGCGCTGGCCACTCGTGAGCGCAGTGCTGATGTTTCTGGCCAGCTCGTTGAACATTCAGCTACGTAAAAGCGATTATGCCGGTTTAGCGGTGATTTGTAGCTGTATGGGCCTGGCCGCAGCCTGCTGGTTCGCCACCGGTCTGTTAGGCATTACGCTGCTGGACGTGGCGAAAATCTGGGGCAATATCAAGGACGTGATGATTGAAGTCATGAGCCAGACTCCGCCAGAATGGCCGATGATGATGACCTGATGTCGGCCCACCTTATCCGGGCGCCGATGTCGCTGACCGGACCACCAGACGGCGGTGAACCGGTTGCCCGGACAGGTGCACAGCACCGCCACCCGCGATTTCCCCCTCTGCGACAGCCTAAACCCATCACCGATATACACCGCAGCGATGACACCATTATGGTCTGGTTATAACGCTTCCGCTGGCCGACGGACGACTGCCCAATAGCCCGCGTGGAAAGTTGTTCGGGCAGCGTTTTATTGCGCAGTGCGCCTGGTAAGAACAGGCGTTTGCCGTCGTGGCGGTAGATTGATACGGACAAGAAGGCCGCTCCCGCAGTTTCTCCCACTGGGCTTCATCGTATCGCGTGATGTTATAAACCTTTACCGCATGATATTGCTCGTTAATTAACACGCTGGACGAGTAGAGCTTCATCGACTCTCCCGGCAGTAATAAAATGTCGGCTTCATACCAAAGAATAAACTTTAAAAACCGCAGGCTGGAAATCGAAGAAAAAGCCACGCCGGAATACGGGCAGACAAGCGTATTATGAATAGTCCATTTCATTTTTTATCCTTGCTGGCATTGCTGATAAATGACTCTATATAGTGATAGCATCCATGATAGCTAACCGCAAGGTTATCGATTAATAATGTGATATCAGACAATACTCAATACCACCCGTACTCAATAAGGCTTACCTTAAATATAGCATTCTAATAATGAATGGTTAACCATAATAGCCAGAAGCGCGCCCCGCAGGAATATACATAAATAAGAATATACTGACAATTAATTACAGGCTACCCACAGCGGTAGCCTGCGGTACTATTTTTAGCATTTACCACAAAGAACCGAGCTCTCCTTCAAATAATAAGCAGCAGGATTACCAGGTTTTACCAATATTAAACTGGAACTGCTCGGCTTTATCACCATCGTATTTTTTAAAGGGTTCGGCCCAGGAGAACACCAGCGGGCCCAGTGGCGACATCCACTGCACCGCAATCCCGGCAGACATCCGGATATGTGACGGATCGCCATAGTCCGGGATCCCGGCCGCCAGCGTCTGGCCGGTATTTTGCCAGGAGGTGCTCCATACCGTACCGGCGTCGAGGAATAGCGACGTTCGCAGGCTGTCGGCATATTTGTCATTCACAAACGGCGTCGGCACAATAAACTCGCTGTTCAGCACCGCCATCGCGTTACCGCCAACCGCATCGGATGATGAGTCCAGCGGACAGGTGCTGTAGCTGCTTTCAGAACCATTACAACGATAATAAGCCGCTTTTGGGCCAATCGTATTCGACGAAAAACCGCGAACCGACGACGATCCGCCGGCATAAAAGTTATCGTAAAACGGCACCGATTTGCCGTTCAGCCCATCGGCATAGCCCGCGCGCAGGTGCTCCATCCATACCCAGCTTTTGCTCTCGGCCAGCGGCATATATTGGGTGGTATCGAAAGTCACTTTGTAATAGCTGTTATCCGAACCGGGTACGGTGACCTTGGCGGTCAGGCTGCTTTTATTCCCAGCCCGCGGGAAGAAACCGCGATCGAGGTTGTTATAGCTCCAGCCAACGCTGGCAAAATAGTCATTGGCGCTATAGGTCGCACCGCTGTCGCCGTCTTTGGTGACGACGTCAGGATAGATGCCACGTGAGTTAAGATAGCTCCAGGTGGTGAGCTCCGGCTCCATATTGGTCAGGCGGTTATGGACATAGTCCAGGCCAAGGTTGAGGGCGTTATTCTCGCTAATCGGGAATCCCAGCGTACTGCCAACGCCGTAGCTTTGCTGGTTGTAGCTTCCGGAATCGGCATCCGAGGCGTCGTAGCTGTTGTAGAAAATTTTGCCGCCGAGGCTGACGCCATCCACGGTGAAGTAAGGGTTCGTCGCTCCCAGCTCAATATAGGACTGGTAGCTGTTGCGCGTGCCGTTGAAGCTGACGCTATTGCCGGTCCCCAGCCAGTTATCCTGAGTGACGCCGAGCTGGTAGCTCACGCCGCTGTCGGTACCAAAGCCCAGACCAACGTTAAAGGAGCCGGTATTGCGCTCCTTCACCTTATAGACCACGTCCACCTGATCCTGGCTACCGCTTACCGGAACGATCTGCTTGTCGACGGTTTCAAAAAATCCGGTACGATCCAGCCGCGTTTTCCCCTGCTCGACTTTCTCGTCATTCAGCCACGCGCCTTCCATCTGGCGCATTTCGCGACGCAGCACCGCATCGCGGGAAGTATCGTTACCCTCAAAGCGAATCTGACGAACCGAATAACGGCGTCCGGCATTGACGTTAATATGCAAAACGACGCTTTTTTTCGTCTCATCAATATCCGGCGCGGTATTAACCTGCGGCCAGGCATAGCCGTATTTTCCCAGCAGCGTCTTAATGCTGTTCTCAGCCGCCGTGATTTCCGCGCCGCTGTACCATTTCCCCGCTAAAGGCTTCACCAGCGCTTCAATTTCCTGGTTATGCTGCGCCATATCGCCGGTCACGACCGTACTGGCCACGTTATAACGATCGCCTTCGGTAAGATTGATCGTGATATACAGCGATTTTTTATCCGGAGTAATACTGACCTGACTGGAGTTAATGGTAAAACGCGCGTAGCCGCGATCGAGATAATAGCTACGGATGGTCTCAAGATCCGCCGCCATTTTTTGCTTTTGGTATTTCTTATCGCCAATCACGTTCCACCACGGAACGCTGTCGCGAAGCTGCAGCTGGTCCAGCAATGTTTCTGCGCTAAAGGCCTGGTTGCCAATAATATTAATTTGCGCAATTTTTGCCGATACCCCCTCCTGAAAGACAAAGGTTAAATCAACGCGATTACGCGGTAGCGGCGTGACGACAGCATGGACCTGAGCGCTATATTTCCCGACGCTGTAATAGAAATCCTGGAGCCCCTTTTCTATTTCCGTGAGCGCATTGCGATCCAGCGCGCTGCCTTCTTCAATACCGCTGGCGGCCAGATTCTCCTTGAGGGCATCATCCTTAACGGATTTATTCCCGGAAAAGCTGATTTTAGCGATGGTTGGCCGCTCTGTGACCTGCACCACCAGCGTGCTGCCATCGCGCAGGATCTGCACGTTCTCAAAGTTGCCGCTGGCGTACAGGGCGCGGACCGAATCACTGATATCCTCGTTAGAAACCTCTTCTCCCGTATGAACAGGCATGCTCAGTAGCGCAGCGCCAACGGTAACGCGCTGTAGCCCTTCGAAACGAATGTCATCTACCGTATAGGCGGTTGATGCGTAAAGCGTTAAAGGGGAAATCAATAGACCGGCGATGAGACTCGTTTTTTTTAGCATGGAGGTGTCGTCTAAAAGATATTTGGCAATAGCAGATACCTGCTGGGAATAATGCAGTTCATTGCGCCAGACAGATTCTGACGCCGTTTTAAATAACCTGAACGAGGCGCAGAATTGCACGCAATTATGACGAGAAAATGGAGAAAAAATGGATATATGAGAATGGTGAAAAAATTATTTTCTAATGGAACTTTCCTTCTCCCACCCAGTCAGATAAGCATTTCCTGACAACATTAAAATTCAACATCTTTTGTTTTTTAATTAAAAAAACAAAAAGCCCCCTTTCTCATTGATTGAAAGGGGGAAAAAGATCTTGTTAGGAATGATGCTCTCTGGGATAAACCAGGAACAGCCACAAACTAACCTATAACCCCGTAGATAAAATGAAGAGACAGTGAATAAATTATGCAGCCAGATTGCCATTATAATGAAATGAGTAGATATCATGCCACGAAATGAAATTCAGCGTTCAGTGCTTAGCGAGCTGGTGCAATGGATAAAAAACAATCTTGAAAAGAAGCTCACCATGCGGGCGCTGAGCCTCTTTTCCGGCTATTCTGAATGGCATCTTTTTCGCCTGTTTCGTCACTATTTTAATATGTCGCCAATGGCCTATATTCGCCAACAGCGGATGCAATTAGCCCTTGATTTATTAAAGGTTAAACCGGCTTTTCGCATCGTTGATATTTGTATTATGGCGGGCTATGAAGATATCAGCGCCTTTAACCGTACCTTTAAAAGATACTATGCGATTACGCCTGGCCAGTTTCGCAAAATCCTGTGTATCTCCGGATAGGGGATCCCCCTCCTCCGCATTGCTGCGGTTGGGAATGGAAGGGGGAAGAGGAACACAACGTTAGAATGGAAATGGCAGGATGCCACCGTTAATCGTTTCCGAGATCAAGCAGACCCGATCAACAGGAAACAGTGTAAGCTGCTAAGTTGAGTTAATTGTGTAGAAGCCGTGGAGATTTTGTCATCATTTATATCTCCGGCCTTTTTCCCCGACATAAAAAATAAAAAGCCGGAATAGTTCACTATCCCGGCGGGTGTTTGAGTAGATAATCAGAAGTGCGTATTCACGCTGACATAAAACGTCCGACCCGATTCATTATAGGTCTCCGCGCCCGCGCCATACAGATAGGCGCCGGTCGTCGAATTCCCCGTGGTCTGCGCGTTACCGGCGCGGTAGTGGCGAATATCGAACAGGTTATCCACGCCGCTGGTCAGGCTCAGGTTTTTATTCACATCCCAGGTCGCGCTGAGCCCGACGATGCTGTACGGGCTCACTTCATTCAGCTCGCTGCCGGATACCGCCTCGCCCTTATAGTTGAAGCGCTTAGGTTTTTGTCGGCCATACCAGGTGAAAGTACTCTGCAGCGAAAGATCGTCGCGTACCTGCCAGCTGACGGTCGAATTAAGGGTGAACTGCGGGATCACCGACAGGCGATCGCCGGTGGTCTTGTTCTTACTCTGCAGCATCCACGTCAGGTTGTTGCTCCAGTTGACCGTTTCGCTTACCGGCAGGTTTAATGAGCCTTCCAGCCCTTCAACCAGCGCCTTCGGTACGTTTTCCCATTGATAAATATTGGTCGTGCCGTTGCTGGCCGTTCCCACCGCCGAGTAGCCCGATTCAATCTTGTTATGATAGTCGTTACGGAACCAGGTCAGCCCCGCCTGATAGCCGTTGTGCTTATACTCAAGGCCAATCTCTTTATTAACGCTGGTTTCCGCCTTCAGAGCGCTGTTCCCCATCAGGTAACAGGCTGAGCTGCTGGCATAGCAGCCCTGGCCGTTGCTGTAGAGAATATAGTTCGGGTTGAGCTGATAAAGGTTTGGCGCTTTATAGGCGCGGGCGATGCCCAGCTTCAGCGTCCAGTCATCCGACAGCCCCTGCGAGAGGTTCAGCGATGGGCTCCAGTTATTGCCAACGATGCTGTGATGGTCGAAGCGCAGAGCCGGCGTCAGCATAGTGCTCTCGGTCAGCGCGATATTATCTTCGGTAAACAGCGAGAAAATCTCGGCGCTGGAATAGGGGCTACGCCCGGTTGCCGAGATACCGTCAATGGAGCCATAAGAGAGCGACTGGGTGGTCGATACGCCATCTTTCATCCGCTGCTGGTTCCACTCGGTACCCAGCGTCAGATTCTGCTCGAATCCCAGGGTAAACGGAATATTCACCTCGCTGTGCAGCAGCACATCCGACAGGTCGATATCGGAGAATTCGCTGCTGGAGAAGATCCCCTCCGTTCCCCCCGCCAGACCCTCGTTCATACGCGAGTTACGGGTGTGCTCATACTGCGCGTAAGTATTGCTGGTCACGCCGTTATCCCAGCCGCCGGTCCACGTGACGCCATAAGTCTGACGATAGAGGCGGTTGGTCTCTTTACCGTACATACTTTTCACCAGCGTGCTGGTATTGGTATTCTGGGTATCGCCTGCATACAGGTTGCCCTGGCGGCTGTAGCCGGTTTCAAACTCCAGCGCCTGCATCGGCGCAAATTCCCAGCGCAGCTTACCGTGGATATCTTTATTCACTACGCCTTCGCGTCCAGCCGGATACGATCCCGCATAGCTACCGGTTCGCGCCGCTTCGTGACCGGAATTAATATCCTGGGCATCGGCCTGCGTTTTGCTCAGATTTCCCCATAAATTAAAGCTGACCTCATCCGATAGCGGGCCATTGAGGCTGAAGTTTGTCCGCTTCGTCGCGCCCTCTTTACGGTGCTGAGGTGCGTTCATATAGGTATTCCATGATCCATGCCATTCGCTGGTGGCCGGTTTGGTGACGATATTTACCACCCCGCCCATCGCGCCATTACCGTAGCGGGCCGCCGCAGGGCCGCGAATCACGTCGATATGGTCGATCATTTCCGCCGGTACCCAGCTGGTATCACCTCGCGTATCTCGATCGCCGCGCCAGCCATAGCGCACGGAATTACGGCTGGTCACCGGTTTACCATCCACCAGAATCAGGGTGTTCTCCGGCCCCATGCCGCGAATATCGACCTGACGGTTATTACCGCGCTGGCCGCTGGTGGAGTTGCCGGTGAGGTTGACGCCGGGCTGGGTACGAATCAGCTCGGAGACATCGCGCGCGGGCGGGTGTTTACGGATCTCCTCAGCGGTGATGGTCGATACGCCGGGCGCTTGCAGCGTCTGCGCCGCCGCGGTGACCACCATGGTTTCGTCATCATTTGCCGTAGCCGTTTCTGATTTCTTCGTATCGTCTGGCGTGTTGCTGTCAGCGGCCTGCGCCGGCAGCATCCCTCCCCAGATGGCCATCGGGATCAGCACGGCCAGCGAGTAGTGTGAATCGTATTTCATGGAATATGCCCTGTTTTTCTTTTTAGCCGTCGGGGCACGCCTTCTTCATCCGCCAGATAAACACCGGTCATGTCTTCCATGCCTGGCGTAACATCTCTTTTTTTGGCGTAGTCAGGCCCTCCCGTTTAAATAGGGATAGCAATAAATAATGAGCGACCAAAATAGATTTATTACTCTGGCAAAAATGAAGAAATAAACGCACCGCGCTATTCTTTGATAGCATTCGCCGAACAGCAGTAATAGGAGTATTGTGCCACACAACGTTATTAGAAATGAGATTTATTATCAAGTGGATAATTATGCATCACAGCAATAATTTTAAATAATTCAATAAAAACAAAAAGATGAAATAATTACTTACGTTTACTCCTTATTTGCACTTTAAATAATCAAAATATATCCACACTAAAAAAACACAATCTGAGCATATTCTCTCCATAATTACCGATATTTATTTCTTTATTATTTCACTATAAATACTGAGCCTGTTAATTAATAAAATAGCTGATTAACCGACCGACATTCTCGATCGCCGGGCATGCTAACGGCCAGAAATTGACTAAAATAAGGAAATCCTCCTGCGGAGCACCGCGCCATGAATACGTCGTCGTTCTATCGATACCTTGTCGGCGGACTTGCATGCCTTGCCGCCCTGCTATGCTTCACATCCGTTTACGCCGCCACAGAGAATAAACTGTCAGAGCCCGAGGAGCGCGAGGCCCTGGAAGTCAACGTTGACGATATGCTGCAGCCATGGAAGGGAGATTTACCGGGTATGCTCGACCGGCGAACCATTCGCGTATTAACCACCTTCAGCAAAACCTTTTTCTTTATTAACAAAGGGACGCAGCGCGGCGCCACTCACGATATTTTTATGGAGTTTGAGCGAAGCCTCAATCAAAGCCTGACGAAGGAGAAAAAGCTCAAACATCGTCATCTTAAGGTCCGTATCATCTTTGTTCCGGTTGCCCGCGACCAGCTCATCAGCGCGCTTAACGCTGGTAAGGGGGATATTATCGCCGCCAACCTGACGATTACCCCCGCTCGCCAGCAGGAGATGACCTTTACCGCGCCAATCTACTCTCACGTTCAGGAGCTGCTTCTTTCCGGCCCCGGCTCGCCCAAAGTGGAAAATCTGCAGCAGCTTTCCGGTAAAACGGTCTTTGTGCGTACCTCATCGAGCTATTACGAGAGCCTGGTCGCGCTCAACGCGCGCTTTGCCCAGCAATCGCTGCCCCCCATCACCATCGAACCGGCGCCCGAAGCGCTGGAGGATGAAGATCTGATAGAGATGCTTAACGCGGGCCTGATTCCATTGACCGTCGTCGACCGCCACAAGGCTCTGTTCTGGAAACAGGTTTTCCCCAACATTCAGGTTCATCAGAACATCATTCTGCGCAAGGAAGGCAATATCGGCTGGGCGGTACGCAACAATAGCCCGCAGCTGCTGGCCTTGCTTAATGAATTCATCAACAAGAATCGTCAGGGCAGCAAGCTGGGTAATACGATTCTGCTGCGCTACCTGAAGGATGCCAGGTACGTTAAAAACGCGGCGGCGCAAAAAGAGCGGCGTAAATTTCTGACCATGGTGGAGATCTTCCGCAAATATGGCGATCGCTACGATGTTGACTGGCTGCTGATGGCCGCGCAGGGCTATCAGGAGTCGCGGCTAAATCAGTCGGTGCGTAGCCACGTCGGCGCAATTGGCGTTATGCAGGTAATGCCGAGCACCGGCAAGGAGCTGAAGGTCGGCGATATTAAGCAGCTCGACCCCAACATTCATGCCGGGGTGAAATATATGCGCTGGATGATAGACCGCTACTATGGCGATGAACCGATGACCCAGCTTGATAAGGCGCTGTTCTCATTCGCTTCTTATAACGCGGGCCCCGCGCGCATCGCCCGGCTGCGGGCGGATACCAAAAAGCGCGGTTTTGATCCGAACGTCTGGTTTGGCAACGTGGAGTATCTGGCCGCCGAGAAGATCGGCTCCGAGACCGTAAGCTATGTCAGCAATATCTATAAGTATTACATCGCTTACCGGCTGATCGTGGATGAAATAGCGCGTAAACAGCAGGCGACGACGGCCTCCAAAAATCAGGTCGTGCCGACAGTGGGGATGCCTGCCGCACCTGCCACACCTGCCACGCCTGCCGCACCTGCCGCACCTGCCGCACCTGCCACACCTGCCACACCTGCCACGCAGTGAAATAGCGCAGATGGCCTGGGTGACAAAATAGAAAAAGCCCCGAACAGGGGCTTTTTCAGAGATGACTTTACGACGCTAACGCTTCGTTAGAACGGAATATCGTCATCAAAGTCCATCGGCGGCTCATTGGAAGGGGCAGCTGGCGCCTGCTGCTGCGGACGAGACTGCGCGCCGCCGCTGAACTGGTTTCCGCCCTGCGGCTGCTGAGGCTGGCCCCAACCGCCCTGCTGCTGACCACCGCCTGCCGGGGCGCCCGCGCCCTGCTGACGACCGCCGAGCATTTGCATCGTGCCGCCAACGTTAACGACAACCTCGGTGGTGTATTTTTCCTGACCGGATTGGTCAGTCCATTTACGGGTACGCAGCTGGCCTTCAATATAGACCTGAGAACCTTTACGCAGATACTCGCCGGCCACTTCCGCCAGTTTGCCGAACAGCACAACGCGGTGCCATTCGGTCTGCTCTTTCATCTCACCGGTCGCTTTATCACGCCAGGATTCGGAAGTAGCCAGCGTAATGTTGGCAACTGCGCCACCACTCGGCATGTAGCGTACTTCCGGGTCCTGGCCCAGATTACCGACGAGAATCACCTTGTTTACGCCTCTGCTGGCCATGTTTGTGTCTCCTGAATGCGTTTCTTAATAGTGTAAACGCGCGAGTGTACCATTTCCAGGTGCTATGTTGATAGCTGGGAAGTAGGTTCCAGATAACTCTCGCGGTGCGACATTTTTACACATCCCACCGGAAAATGCATTCCAATACTGTATATTCAAACAGGTTAAATTGTGTCATAATTAGCCGTTTCTGCCGTTTGTCCTTCTAACAAACCAGGCAATCCGCGTATCTACCGGGAAAGGTGAATGGATAAGATCGAAGTTCGGGGCGCCCGCACCCACAATCTCAAAAATATCAACCTCGTCATCCCGCGCGACAAACTCATTGTCGTCACCGGGCTTTCGGGTTCAGGCAAATCCTCACTGGCTTTCGACACGTTGTATGCCGAAGGGCAGCGTCGCTACGTTGAGTCGCTCTCCGCCTACGCGCGGCAGTTCCTGTCGCTGATGGAGAAGCCCGACGTCGACCATATTGAAGGGCTGTCGCCGGCGATTTCCATTGAACAGAAATCAACGTCCCACAACCCCCGTTCAACGGTAGGCACCATTACCGAAATTCACGACTACCTGCGTCTGCTGTACGCGCGCGTTGGCGAGCCGCGCTGCCCGGATCACGACGTCCCGCTGGCGGCGCAAACCGTGAGCCAGATGGTCGATAACGTGCTCTCCCAGCCAGAAGGCCAGCGCCTGATGCTGCTGGCGCCGATCATTAAAGAGCGCAAAGGCGAGCATAACAAAACGCTGGAAAACCTCGCCGGGCAGGGCTACATCCGCGCGAGGATCGACGGCGAGGTCTGCGATCTCTCCGATCCGCCGAAGCTGGAGCTGCAGAAGAAACACACCATTGAAGTGGTGATTGACCGCTTTAAGGTGCGCGACGATCTCAGCACGCGCCTGGCCGAGTCTTTTGAAACCGCGCTGGAGCTATCTGGCGGCACCGCCATCGTCGCCAATATGGACGATCCGAAAGCCGAAGAGCTGCTGTTTTCCGCCAACTTCGCCTGCCCGATTTGCGGCTACAGCATGCGCGAACTGGAACCGCGCCTGTTCTCCTTCAACAACCCGGCTGGCGCTTGCCCGACCTGCGATGGTCTCGGCGTCCAGCAGTATTTCGATCCGGAACGCGTCATTCAGAACCCAGAGCTGTCGCTGGCTGGCGGGGCGATTCGCGGCTGGGATCGGCGCAATTTTTACTACTTCCAGATGCTGAAGTCGCTGGCGGAACATTATGAATTCGATGTGGAAGCGCCCTGGGGCACGCTGAATAGCAGCGTACAAAAAGTGGTTCTGTACGGCTCAGGCAAAGAGAATATTGAATTCAAATATATGAACGATCGCGGCGATACCTCGGTGCGCCGCCATCCGTTCGAAGGCGTGCTGCATAATATGGAGCGCCGTTATAAAGAGACGGAATCCAGCGCAGTACGTGAAGAGTTAGCGAAATTCATCAGCAACCGTCCCTGCACCAGCTGTGAAGGGACCCGCCTGAAGCGCGAAGCGCGGCACGTGTTTGTGGAGAATACCCCGCTGCCGACCATCTCGGATATGAGCATCGGCCACGCGATGGACTTCTTCAACAACCTGAAGCTCTCCGGCCAGCGTGCGCAAATTGCTGAAAAAGTACTGAAAGAGATTGGCGATCGCCTGAAATTCCTCGTCAACGTCGGTCTGAACTACCTGACGCTCTCTCGTTCGGCGGAAACCCTCTCCGGCGGCGAAGCGCAGCGTATCCGCCTCGCCAGCCAGATCGGCGCAGGCCTGGTCGGCGTCATGTACGTACTGGATGAGCCCTCTATCGGCCTGCACCAGCGCGATAACGAACGCCTGCTGGGCACGCTGATCCACCTGCGAAACCTCGGCAACACCGTGATTGTCGTTGAGCACGATGAAGACGCCATTCGCGCCGCCGACCACGTTATCGATATCGGCCCGGGGGCTGGGGTACACGGCGGTCAGGTCGTGGCTGAAGGCAAGCTGGAAGATATTATGGCGGTGCCGGAATCGCTGACCGGCCAGTTCATGAGCGGCAAGCGTAAAATCGAAGTGCCGAAACAGCGCGTACCCGCCAATCCGGAGAAAGTGCTGAAGCTGTCCGGCGCGCGCGGCAACAACCTGAAAGACGTGACGCTGACGCTGCCGGTGGGCCTCTTCACCTGTATCACCGGCGTTTCCGGGTCGGGTAAATCCACGCTGATCAACGACACGCTGTTCCCGATTGCCCAGCGTCAGCTCAACGGCGCCACCATCGCGGAACCGGCACCTTACCGCGACGTGCAGGGGCTGGAACATTTCGACAAAGTGATCGATATCGACCAGAGCCCCATCGGCCGTACGCCGCGTTCTAACCCCGCAACCTACACCGGCGTCTTTACGCCGGTCCGTGAACTGTTTGCCGGCGTACCTGAATCACGTTCGCGTGGCTACACGCCCGGCCGCTTCAGTTTTAACGTGCGCGGCGGCCGCTGTGAAGCCTGCCAGGGCGATGGCGTGATCAAAGTCGAGATGCACTTCCTGCCGGATATCTACGTACCGTGCGACCAGTGCAAAGGCAAACGCTATAACCGCGAAACGCTGGAGATTAAGTACAAAGGCAAAACGATTCATGAAGTGCTGGATATGACCATTGAAGAAGCGCGTGAGTTCTTCGATGCGGTTCCGGCGCTGGCGCGTAAGCTGCAAACGCTGATGGACGTCGGTCTGACCTATATTCGCCTTGGTCAGTCGGCTACCACGCTTTCCGGCGGCGAGGCCCAGCGCGTCAAGCTGGCGCGCGAGCTGTCCAAACGCGGTACCGGGCAAACGCTGTATATCCTTGATGAACCGACCACCGGTCTGCACTTTGCCGATATTCAGCAGCTGCTTGAGGTTCTGCACCAGCTGCGCGACCAGGGGAATACCATCGTGGTGATTGAGCACAACCTGGATGTCATCAAGACGGCTGACTGGATCGTTGACCTTGGGCCGGAAGGCGGAAGCGGCGGCGGAGAGATCCTCGTTTCCGGTACGCCGGAAACGGTCGCCGAGTGCGAGGCCTCCTATACGGCTCGCTTCCTCAAGCCCATGCTGAAGTAATCTCATCTGCCTCTTCCCGTCCCGGGAAGAGGCCTCATTTCCTCTCATTTTCTCCCGCTGATATTTTGTGATTTGCGGCCGGACGGCATCTGTCATCAGATAGCACCACCGCCATAAATTGCAGGATGCATCATGTACTTAAAGCACGGACTTTATCGATTTACGCTCGTCGCGGCGTTATTCGCGCTGACCGCCTGCAGCTGGATAGACGGCTACAGCAGCACGGCTCATCAGCAGCTGCTGATGCTGGAACAGCTTCATCTGCAGTTCATCAGCGACGCGGCGGCAGCGCCACTCGACCAACGCTTGCTCAGTTACGAGGATCGCCAGATTCGCCCGCTATTCAGCCTGGCGTTAAGCAATAGCGATGCGCTACGGCAGAGTAATCTTCACGTACTGGAGAAAAATTATCAGCGGCTGTACCGGCGCGTCGTCCCCCAGGAGAGAGCGCTGACGCCTTTCGAGGCCGGAATTCTGGCGCAACAGACGGAAAAACTTTACCAGCAGGCCATCAACGGCGAACAACAGCGTTCAGGGAGATAAGCATGTCCACCATAGAAGAGTTAAGCGCCCAGCTGGCCGGCGCCGGCGTGAATACGGCAGAGTGGTTGCAGCTTATGCACGCGATTGTAAATGATGAAGACAGCGACATTCGCGACGCCGGGATGCTCACGCTACAGGCGTTACAGGAGAAAGCGCGCGGCTGGTTAAGTCAGGACGACCTCATTCTGCTCCTGCAAGGGCAGCGCGATATTGCCAGCATTCGCGCCAACAACGAACAGATCGCCATGCAGGCGCATCTGCAGTCCACGCTGCTTCGTCTGTTTGATGTGACCCTGCTGGCGCTGCTGGGCAGAATTTAGCGCTATGGCAACAGCTTACGCTTAGCCTCGGAAAGCGAATCAAGCGCCTGCTGGTAGGAAGCATCCACCAGATAATAAATTTGTGAATCAGGCAGGGAGCCGTCAAGAAACACCGTACTCCAGTGGGCTTTATTGAGATGTTTGCTGGGGCGAACATCGCGATGCTGCTGCCTCAACAGTTCCGCAAGCTCAGGGCTGGTCTTTAACGATACCGCAGGCCGGTTGTCCTCAACCTCTTTTACCATCGCAAACAGGACGTCCGCCGCTTTGATCTGCGTCGCTTTCCAGTCGCTATGTACGCTTTGTTCGGCGCCCGGCTTTGCCATGCAGTACTGCAATAAATCCGAAATTGTCATTTTTATTCCCCCATCAGCGTCGCGATGATATGGCGCGATCCGCCATGAATACGATGCTCCCCGAGCCAGATCCCCTGCCAGGTCCCCAGCCTGACGCTGCCATCCCGTACGGGCAGCATCAGCGATACGCCCAGCATCGACGACTTAATGTGCGAGGGCATGTCATCAGGACCTTCATAATCGTGTTCATACGGCGCGTTATCCGGTACGGCGTGCAGAAAATGCTGCTCCATATCGAAGCGAACGGTCGGATCGCAGTTTTCGTTTAGCGTCAGGGAAGCAGATGTATGCTGGAGCAGCAAATGCAGCAGGCCAGTTTTCACCCGCGATATTTCGCGGATTTGCCCGAGAATTTCATCAGTGACCAGATGGAAGCCCCGTACTTTCGGGCCTAACGTCAGGGTTTGCTGATGCCACATAAGCCACTCCTTTTACTAATGAACCTTCCTAAGTGTGCAGCAATAAGCGAAAAGGTAAAACCTTTGGCACGCTATTTTGCACAAAAAAACGGCAGCGTGCCGGCTGCCGTTTTAGCGATTGATGATTAAGCCGGCGGGCAGCTTAATATTCTGAATTCACAATGACCTCTTCACCCTGAGCGCCCGCCATCGGTAGCGGCTTATAGGAAGAGTTTGAGGCCCGCAAGATACGGATCCCACGCGCGCCCACCTCGCGGGCAGCGGAGATATCGTTATCCGAATCGCCGTAGAAAACTTTGATCCCTTTCTCCTGCAGCCACTGCGTTTTGGTGTTCTGGCCAGGTTTATCGCCGGCAAAAATAACCGGGTTCATATTCGCCGCCGGGATGAGAAAATCATCCTGCAGGGTTTTTGATACCGTTTCGGTTTTGGTCTGGCTACGGCCGGTAACGAAATAGATGCTATCGCCGCGCTTTACGTGCATCGCAATCAGCTGGCGCGCCACCTCTTTCGGCATGCTGAATTCATCCCAGCCGTTGTTCATTTTTTCCCAGAACTCCGGATTTTTCAGGTAATCATCGCTGCCGGGGGAATAGGTTTTCTGCCCGCGCCAGAAGCCCGGGCTGGAGAACAGGACGGTATCATCAATATCAAAACCGACGGCCATCGGCTGGCGTCCCAGCAGGCTATTTTCAATCTGGGCGACGGAAACCCAATGGATCGGCGCCTGTTCGGCGAGTTTCGCCATATTGGTGCCCGTCCACAGCGGCTGCGGTGTGGAGGCGCGAGCAACGACGGAGCTATTTAGCGTGAACAGTAAGCAGACGGCCCCAAAGGCCAGGGTGATCTTGCGCATATTTTTCCCTAAATAATCGAATCGTTATAATTTTCAATAATGTGTACGCTTATTAATGCACCCAGACCTTACCCCCCGCGAAGGCGGATAGGAAGGTTTTTCTGCTCTGATGTCATATAAAAAGAGAATGATCACACTTCGGGAAGCGAATTGCCCGCGTCATGATTTGGCGCGGGCAAAAGGTCAGGAAGAACTTATATTACCGCAGCAAACGCCTGCGCTACGCGGCGCACGTTTCCTGCATTCAGCCCCGCGACGCACATGCGGCCGCTGGCAATCAGGTAGACGCCAAACTCATCGCGCAGGCGGTCAACCTGGGCCGCGCTGAAACCGGTATAGCTAAACATGCCGCGCTGCTTGAGCAGATAGTCAAAATCACCGCCCGGAACCGTCTCTTTCAGCACATCAACCAGCTCCTGACGCATGGCCAGAATACGGGTGCGCATCCCTTCCACTTCCGCCAGCCATGAGGCTTTCAGCGCGCTGTCGCCCAACACCGCCGCAACCACCTGCGCGCCAAAGTTCGGCGGGCTGGAGTAGTTGCGACGCACGGTCGCTTTTAATTGCCCCAGTACGCGCCCCGCGGTTTCAGTATCTTCACAGACGATCGACAGCCCGCCAACGCGCTCACCGTACAGGGAGAAGATTTTCGAGAACGAGTTGCTGACCAGCATAGGCATCCCGGCGTTCGCTATAGCGCGGATAGCGTAGGCATCCTCTTCCATGCCGGCGCCAAAGCCCTGATAGGCGATGTCGAGGAAAGGAATCAAATTACGCGCTTTCAGCACCTCAACCACTTGATCCCACTGAGCGTTGGTAAGATCGGCTCCCGTTGGGTTATGGCAGCAGGGATGCAGCAGCACGATATCGCGTTCCGGTAGCGTATTGAGTTTTTCAAGGAAAGCCGCGAAACGCACGCCATTGGTTTTATCATCAAACCAAGGGTAAGTACTTACTTCGAATCCAGCCCCTTCAAATATAGCGATGTGGTTTTCCCACGTCGGGTCGCTGACCCATACGCGCGAGCCCGGGAAGTAGCGTTTCAGGAAGTCAGCGCCGACTTTCAGGGCTCCGGAGCCGCCCAGCGTCTGAATAGAGGCCACGCGATGCTGCGCCAGTACCGAATGATCGCCCCCGAACAGCAGCGACGCAATCGCGTGGCGATAGGTGTTCAGCCCTTCCATCGGTAAATAGATTGAGGCGCCGTGCGGCTGGGCGTTAAGACGTGCTTCCGCTTCGGCAACCGCCTTCAGCTGCGGAATGATGCCGTCTTCGTTGTAATAAAGACCGATGCTGAGATTTACTTTGTCACTACGCGGATCGTCTTTAAAACGCTCCATCAGGGAGAGAATGGGGTCGCCAGCGTAGGCGTCAACTTTCTGAAACACGCGATGTTTCTCCAGGTTTACATGGGCTCGTTATAACACAATAAACTGGATGTGAAAGAAGGTCGAGGGGATGTTGGCGGATAAAACAGAACGGGCTGGATTTGACGCAACAACGTGAACGCCCATCCCGGATGGCGGCTTAAACCGCCTTATCCGGGCTACCGGCCCGTAGCCGGTAGCGGCCCCGTAGCCCCGGTAAGGCGTCAGCCGCCACCGGGGGAAAGCGCGCTGGCTGACATTAATCCACGTACTTCATGGATACCCGTGAAGTCAGGCGCGTAATAAGTTCGTAAGCACTTACTTTTGTAATTTCGGCAATCCGCTCGACGGGGAGGCCTTCGCCCCACAGCACGACCGCGTCGCCAGCGTGGTCCTGTGCTTCAGGCCCGAGATCGACGCAAATCATATCCATCGCTACGCGTCCGACAATCGGCACTTCACGGCCGTTAACCAGTACCGGCGTGCCTGACGGCGCGGCGCGCGGATAGCCGTCACCGTAGCCCATCGCCACAACGCCTAAACGCGTATCACGCTCGCTGACCCAGGTTCCGCCGTAGCCCACCGGCTCGCCGGCTTTATGCTCGCGGACCGCGATCAGGCTGGAGGTCAGAGACATCACCGGCTGGCAGCCAAAATCCGCGCCGGTGGATCCACCGTCGAGCGGCGATACGCCGTAGAGAATAATCCCCGGACGCGCCCAGTCGAAGTGCGACTGCGGCCATAGCAATATACCGCCGGATGCGGCGATTGAGCGCAGCCCCGGTTTCCCTTCCGTGAAGGTGGTAAAGATATCCAGCTGACGTTCGGTCGCGCCGCACTCAGGCTCATCCGCACGGGCAAAATGGCTCACGATATTGACCGGCTGGCGGACGTTTTTACACTGGCTCAGGCGCTGATAAAAGGCTTCGGCCTGTTCGGGCAGAACGCCTAATCGATGCATCCCGGTGTCCAGCTTCATCCATACGGTTACCGGCTCGGGTAAATCCGCTTCCTCCAGCGCAGCCAGCTGCTCCGGGCTGTGTACCGCCGTGTGCAGGCGCTGGGCGGAGATCACCGGCAGGTCGGCGGCCTCAAAGAATCCCTCCAGCAGCAGAATCGGCTGGGCGATACCGCCCGCGCGCAGGCGCAGGGCTTCTTCAAGACGGGCGACGCCAAAAGCATCGGCGTCCGGGAGCGTTCGCGCGGTCTCAAGAAGACCGTGTCCGTAGGCGTTCGCTTTCACCACCGCAACCAGTTTGCTGGCGGGCGCCAGTTCACGCAGACGTTGCAGGTTGTGTCGCAGAGCGCGGCGGTTAATGACTACAGTTGCCGCTTGCATTTGAATTCCTTAATAAAAGAATCTCCTAAATCCTTCGTGTTGCAGGAAGGCGACAAGCCTGAGAATCCCCGGGAGCTTAGTAAACTAAGTGACCGGGGTGAACAGGCGTAGTCAACGCACCTGCGGCATGAAGGATGACGGAGATTTATTCGTCGTCGTATTGTGGCCCAGCATAATTATCAAAACGCGACCACTGACCGTTAAACGTCAGGCGCACCGTCCCGATAGGGCCGTTACGCTGTTTACCAATAATAATTTCAGCGATGCCTTTTAAATCACTGTTTTCGTGATAAACCTCATCACGGTAGATAAACATGATTAAGTCGGCGTCCTGCTCGATGGAGCCGGACTCACGCAGGTCGGAGTTGACCGGGCGCTTATCCGCACGCTGTTCCAGCGAGCGGTTAAGCTGCGACAGCGCCACCACCGGCACCTGTAGCTCCTTCGCCAGCGCCTTGAGCGAGCGGGAAATTTCGGCGATTTCCAGCGTACGGTTATCGGAGAGCGACGGCACGCGCATCAGCTGCAGGTAGTCGATCATAATAAGACCGATGCCGCCGTGCTCGCGGGCGATGCGCCGCGCGCGGGAGCGCACTTCGGTTGGCGTCAGGCCGGAGGAGTCATCAATATAGATGTTACGTTTTTCCAGCAGAATTCCCATGGTGCCGGAAATGCGCGCCCAATCTTCATCATCCAGCTGGCCGGTACGAATGCGGGTCTGGTCAACGCGCGACAGCGATGCCAGAGAACGCATCATAATCTGCTCCGAGGGCATCTCGAGACTGAAGATGAGTACCGGCTTATCCTGCAGCATCGCCGCGTTTTCCACGAGGTTCATCGCAAAAGTCGTCTTACCCATTGACGGACGCGCGGCGACGATAATCAGGTCCGACGGCTGAAGACCGGCGGTTTTTTTATTGAGATCGTCATAGCCGGTATTCACCCCGGTGACGCCGTCATGCGGCTGTTGGAACAGCTGTTCAATACGCGCCACGGTAGCGTCGAGCACGTCGGCGATATTCTTCGGCCCCTCGTCTTTATTCGCGCGGCTTTCGGCAATTTTAAACACCCGGGATTCGGCGAGGTCGAGCAGATCTTCGCTGGTGCGGCCCTGGGGATCGAAACCGGCCTCGGCGATTTCATTCGCCACGGAGATCATTTCGCGTACTACCGCACGTTCGCGGACGATATCGGCATAAGCGCTGATGTTCGCCGCACTTGGCGTATTTTTCGATAATTCCGCCAGGTAGGCGAAGCCGCCGACGCTGTCCAGCTGCCCCTGACGCTCCAGCGATTCGGCGAGCGTAATCAGGTCAATCGGGCTGCCCGATTCCTGCAGGCGCGCCATTTCGGTGAAAATATGGCGATGCGGACGGGTATAAAAATCTTCCGAAACAACCCGCTCGGCAACGTCGTCCCAGCGTTCGTTATCCAGCATTAAACCGCCCAACACCGACTGTTCCGCTTCAATCGAGTGCGGCGGGACCTTCAACCCATCGAGCTGATAATCACGCTCGCGGGGTTCAGTCTGTGGTTTGTTGAAGGGTTTATTTCCTGCCATAGTGAATGGAGTTACCGAGATAGTGAATGGGTCGAAAGATTACCACATTTCTGGAGGAAGCATGGCAACACGAATTGAATTTCACCAGCACGGAGGGCCTGATGTTCTGCAAGCGCTGGAGTTCACGCCGAAAGATCCCGCAGAGCACGAAATTCAGGTAGAGAATAAGGCCATCGGCATCAACTACATTGATACCTATATCCGCAGCGGCCTCTACCCGCCCCCGTCATTGCCGAGCGGTCTGGGTACCGAAGCCGCTGGCGTAGTAAGCAAAGTCGGCAGCGGCGTGAAACATATCAAAGCCGGCGATCGGGTGGTCTACGCGCAATCGGCGCTGGGAGCCTATAGCACCGTCCACAACGTGCCCGCGGATAAGGCCGCCATTTTACCGGACGCGATCTCTTTCGAGCAGGCGGCGGCCTCATTCCTGAAAGGGCTCACGGTCTATTACCTGCTGCGGAAAACCTACGAGATCAAAGCGGGCGAGCCGTTCTTGTTTCATGCGGCGGCCGGCGGCGTCGGGCTCATCGCCTGTCAGTGGGCCAAAGCGCTGGGCGCGAAGCTGATCGGTACCGTCGGCAGCGCGCAAAAAGCTGAACGCGCCAAACAGGCCGGCGCCTGGCAGATCATTAACTATCGCGAAGAGAATATCGTCGAGCGCCTGAAAGAGATCACCGACGGTAAGAAAGTCCACGTGGTTTATGATTCCGTCGGGAAAGATACCTGGGAAGCCTCCCTTGACTGCCTGCAGCGTCGGGGGCTGATGGTGAGCTTCGGCAACTCCTCCGGCCCGGTGACCGGTGTCAATCTCGGGATCCTCAATCAAAAAGGTTCGCTGTACGTCACCCGCCCTTCTCTGCAGGGCTATATCACCACGCGTGAAGAGCTGACGGAAGCCAGCAACGAGCTGTTTTCGCTGATCGCCAGCGGCGTGATAAAAGTGGATGTCGCGGAGAGCCAAAAATATGCGTTAACCGACGCCAGACGCGCGCATGAGGTGCTGGAAAGCCGGGCGACGCAGGGTTCAAGTTTGCTCTTGCCGTAATGGCCGGAGCACAAAAGTTTAGGGCTTCCACATGGGAAGCCCTTACTTTTTTTGTTCGGCTGTATGTAGGGTACAGCACGATGAATTCGTTAACCCGCTAATAGTGACAGATTTAATAAGCAAAGCCTACGCTGTTTTATGCAAAAATCTTCAGGTTGTGACATACCGCTCAATACCTTAGTAGCGCCAGCGGTTATTAGCGCGATAACGGTTGCCGGTTGGTGATTTTATCGCCCGAATCACCCAAACCACAACAACGGCCAGCAGCAGCCACGGCAGCAGTTTAATCATTAACGCAAACAGACCGCCGACAAACATCAGCGCGGTCGCGACGACAATCGCGGCAATAATACCCAGCAGTGAAATGCCGGTGACCAATAACATGACAAAAAAGCCAATAACGAATAAGAGTTCCAGCATCGTCTTTCCCCTAAAGAAATGTAATCTACCTTACCGGATATTACAAAAATCGTGCCAAATATAACCCATTGAATAATAACAAAAACGCCCGGCACGATACGTGCAGGGCGTGGTGAATTTGACCAGTTTTTAGTGAAAAACTAACGCTTGTCGGCAACCAGTTTCAGCGCCTGTTCCAGCACGTTGATGTCCGCCCCGGCTTTATGCGCATTTTCGCTCAGATAGCGACGCCACTGGCGCGCCCCGGGGATCCCCTGAAACAGCCCGAGCATATGGCGCGTTACGTGCCCCAGATAAGTACCGTTGCTAAGCTCGCGTTCGATATAGGGATACATCGCCCGGACCACGGAAACCGGGTCAGCATCGACGCCTTCCACGCCGAAAATTTCCCGATCCACCGACGCCAGAATGCCTGGATTCTGATAGGCCTCACGGCCCACCATCACGCCGTCCATATGCGCAAGATGTTGTTTTGCTTCTTCCAGCGACTTAATGCCGCCGTTAATCGCCATCGTCAGATGCGGAAAATCACGCTTCAGCTGGTAAACGCGCGGATAGTCAAGCGGCGGGATCTCGCGGTTCTCTTTAGGGCTCAGCCCCGAAAGCCACGCTTTGCGCGCGTGGATAATAAACATCTCGCACTCGCCTTTCCCGGATACCGTTTCGATAAAATCACACAGAAACCCGTAGCTGTCCTGGTCGTCAATGCCGATACGGGTTTTCACCGTGACCGGGATCGACACGACGTCGCGCATGGCTTTAATACAGTCTGCCACCAGCTGCGCGTTCCCCATCAGGCAGGCGCCGAACATACCGTTCTGCACGCGATCGGACGGGCAGCCAACGTTCAGGTTAATTTCATCGTAGCCGCGCGCCTGCGCCAGCTTCGCGCAGTGTGCCAGCGCAGCCGGATCGCTGCCGCCGAGCTGCAGGGCGACCGGATGCTCTTCTTCGCTGTAGGCCAGATAGTCGCCCTTGCCGTGAATAATCGCACCGGTGGTCACCATTTCGGTGTACAGCAGCGTGTGGCGCGACAGCTGACGCAGAAAATAACGGCAGTGTCTGTCGGTCCAGTCGAGCATCGGCGCGATGGAAAAACGGTGAGCGGCGAAAGCAGTAGGCGTTGAATCTGACATCATGGCGAATAAATAAGCATCCGGGTAAAAAGGGGCGCTACTATAGCACAAAGATAAACCACTGACGCATAGCGTCAGCGCTCACCTTTTTTATCCCGCAATAAACGCTATATTTTCCGTGGCTTCCCGTCGTGAGGGCCAAAAAACTGCGGCGGATGGTCAACCCAGCGATCCTGTCG
This sequence comes from Klebsiella sp. GW_Kp182, assembly GCF_040062275.1. Lineage (NCBI taxonomy): Bacteria > Pseudomonadati > Pseudomonadota > Gammaproteobacteria > Enterobacterales > Enterobacteriaceae > Klebsiella > Klebsiella sp. GW_Kp182. The sequence goes on along the minus strand of NZ_JBEAFQ010000041.1, from coordinate 40,094 downwards.
CGTGGCGGCATAGCCGGGGTTAAGCGGGTAGTAGATGCGATTAAATTTCTTATTTGCCTCGCCAACGACTAACAGGCGAACCTCCTGCTCGGTGTTATTGAGGAAGGTGTGGCAAATGCCGGTTCCGGCAGGAAAGCCGACGCTATCCCCCGGCTCCAGCTTCCAGAGATAGCCGTTAATCCACACTTCCGGATAGCCTTCCAGCACGTAGATAAACTCTTCTTCGTCGCTCTCCGCATGCGGATAAGAGGTTCGGCGTCCGGGCGGTAGACGCTCATGGTGGATCCCCAGGCGATTCAGCCGCAGGCCCCGCGCCAGCGGCGCGCCGATGGAGAAAAGCTCAGTACTGTCGGGATAGGTGGAATCATCCACGCCTTCCAGTTCACGCCAGTGTCGAATGCAGTCAGGTCGTTTCATCGTTTTCTCCCGAAAATGAGATGCATCAGGTATAGCATAAGGTGGCAAGGTTGAGCGACCCCAGGAGCGCGGCTGGGACGAATTGGCGCAGCCAGCGCGCAGGTAACGTGAAGTGTGACGGGTATAGCCCGCCGGGTCTCGGCGTTTTACCGGTATCGTGATAAAGTAACAGTTTCAGATTCACGCAACCAGAGGACGCTCATGGATAAGACCACTTCGCAACAAATGTTAGCGCATGCTGAAAAGCTGTGCGCGCAGCGTGGCGTGCGCCTGACCCCGCAGCGCCTTGAAGTATTGCGTTTGATGAGCCTGCAGCAAGGGGCAATCAGCGCCTACGACCTGCTCGATCTCCTTCGTGAAAAAGAGCCTCAGGCGAAACCGCCGACGGTGTACCGGGCGCTGGAGTTTTTACTCGAGCAAGGGTTCGTGCATAAGGTGGAATCCACCAATAGCTATGTGCTGTGTCACCTTTTCGATCAGCCGACCCACAGCTCGGCGATGTTTATCTGCGACCGCTGCGGCGGCGTCAAAGAAGAGTGTGCGGAAGGCGTCGAAGATATTATGCATACGCTGGCGGCAAGAATGGGATTCGCCCTGCGCCACAACGTCATTGAGGCTCACGGCCTGTGCGCCGCCTGCGTCGAGGTTGAATCCTGCAGTACGCCGGGCCACTGCCACCACGACCATACCATCCAGATCAAAAAGAAAGCCCGCTGAGGCGTTAGCCGCAGCGGGAATCAAGGGTGTATACCCGTCATACTTCAAGTTGCATGTGCGTTGGCTTTGTTACTCGGCTCATCCATGAGCCTCGCCCTTCGGGCCGCCGGGATACGACGTTCAAATCTGTTCCAGACAGATTTGTCGCTCACCCCAGTCACTTACTGGAGTAAGCTCCTGGGGATTCTCTGCGTTGCCGCGTTACTCGGCCTGCGGCCTCGCCCCTCCGGGGCCAGCGCAAGCGCTGTTCAAAGCACGAGTGCCTTGTCCTGCAACTCGAATTATTTAGGGTATAAATCGTTAGAGCAGGCAATAGTAAGGGGTTAAAACACGGCGTTTTCGCTACCAGCGATAGTCGTTTTTGGTTTCCCAGTCGGTCACTTCTTTCTCTGCCTGGTCTTTGGCGTAACCGTAACGTTCCTGAATTCTGCCCACCAGCTGGTCGCGTTTGCCTTCAATGACGGTCATGTCATCGTCGGTCAGCTTGCCCCATTTTTCTTTCGCTTTACCTTTGAACTGTTTCCAGTTACCGCCGATTTCGTCTTTATTCATCATGCATTCCTCATCGTTCGGTTATCGTTCGGTGAATGAACAGCCCGCTGTGTGCCGGACATGACTTAACTATAGATGAGTATTCTGAGTAAGATTTATTATTCGGAATCTTTAACCATCAGATGCACCAAATGCATTACGAAAACCAGGTTCCGCGCTGCCAGTGGCGCCGCCAGATAACCGCCAGAGAAACGCCGCGCAGAGCGAGAAAGACCGTCAGCGCCAGCCACAGTCCGTGGTTGCCGAGCGTCGGTACCGTCAGCAGCGTCAGGGCAAACCCCGCCGCCGCTACCGCCATGCTGTTGCGCATCTCCGCCCCCCGCGTCGCGCCGATAAACATGCCGTCCAGCAGGTAGCACCAGACGCCAATGACCGGCAGTATCATCTGCCAGACCAGATAGCGGTCGGCCAGCTGCTGCAGCGAAGGCAGCGAGGTCAGCAAAGCGATAATCTGCTCACCGGCAAGGCCGTAAATCAGCGCAAACGCCAGCGCTACCATCCCTGACTGGCGGCAGGCCGCGTGCCAGACGGCAAGCAGCTGGCTGTCGTCGCGCGCGCCGTAGGCCTGCCCGGAGTGCGCCTCAACGGCGTAGGCAAAACCGTCCAGCGCATAGGCGGTAAAGGTCAGCATCGTCATGAGGACCGCATTGACCGCGACGACATCGGCGCCAAGGCGGGCGCCAAATACCGTCACCGCCCCGAAGCAGAGCTGTAGCAGCAGCGAGCGCAGCATGATGTCGCGATTCAGCGCCAGCAGGCGGCGTATATCTCCGCGCCAGGCGTTTTTCAGCATCGACAGGGAAACGCCGCGCAGCGCCAGCACGCGTCTCGCCATCAGCAGGCCAATAAAGAAAGTGACGTATTCTGCGGTGACCGTCGCCAGCGCCGCCCCCTGCACGTTCATATGCAGGCCCATCACCAGCCATAAATCGAGCACGATGTTGAGGACGTTGCCGACTACCAGCAGGATCACCGGCGCTCTGGCGTACTGCACGCCCAGCAGCCAGCCCAGCAGGACCAGATTCGCCAGCGATGCCGGCGCGCTTAGCCAGCGGAGCTCCAGGAAGCGTCTGGCCTGTTCGAGCACGGCTTCGCTACCGCCGACGATATGCAGCGCCAGGTCGATTAACGGCATCCGTAAGAGCACAATCGCCGCCCCGGCGGCCAGCGCCAGAACCAGCGGCTGCACCAGCGCACGCGCCAGCCGCTGCGGATCTTTTGCGCCAAACGCCTGCGCCGTCAGTCCGGTGGTACTCATTCGCAGGAACAACAGCAGCATAAAGAGGAAGCTGGTCGCCGTTGCGCCAACTGCTACGCCCCCCAGATAAACCGGGCTGTCGAGGTGGCCAATAACGGCGGTATCCACCAGCCCCAGCAGCGGAACGGTGATATTGGAGAAGATCATGGGCAGCGCTAAGCGCCACAGGGCTTTGTCGGCGGCGTTAAAAAGCATGGAGAAAGAGCCCAAATGAGGAAAAACGGCGCAGCATCATGCATCAGGTGATGATGCCGCGAGGTGAAGAGATTACTGCCAGTTGCCGTTGCGGATAACGCCAACGGCCAGGCCTTCAATAGTGAAGCTTTGCTCGCGAAGATCCACAACAATCGGCGAGAATTCGCTGTTTTCCGGCAGCAGTTCAACGACGTTACCCTGCTTTTTCAGTCGCTTCACGGTAACTTCTTCGTCGATGCGCGCCACAACCACCTGGCCATTGCGCACATCCTGCGTTTTATGGACGGCCAGCAGGTCGCCATCAAGAATACCGATGTCTTTCATCGACATCCCGCTAACGCGCAGCAGAAAATCGGCATTCGGCTTAAACATAGCCGGATCGACCTGATAGTGACCTTCAATGTGCTGCTGGGCCAGCAGCGGCTCACCCGCCGCGACGCGGCCAATAAGCGGCAGACCCGTTTCTTCTTCCGTCAGCAGACGAATACCGCGTGAGGCGCCGGAAACGATCTCGATTGCGCCTTTACGCGCCAGCGCTTTCAGGTGTTCTTCCGCCGCGTTTGGGGAACGGAACCCCAAGCGCTGAGCAATCTCCGCACGCGTCGGCGGCATGCCCGTCTGGCTGATATGATCCCGAATGAGATCAAACACCTCTTGCTGCCTGGTCGTTAACGCTTTCATTCCGCCCCCTGGGTGTATATACAGTTATGCTGTGAGTATATACAGCTAACGGTGATTTTGGAACCACATTTCACACAAAAATCAGGAGTTTCTTTCCGTTTTGCGAGCCGCTACGCCAGGCGTTAGCGGTAGTTTGCCCATAAAAGCGTTCCCCACGCGATCAGCGCGATGATGATCGCCAGCAATACCGCCGCCGATCCCATGTCTTTCGCTCGCCCCGACAGCTCGTGATGTTCAGGGCCAATACGGTCAACAACCGCCTCAATCGCGCTATTGATAATTTCAACTATCATCACTAGCAGGACCGAGCTAATCAACAGCACCCGGGTGATGGCATCGACGTCTAACCAGCAGGCGATCGCCACGGCAACAACGGCCGCGATGCCTTCCTGACGAAAGGCGGCCTCGTTGACCCACGCCGCCCGGAATCCTTTCCAGGAATACCCTGCCGCTTTAATAATTCGGGTTAACCCAGTGGTATTATTGGCCATCAAACAAACCTTTTTATGTAAATGACGTCAATGAGTGTACGCGTTTGCCGCGTTACAACGGAAATTTTGCGCACTTTCTGTTATTCTTGCGGCGCATTTGCATGATTAACCAGAGGCTTCACATCGTCTATGTCTGGCTGGCAACGAATTTACTATAAATTACTGAATTTACCATTAAGGGCGCTGGTAAAAAGCAAGTCGATTCCGGCACAACCTGCTCAGGAATTAGGCCTGGATACCTCGCGTCCCATTATGTATGTCCTGCCCTACAATTCGAAGGCGGACCTGCTGACGCTGCGCGCGCAATGTCTGGAACATGAGTTACCGGACCCGCTGGAGCCGCTCGAGATCGACGGCGGCCTGCTTCCGCGCTACGTATTTATCCACGGCGGACCGCGCGTGTTTACCTATTACACGCCGAAAGAAGAGTCTATCAAGCTCTTTCACGACTACCTGGATTTGCACCGCAACCATCCCGATCTTGACGTGCAGATGGTGCCGGTTTCGGTGATGTTCGGTCGCGCGCCGGGGCGTGAAAAAGGCGAGGTGAACCCGCCGCTGCGCATGCTCAACGGCATTCAGAAATTCTTCGCCGTCCTGTGGCTGGGCCGCGACAGCTTTGTCCGTTTCTCGCCTTCGGTCTCGCTGCGTAAGATGGCGGACGAACACGGTACCGATAAAACCATCGCCCAGAAGCTGGCCCGCGTGGCGCGCATGCACTTCGCCCGTCAGCGTCTGGCGGCGGTCGGCCCGCGCCTGCCCGCGCGCCAGGATCTGTTTAATAAACTGCTGGCGTCGAAAGCCATTGCCCGTGCGGTAGAAGACGAAGCGCGCAGCAAGAAAATTTCTCATGAAAAGGCGCAGCAAAACGCTATCGCCCTGATGGAAGAGATCGCCGCAAACTTCTCCTATGAGATGATTCGCCTGACCGACCGCGTGCTGGGCTTTACCTGGAACCGGCTGTATCAGGGCATTAACGTGCATAACGCCGAGCGCGTGCGCCAGCTGGCGCATGAAGGCCACGAGATCGTTTATGTCCCGTGCCACCGCAGCCATATGGACTATCTGCTGCTCTCTTACGTCATTTATCATCAGGGCCTGGTGCCGCCGCATATCGCCGCCGGTATCAACCTGAACTTCTGGCCCGCCGGTCCGATCTTCCGTCGCGGCGGCGCGTTCTTTATTCGCCGCACGTTCAAGGGCAATAAGCTTTACTCAACCGTATTCCGCGAATATCTCGGCGAGCTGTTCAGCCGCGGCTATTCGGTGGAGTATTTCGTTGAAGGCGGGCGTTCGCGTACCGGACGCCTGCTGGATCCGAAAACCGGCACCCTGTCGATGACCATTCAGGCGATGCTGCGCGGCGGTAATCGCCCCATCACCCTGGTGCCGATTTACATCGGCTACGAGCACGTGATGGAGGTCGGTACCTACGCCAAAGAGCTACGCGGTGCGACAAAAGAGAAAGAGAGCCTGCCGCAGATGCTGCGCGGCTTGAGCAAGCTGCGAAATCTCGGCCAGGGCTACGTTAACTTCGGCGAACCCCTGCCGCTGATGGCCTATCTGAACCAGCATGTGCCGGACTGGCGCGAGTCTATCGACCCTATCGAAGCGGTTCGCCCTTCCTGGCTGACCCCGACGGTGAATAATATCGCCTCGGATCTGATGGTGCGCATCAATAATGCCGGCGCGGCTAACGCCATGAACCTGTGCTGTACCGCGCTGCTGGCATCGCGTCAGCGTTCACTGACCCGCGAGCAGCTCACCGAGCAGCTTGAGTGCTATCTTGCCCTGCTGCGCAACGTGCCATATTCAGCGGATGCGACCACGCCTGCGGCTTCGGCCAGCGAGCTGATTGACCACGCGCTGCAGATGAATAAGTTCGAAGTCGAGAAAGATACCATTGGCGATATCATCATTCTGCCGCGCGAGCAGGCCGTCCTGATGACCTACTACCGCAACAACATCGCCCATATGCTGGTGATGCCGTCGCTGTTAGCCGCCATCGTCACTCAGCATCGTCGTATTACCCGCGCCGAAATCCTGCGTCACGTCGAGATGTTCTATCCGTTCCTGAAGGCCGAGCTGTTCCTGCGCTGGGAAAAAGCGGAGCTGGCGGGCGTCGTCGATGCGCTGATCGCTGAGATGCAGCGTCAGGGCCTCATCGCCCTGAACGACGATGAGGTGAGCGTCAATCCGTCTCATGCCCGTTCTCTGCAGCTGCTGGCCGCAGGCGCGCGCGAAACGCTGCAGCGCTACGCCATTACCTTCTGGCTGCTGAGCGCTAACCCGTCAATCAACCGCAGTTCGCTGGAGAAAGAGAGCCGCACCGTGGCGCAGCGCCTGTCCGTTCTGCACGGCATCAACGCGCCGGAGTTCTTCGATAAGGCGGTGTTCAGCACGCTGGTGTTGACCCTGCGTGACGAAGGCTATATCAGCGATACAGGGGACGCCGAGCCGGAAGAGACGTTGAAGATCTACCGCATGCTGGCGGATCTGATTACTTCGGATGTGCGATTAACGATTGAAAGCGTTACCCAGGATGAAGCGTAACGTTTAAAGAGATGTCCCGGCCTGCGCCGGGCTACCGGACCCTGCGGTTTTGTAGCCCGGCTAAGGCGTTTACGCCGCAAGCCGGGAAACCCACAGCGCTACTGCATATATCCCATCGCCAGGCCGAGAAATAGCACCAGCCCCACGTAGTTATTGTTCATAAACGCCTTAAAGCAGGCATCGCGTTCGCGTTTAAATATCAGCTTCTGCTGCCAGGCAAACAGCGCCGCGGCGATAAACAACGACCAGTAATACTCCCAGCCCAGCCCGCTCAGCCAGCCTACCGCGGCCATCAGACCCAGTACCGCCACCTGTAAAATACCGATGATTAAGCGATCGTTGTCGCCAAAGAGAATCGCCGTCGATTTGATACCGATTTTGACGTCATCATCACGATCGACCATCGCATACTGGGTATCGTAGGCCACCGCCCACAGGATATTGGCGAGGAACATCAGCCAGCAGCTCAGCGGCAGCGATTCGCTGACCGCCGAAAAGGCCATCGGGATCGACCAGCCGAACGCCGCGCCCAGCACGACCTGAGGCAGGTGGGTATAGCGCTTCATAAACGGATATACCCATGCCAGCGCCAGCGCCGCTACCGACAGCAGAATGGTCATGGTGTTCAGGGTCAACACCAGCAGGAACGAAAGCAGCACCAGCACGACAAACAGCGTCCGCGCCTCCTTTTCGCTAACGTCGCCGCTCGGCAACGGGCGGCGGGCCGTCCGTTTGACGTGGCCGTCAAACTTGCGATCGGCATAGTCGTTGACCACGCAGCCTGCGGCGCGCATCAGCCAGACGCCGGCGACAAAAACGGCGAGGATCCATAGCGGCGGTATCCCCGGCGTCGCCACCCACAGCGCCCACAGCGTCGGCCACAGCAGCAGCAGCGCGCCAATCGGTTTGTCAGTACGCATCAGGCGGTGAAACGCCAGCAGCTTGTTCTGCGTCAGACTCCACTCCATTTCATTTTCCTCTTAATACAACGGCGATGCAGGCAAAAACAGTTCCGTCAGCAGCAGCGGTTTGCCGCTCAACCGGAGGCGGGAACGACGCCCCCACAGCTCTGCATGACGACCAATTTCAATAAAATCACGGGTTAGCGTCGATGACGTGAAGAGATAGCGGCCCAACGGCGTTTGCCCCAGCTGTTGCAGCGCCAGTTCGGGGCCGCTCAGCGTTGATTCGGGCACTATCGTGCGCCCGGCCAGCCAGGGTTCACCGTTGGCGCAAAGAATGATTTCCCGCAGCCAGTAGCGGGGTTCGCTCGGTAACAGGGGCGCCTCACCGGCCAGCGCGTCGCGTCCAACAAAACCTTCGTTAACCATGATGACGCTGACTTTCTTCCCCTGCTGCTCAAAGCGTTTGGTCATTGAGTCTTCCAGCAATAGCCAGTCGCGCAGATGCGCATCCAGCGGGGGCATAGCGGCAAAATAATGCAGCGCACGCAGTTGCGTAAGCGCAGGATGTGGCATGCCTGAATCTCCGGTACATAACGTAAAGGTATTGTATCGCAGAATGGGGCATCGGGGGCGGGCAAACGTCAATATACGATCATCCGCGCAACAGCCGTGCAACAGAGGCTGAGGCGCGCTAAAAAAAAGTGCGCCCTGACGGACGCACCTAAAGGCTGTGCCTAAACATCAGCATTGCGGGGAGACGGTCACCCCTTGCCTTTTACACTGCTGATAAAGGTGGAACGAGCAGATTTCGAGCCAAGACGTTCAGCTTCGTTCATCAATTTCAGGGCCTTATCGATATCGCCTTTCGCAACCGCCTGCTTAATGCCGTTGTTGAAATAGGTTTCGGTGTCATCAAGCATCGGTTCGCTTTTCGCCGCCGGAGCCGGGGCCGGCGCGACAACCGGCGCTGCGGTATTGCCGACGGTCACCGGGCCATTGCCGGAAGAGCCAAACAGCGGACCAACCAGCACGCTGGAGCCGCTATTGGTTTTGACTTTTAGCTTCAGCACGCCATCGGTGGTGTGGCGGGCAATCGGGTCTGGAATATCCGGCACGGCATTGCCCGCGCCTTTAGCGTAAGCTTTCGCCGGATCAAGCAGAGTCGTGGTTTGTTGTAAATCTTTTTCCGTCGTAAAGACCAGCACGTAAAGCTTCTGCTGCCCCAGCGCCGGGGTCAGGCGCATGACGCCTTCAAGCCGATCCGCGGTCATCACGCCGGGCTGCTGATAGGTAAAATAGCTGCTGGGGAAGAACGCGGATGGCGTCATATTCTGATCGAGAATCAGCACGTTCGGCGCAAAAATCTGTTTTTGCTTATTCACTTCGCTCGTGAGCGTCAGGGTCAGTTCGCCAATATTCGCCGGAACGCTCCAGGCCGCAACCGGGCCGGAGATGCCGGCAACATCCAGGCGCTGGCCGCCCGTGAGTAAATCAACGGTCTGCGTTTTAGATTGATCGACTGGCGTCCAGACGAGCTGCTGCAGGGCAGCGCCGGGGATGGCGGGCGCTGCGCTGGTGTTTTGCGGGACAAAGTTGACGTCGGCAAGGCTCATTCCCGGCGCGCATGCCAACATTCCTGCGGATAAACACAGGGCGACGAGAGTTTTCTTCATTTTCATTGTTCTCACCTCGGATAGCGTAGGTTTAGCGGTGGCCAGGCAATAGCGCGCTAATCCTGAAGAATCAGGAGGGGCAGAGCCCCTCCGTGTCACTACATGATTACGGCGGTGTTACCACCAAACTTCCATCTGCGCACCGAAGGTCACTTCGCTATCGTTACCGCGGCTGGAGGTGTAAACCCCGTTACCGCTGCCGTCTTTAGTCTGCAGACCGGAGGTGTTGCTGTAGCCCCAGTTCTCATCCCATTTTGCGTAGGTCGCGAAAATACGGATTGCCGGGCGAGACCAGACGCTGTTACCCGCCTGCCATTGCTGGGCCAGGGTAATTTTGTACTGGTTGTTGTTTTCGCTGGTGCGCTGAGATTTCACGTTGTCGTAACCGACTTCCAGCTGGGTGCTCATGATCGGCGTCCATTTGTACATCGGACGAACACCGACGGTGTACCAAGTAGAACCGTTGTTGCTATCCAGGTCCACGTCCTGGTACATCGCAACGTACATCAGGCCCCAGTCATCGTTGAAGTCCATCGCGCCGTGATCCAGAACGCGGATCATGCTGCCGTTGTTATCGATGCTGGTTCCCTGGGAGTGACCGCTGTTCCAGGAGGTCATCGAGTCGGTCGCATACTGAACAACAAACTTGTTGAAGCCGCCCCAGATAGACTGAGTATGTTCACCGGTGAACATCCAGCCGTCTTTTGATGCGCCATCAACCAGACGGTAATCGTCCTGCGGGTTAGCGCGGCCATAATCCACGCCTAACTCCAGTACGCCGCCCGGGTTGATTTCCATACCGGCCAGACGCACGTCAAAGACGTCGTTTGCGGTTTTAGCAGCAAATTTCTTGGTGTCATCGCTGGAGAAAGTGTAAGAACCGCCGCTTTCTGAGTTACGCGTGGCCGCCAGAGAGAGTTTACCGAAGCCGAGGTCAACGTTTTCCAGACCCGCACCCGGGCCGGAGATATCCCAGTAGTAGAAGTCGATCATGTGAACGTCATGACGCTGGTAGAAGCGCTTACCGGCCCACAGGGTAGAACCCGGCAACCAGTCAATCAGGTTTTTACCCTGGATATTAGCTTCACGAAACGCCGGAGAGGTACTTTCCCAGTCATCTTCCTGATTTACGGAATAAGCGACGTTAGTATCGAAATAAAAACTCTTATCACCTTCTTTCCACAACTCCTGGCCCAGCTTCAGTTCCGCATAGGTTTCACATTCGTTGCCAAGACGGTATTTGCTTTGAGCACCCGTGGCTTTGAAGCACTGTTGCTCACCGCCGCTGCCGGTCCAGCCGATACCAGAACGAGCGTAGCCGTGGAAATCAACGGCCAGCGCCTGAGCAGACATAACGCCTGCCGCAACGGCGACCGCCAGTGGAAGTTTGCGCAGAGTAATCATCATTCTATCTCCTGAGATCATTGCTTTTCTTTGAACACTTCACCCTTCGGGCTGCCTCTTTGTTGGCTGCGCTCACTCACCCTGGTCACGTACTTTTGTACGCTCCCAGGGATTCATTCCCTTGCCGCCTCGATGCAGCGCGAATGGTTTTGTGTTTTTTTTTAGTTAGAAGCCTTACACGCCCGGCTCTTTATGCAGCCGACGACAAGCGGTGCCATCCTCACGGAATAAATGGCAGCGCTCCGGCGGCAAACCGATGGCGAATGTGGCTCCCTCTTCTACCAGCACCACGTCGTTCTGGCGGTAAACCAGGTTCTGACGGATGGATGGGATCTGAATATGAATTTGCGTTTCGTGGCCGAGCTGTTCGACCACCTGAACTTCACCTTCGAGGGTGACGTCGGCGATATCGCTGGGCAGCAGATGTTCCGGGCGAATCCCTAAGGACATGTTGGCACCGACCTGAACGCGGGCGCTGTCCACCGGCAGCCAGACCTGCTGACGGTTCGGCAGCTCCACCTGCACCTGCTCAATGGCGGTAGCGGTGACTTTCACCGGCAGGAAGTTCATCTTCGGCGAGCCAATAAAGCCCGCGACGAAACGATCCGCCGGGTAGTGATAGAGTTCGAGAGGCTTCCCGACCTGCGCGACGCGACCGGCGTCCAGCACCACAATCTTGTCGGCCAGGGTCATCGCTTCGACCTGGTCGTGGGTCACGTAAATCATCGTGCGGCCAAGACGCTTATGCAGACGGGAAATCTCAATGCGCATCTGCACGCGCAGCGCGGCATCGAGGTTAGAGAGCGGTTCATCCAGCAGGAACACGCGCGGTTCAGCCACCAGAGTACGGCCAATCGCCACGCGCTGACGCTGACCGCCGGAAAGCGCTTTCGGTTTGCGCTCCAGCAGATGGGCCAGCTGAAGAACTTCCGCCACCTGAGTCACGCGCTGGTTAATCAGCTCTTTTTTGGCGCCGGCCAGCTTCAGGCCAAAAGACATGTTTTCCGCGACGGAAAGGTGGGGGTAAAGCGCATAAGACTGAAACACCATCCCGATACCGCGCTCGGCGGGCGGGACATCATTCATTCGGGTATCGCCAATCAGCAGATCGCCGCTGGTCACCGTTTCCAGCCCGGCAATCATACGCAGCAGGGTGGATTTGCCGCAGCCTGATGGCCCAACAAACACGACGAACTCCCCATCCTGGATCTCGAGATTGATATCTTTCGATACCACTACGTCACCCCAGGCTTTCGTTACATTTCGCAGCTGTACGCTCGCCATGCCCTTCTCCCTTCGTTACAACCTGTCACTTAACGACACATTCAAGATGGGCTGACTATGCGGCATTCATAAACAGGGGAAATCCTCCACCCCCCGGCTTTTTTATGGGGGAGGAGGCGGGAGGATGAGAGATTGCGTCTCGCCGTCGGGGGGGACGGGCGGACGCCGATTTCGTGATGTAGCCTGCAAAATTGGCCATCTTTTTATGTGCTCCAGGACTCATAACCGGCATTTCTGCAATGGAGATCACACTATCGGGGGATGGGGCGTAGACATAGGGAGGATGGAAAGAGGTTGTTAAAAAAGGAAACTCATCACCGTTAAGCCACTCAAGTGTATCCACGAGCACATCACCAAATAGGACGGGTATATGAAAATCAAAACTGGCGCTCGCATCCTCGCGCTGTCTGCATTGACCACGATGATGTTTTCCGCCTCTGCCCTCGCAAAAATCGAAGAAGGTAAGCTGGTTATCTGGATTAACGGCGACAAAGGCTACAACGGCCTCGCTGAAGTGGGTAAAAAGTTTGAAAAAGACACCGGCATTAAAGTCTCCGTAGAGCATCCGGATAAGCTGGAAGAGAAATTCCCGCAGGTTGCCGCGACCGGCGACGGCCCTGACATCATCTTCTGGGCTCACGACCGTTTTGGCGGCTACGCGCAGTCCGGCCTGCTGGCGGAAATCACCCCGGATAAAGCGTTCCAGGACAAACTCTATCCGTTCACCTGGGATGCGGTTCGCTATAACGGCAAGCTGATTGCCTACCCGGTTGCCGTTGAAGCGCTGTCGCTGATCTATAACAAAGACCTGGTGCCAAACCCGCCGAAAACCTGGGAAGAGATCCCGGCGCTGGATAAAGAACTGAAAGCGAAAGGTAAGAGCGCGCTGATGTTCAACCTGCAAGAACCGTACTTCACCTGGCCGCTGATCGCCGCCGACGGCGGTTATGCGTTCAAGTTTGAAAACGGCAAGTACGACGTGAAAGACGTAGGCGTGGATAGCGCTGGCGCGAAAGCGGGCCTGACCTTCCTGGTCGACCTTATCAAGAACAAGCATATGAACGCCGACACCGACTACTCCATCGCGGAAGCGGCATTCAACAAAGGCGAAACCGCGATGACCATCAACGGTCCGTGGGCGTGGTCTAACATCGATAAGAGCAAGGTTAACTACGGCGTTACCCTGCTGCCGACCTTCAAAGGCAACCCGTCTAAACCGTTCGTTGGCGTACTGAGCGCCGGTATTAACGCCGCCAGCCCGAACAAAGAACTGGCGAAAGAGTTCCTCGAAAACTACCTGATGACCGATCAGGGTCTGGATGAAGTGAACAAGGACAAACCGCTGGGCGCGGTCGCGCTGAAATCCTTCCAGGAAAAACTGGAAAAAGATCCGCGTATCGCCGCCACCATGGCTAACGCCCAGAAAGGTGAAATCATGCCGAATATTCCGCAGATGTCCGCCTTCTGGTATGCCGTTCGTACCGCAGTGATCAACGCCGCTAGCGGTCGCCAGACCGTCGATGCGGCGCTGAAAGACGCACAGGCTCGTATCACCAAGTAATACGGTTTCCCTTATTTCTTAGGGAATAAGGTTTGTTGAATACGTTGTTACGCGAAATCATCCGCGCTACATCGAGGCGGCAAGGATGCAAATCCCCAGGAGCTTACATCAGTAAGTGACTGGGATGCGCATCCGCAGCCAACAAAGAGGTAGCGCGAAGGATAAAGTGTAAAGAGGATGATCCCCATGGATGTCGTGAAAAAGAAGCACTGGTGGCAAAGCCCGCAGCTCACATGGTCTGTGATCGGCTTGCTGTGCCTGCTGGTGGGTTACCTTGTTGTTTTGATGTACGCCCAGGGGGAGTACCTGTTTGCCATCATGACGCTCATTCTGAGCTCGGTTGGCCTGTATATTTTTTCCAATCGCAAGGCCTACGCCTGGCGCTATGTTTATCCGGGTCTCGCCGGGATGGGGCTGTTCGTCCTGTTCCCGCTGATCTGCACTATCGCTATCGCTTTCACTAACTACAGCAGCACTAACCAGCTGACCTTCGAACGCGCCCAACAGGTGCTGATGGACCGCTCCTTCCAGGCGGGGAAATCCTACAACTTCGCGCTTTATCCGGCGGGAGATGAGTGGAAGCTGGCGCTGACCGACGGCGAAAGCGGCAAAAACTATCTTTCCGACGCCTTTAAATTCGGCGGCGAACAGAAGCTGGCCTTAAAAGAGGCTGACGCCCTGCCGGAAGGCGAGCGCGCCACGCTGCGCGTGATTACGCAAAACCGTACCGCCCTGAACCAGCTGACCGCCGTGTTGCCGGATGAAAGCAAAGTCATTATGAGCTCCCTGCGTCAGTTCTCCGGTACCCAGCCGCTGTACTCGCTGGCTAGTGACGGCACGCTGACCAACAACCAGAGCGGCGTGAAATACCGTCCGAACGCCGAGGTCGGTTTCTATCAGGCGATGAACGCCGACGGTAGCTGGGGCAGCGAAAAGCTCAGCCCGGGCTACACCGTGACCATCGGCTGGGATAACTTCACTCGCGTGTTCCAGGATGAAGGCATCCAGAAACCGTTCTTCGCGATTTTCGTCTGGACGGTGGTGTTCTCCGTTCTGACCGTGATTCTCACCGTTGCGGTCGGCATGGTGCTCGCCTGTCTCGTCCAGTGGGAAGCCCTGAAAGGTAAAGCGATTTACCGCGTACTGCTGATTCTGCCTTACGCCGTACCGTCGTTTATCTCGATTCTGATTTTCAAAGGGTTGTTCAACCAGAGCTTTGGTGAGATCAACATGATGCTCAGCGCGCTGTTCGGCATCAAGCCGGCCTGGTTTAGCGACCCGACCACCGCGCGTACCATGATTATCATCGTCAACACCTGGCTGGGCTATCCGTACATGATGATCCTGTGCATGGGCCTGCTGAAAGCGATTCCTGACGATTTATATGAAGCCTCGGCAATGGATGGCGCTACGCCGTTCCAGAACTTCTTCAAAATTACGCTGCCGCTGCTGATCAAGCCGCTGACGCCGCTGATGATCGCCAGCTTCGCCTTTAACTTTAACAACTTCGTGCTGATTCAGCTGTTGACCAACGGCGGGCCGGACCGGCTCGGCACCACCACGCCGGCGGGCTACACCGACCTGCTGGTGAGCTATACCTACCGTATCGCCTTTGAAGGCGGCGGCGGTCAGGACTTCGGCCTTGCGGCGGCTATCGCCACGCTGATCTTCCTGCTGGTAGGCGCCCTGGCGATTGTTAACCTGAAAGCCACACGTATGAAGTTTGATTAAGGGAGATAACGATTATGGCTATGGTTCAACCCAAATCTCAGAAGCTGCGCCTGTTCACGACGCACCTCCTGCTGCTGATTTTTATCGCGGCGATTATGTTCCCGCTGCTGATGGTCATCGCTATCTCTCTGCGCGAAGGGAACTTCGCCACCGGTAGCCTGATCCCCGAAAGTATCTCCTGGGAGCACTGGCGGCTGGCGCTCGGCTTCAGCGTCGAACACGCTGATGGCCGCGTCACGCCGCCCCCCTTCCCGGTGCTGCTGTGGCTGTGGAACTCCATCAAGGTGGCCGGCATTACCGCCATTGGCATCGTCGCGCTTTCTACCACCTGCGCTTACGCTTTTGCCCGCATGCGCTTCCCGGGTAAAGCAACGCTGCTGAAAGGGATGCTGATTTTCCAGATGTTCCCCGCGGTGCTGTCGCTGGTCGCGCTGTATGCCCTGTTTGACCGTCTCGGCCAGTACGTGCCGTTCGTCGGCCTGAATACCCACGGCGGCGTCATCTTCGCCTATATGGGCGGTATCGCGCTGCACGTCTGGACAATCAAAGGTTACTTCGAAACCATCGACGGCTCGCTGGAAGAAGCGGCGGCGCTGGACGGCGCGACGCCATGGCAGGCTTTCCGCCTGGTGCTGCTCCCGCTGTCGGTACCGATTCTGGCGGTGGTGTTTATTCTGTCGTTCATCGCGGCGATTACCGAAGTGCCGGTGGCCTCCCTGCTGCTGCGCGATGTGAACAGCTATACCCTTGCGGTCGGAATGCAACAGTATCTCAACCCGCAGAACTATCTGTGGGGCGACTTTGCCGCCGCGGCGGTGCTCTCCGCCATTCCGATTACCGTGGTGTTCCTGCTGGCCCAGCGCTGGTTGGTTAACGGCCTGACGGCTGGCGGAGTGAAAGGTTAATTTTTTTGTAACACCTGCCCCAAATTTCAGAGGAGGGCCGACGGTTTTGCGGTAATGCGCGACCCCAACCGGGTATTACCGCCGTCGCCCTCAGCTGAAAAAGTAAGGCAAATGCCACTGCTATCCTCAACTGGACCCTACATAAATTCTATTTGTGACTGTTGGTCAGCGGCCCTGGAGGCCGCTTTTTTTATTCGCGCTTCAGACGGTTGGAGTTACACAGCCAGAGCGTTATCACCAGAATCAGGATCGCCGCGGAGTAAATCAGCACCGCCATAGGCGACTCATGATCGATAATGATCAGGCGGACGATTGCGGTGATGCCGATATAGACAAAGTAGCGCAGCGGGAAGTGAAATCCCGACTCAAAGTACTTCACTATCAGCGCGATAAACTCGAAATAGAGGAAGTAGACCACCAGCCCTTCCACCAGTTTGTACTTGCTGACAGGCTCCGGGGTGAACAGGACGTGCGCCAGATGCAGCGTCTCCTTTCCCAGAAATACGATCAGAATGACCCCCAGGCACAGCAGGCCAAGATTCAAAACGGTTTGCATTGCGGTTGCAATAAAACTCACCAACGGACGATAAACCGGCGGCATAGGTACACCTCATCATCATGATTTCCTGTGACCTGTATAACGCAAAAATGTGATCCAGATCTACATTTGTGAGTCCCTTCTTTCCACTGCTTGCCTTTCTCATCTCCGACGAAATACGTAAAAAGAGAAATTTTTACTTTCGGCAACGCTGTGAGGTAGTTAACTAAATCCCTTTTTATGTTCAAAAAACAGAATATAAATACCCGTCAAATCAGTTAATTAACCATAATAAGATCACAATTTTACAATATTTTAATAAGCGAATATTTTTCTCTTTCAGGCATAAATTACGCCCGCATTAGAGTAAGTTTTTCCTTAGAAATTGACTTAGCATACTCGCAGATTAATAAACCCCCGTTAGCGGAACGATATAAAAAATGACTACTGAACACTCATCCCTGTTTATAAACTGGCTAAAAAAAGAAGTGGCTCCGGCATTAGGCTGTACGGAACCCGTTGCTATTTCTTTTACCGCCGCTTACGCAGCGAAACATTTAGATACGGCTTGTCAAAATATTAGCGGTTTTATTTCTGCGAACCTGTACAAGAATGCGATGGGCGTAACTATTCCGGGTACTTCCGTCAGCGGGGTGGCGCTCGCAGCAGCCATCGGCGCATTTGGTGGTGATGCGGATAAAGGTTTAAAAACGCTGGAGGGAATTACCAAACGGCATGTTGAATTAGCCCAGAAGTTAATTGCCGATGGCCAGGTCAATATTAGCGTGCAAGATACCCCTGACTTTATTCATCTGGATTTGACGCTAACGGGTGGCGAAAAGAGCTGCCGCGTGGTGGTCAAGGGCACGCATACCAATATCGTTGAGCTGTATATTAATGGCGAAGCGCAGGTGCTGGCGGACAAACAGAGTACGGTAACGCAGCAGGAAACATTAGCAACCTTTTCGCTTGCCGAGGCCTTTGATTTTATTAGCGAGGTCGAATTCGCCGACATCGCATTTATTCTCGAAGCCGCCCGGCTCAATTCGGCGCTGGCGGAGGAAGGTAAAAGCAAAAAATACGGTTTGAACATCAACGGCACCTTCTCTGATGCGGTAAAAAATGGCCTGCTCAGCAACGACCTGCTGAGTAAAGTCATCATCAATACCGTCGCCGCATCCGACGCGCGAATGGGCGGAGCCCCCGTCGTCGCGATGTCAAACTTTGGTTCCGGTAATCAGGGTATCGCCGCCACCATGCCGGTAGTGACGGTCGCGGAGCATCTTAACGCCGATGAAGAGACCCTCGCGCGGGCGCTGGCGCTCTCCCACCTGACCGCCATATCGATCCACTCCCGCTATACGCGTCTCTCCGCGCTATGCGCGGCGTCCACGGCAGCGATGGGCGCTGCGGCCGGCATGGCGTGGTTATTTACCCGTGACCTGAAAACAATTAACACCGCTATTATTAATATGATCAGCGATATTACCGGCATGATTTGCGATGGTGCCTCTAATAGCTGCGCAATGAAAGTATCATCCGTGGTTTCCAGCGCCTTTAAGGCCGTACTGATGGCGATGCAAAATAGCTGCGCAGGCTCTAATGACGGCATTGTTTGCGCTGACGTTGAGCAGACTATTAATAATCTCTGCCGTCTGGTGATTAAGCCTATGGCCTATACCGATAAAGAAATCATCAACATAATGGTAGCAAAGTAATCATTAATTAGCGTTTTAATGTACCTTACACAAATAATTAATTTCCTGAATATAACAGGTATTGCTTATGAACAAAAAAGTTATTCTACGGGGTATGAGCGCCATACTTCCCCTGTGCATTGGCGACTTTCCATTTTCATTTATTGTCGGCGCGCTAAGCGTTAGCGCCGGGATGAGTATCTGGCAAAGTACGGCATGGTCGACGATTGTCATCGCCGGTTCGGCACAAATGCTGGCGTTAAATATGCTAAAAACCGGAGCGAGCCTTGGGGTGATTATATTCACCACGCTGATAATTAATCTTCGCCATGTACTTTATAGCGCCTCTATTTCCAGTACGGTACGCGAAGCCTCCTTCTTTAAAAAATGCTTTATGGCGTATGCCCTGACCGATGAAGTGTACGCCACGACGGTGAAAGAGATGGAGGAGAATAAAAAAGATAAATATCTTTTCTATTTTTCAGCAATGCTGACGTTTTGGTTCGCCTGGGTACTGGCCGATTTCCTTGGCGCTCTGGTTGGCGCCTCTTTTCCGCACATTGAAAAATATGGTCTGGACTTCGCGATGGTCGCCGCATTTATCGCCATCGTAGTCCCACAAATCAAAAGCCAGGCCTGCACCGTCGCCGCCGTTGTTGCTGCCGTATCCGGGGTACTTTTGGTCGTACTGCCCTACTCGTTAGGTATCGTCGTCGCGTCCGTACTGGGCGTAATGGCGGGCCTGAGCGTCGATCTCGCCGAAGAGCGTAAACAGGCGCAGGCCGCTGACAAACTCTCTCTCGAAGGAGCGCTGGAAAATGAGTAATAGCTTTTTTATCGCCCTGACGCTGGGCATGGCCGCCGTGACCTTTCTTATTCGCTTCTCGTTCATTGGCCTCGCCGGGAAGATTCAGATGTCGAGCCGGGTCAGCAAAACGCTGCGTTTTGTGCCGGTGACCGTGCTGCCGGCCATCATCACGATTCAGATCCTGAGCGTGAACTCCAGCATGGAGTTCGATTTGAAAAACCCGAAGGTGATCGCCGCGATTATCTGCACGCTCGCCAGCTTCCGCCTGGGCCTGGTCTGGGTCGTCGTCAGCGGCGTCGGTTCACTGGTTTTGCTCAACTATTTCATGTAATCACTTATCAGAAGGAATCAACAGAATGATAATTACCACCGCCGCTGCGCCTGCCGCCATTGGCCCGTATGTTCAGGGAGTAAACCTGGGTACCATGACGATGACCTCAGGGCAGCTCCCGGTCAATCCGCAGGACGGCACCATGTCTGACGACATCGCTCAGCAGACGCGACAGTCGCTGGATAACGTTAAGGCTATCGTTGAAGCGGCGGGTTTGCAGGTGAAAAACATCGTTAAGACGATGGTCTTCGTCAAGGATCTGAATGACTTCGCCACCATCAACGCGGTGTATGAAGCGTTCTTCACCGAACACAACGCGGCCTTTCCGGCCCGCTCCTGCGTTGAAGTCGCCAGACTGCCTAAAGATGCGGGCATTGAGATCGAAGCCATCGCCGTCGCCTGATCCCCGGCCGGAGGCCATCCTCCGGCCACTTCTTATTCCCCCCCCCCCCACTTTTGAGGTTTACCCGCAGCGAACTTTACGGGCAAAATATCGCCACTTCTTTGCGAGGAACGCAGAATGCTAAAGATTCGTCTTGCACGTCCGGAAGATGCGGCTTTACTCAACCAGATGGCCAATGCCAGCTATCGCCACCACTTTGCCCACCTCTGGCACAACGCCGATGAAATGGAGCACTACCTGCAGCAAGAGTATTCCATGGCCGCGCTGGCGCACAGCCTGGCCGATCCGCAGTGCTGCTGGTTGATTGCTGAAGCAGAGGAGCCAATTGGCTTTGCTAAATATGCCTGCCGCCAGGACATCAACCCCGAAGGCCCAACGGGTACGCTATTGCATAAACTCTATCTATTACCTGACGCCACCGGGCATCGCTACGGCGAGCAGATTTTTCGCGCCGTCGAGAAGCGAGCGAAAGAGGCCGGTGAAAGCTGGCTATGGCTGGAAGTGCTCGCCGCGAATACCGGTGCCCACCGTTTTTATGAACGTCAGGGGATGCAGCACGTGAAGGATGTGGCATTTCATTCTGCAACCCAGGAAAGCACACTCCATATTCTGGCTAAACCAATCTGAGAGGCAGCATGCATACCCTTCGTGAAACCGCCATTCGCAACGTCGCCAGCGGCGAAAACGTGGTGATTTACCAGCCCGCCAACCTTTACGACTGCACGCTTGGCGATAACGTCTTCGTCGGGCCGTTTGTAGAGATTCAGGGCCATACCCGCATCGGCAACAACAGCAAAATTCAGTCTCACACCTTTATCTGCGAGTACGTGACCATCGGCGAGCGCTGTTTTATCGGCCACGGCGTGATGTTCGCCAACGATATGTTCCGCGAGGGAAAACCCAACGCCGACCGCGAGAGCTGGGGAAGAATTGTGATTGGCAACGATGTGTCTATCGGCAGCGGCGCAACCATTCTGGCGGTCAGCATCTGCGATGGGGTCGTGATTGGCGCGGGCAGCGTGGTGACCAAATCCATTACGGAGAAAGGCGTGTGGGCCGGGAACCCGGCAAAGCTGCTGCGGCGGCTATAACAAAAATGCCGGCCACATGGGCCGGCATTGCGAACGTTTTAGCGATTATGCGCGCCAGGATTTATAGCGGTTAATCAGGCCGTTAGTGGAGCTATCGTGGCTGCTCACTTCGGAACCATCTTTCAGCTCCGGCAGGATGCGGTTAGCCAGCTGTTTGCCCAGCTCAACGCCCCACTGGTCGAAGGTGAAGATGTTCATAATCACGCCCTGGGTGAAGATTTTGTGCTCATACAGGGCAATCAGCGCGCCCAGGCTGAACGGCGTAATTTCACGCAGCAGGATGGAGTTGGTGGGGCGGTTGCCTTCAAACACTTTGAACGGCACCACGTGTTCCAGGGTCGCCGGATCTTTACCCTGATCGCGATATTCCTGCTCAACCACTTCGCGGGATTTACCAAACGCCAGCGCTTCGGTCTGCGCAAAGAAGTTAGACAGCAGCTTCGGATGGTGATCGGACAGCGGGTTATGCGTAATCGCCGGCGCGATAAAGTCGCAAGGCACCATTTTGGTCCCCTGGTGAATCAGCTGGTAGAACGCGTGCTGACCGTTGGTACCCGGCTCGCCCCAGATGATTGGGCCCGTCTGGTAATCCACGGCGTTGCCGTTACGGTCAACGTATTTACCGTTGGATTCCATGTTGCCCTGCTGGAAGTAGGCGGCAAAACGGTGCATATACTGGTCGTACGGCAGAATCGCTTCGGTTTCAGCGCCGAAGAAGTTGTTGTACCAGATACCGATCAGCGCCAGCAGCACCGGCAGGTTTTTCTCAGCCGGCGTGGTGGAGAAGTGTTTGTCCATCGCGTGCGCGCCGGAGAGCAGCTCAACAAAGTTGTCGAAGCCGACGGACAGGATGATGGACAGGCCGATGGCTGACCACAGAGAGTAACGGCCGCCAACCCAGTCCCAGAACTCAAACATATTGGCGGTATCAATACCGAACTCGCCAACCGCTTTACCGTTGGTCGAGAGCGCGGCGAAGTGTTTCGCGACGTGCTTCTCATCGCCGGCGGTCGCCAGGAACCAGTCGCGCGCGCTGTGGGCATTGGTCATGGTTTCCTGAGTAGTAAAGGTTTTCGACGCGACCAGGAACAGGGTGGTTTCCGGGTTCACCGTTTTCAGCACTTCGGCGATGTGGGTACCATCGACGTTAGAAACAAAATGCATATTCAGGTGATTTTTGTACGGGCGCAGCGCTTCGGTCACCATGAACGGACCCAGATCGGAGCCGCCGATACCGATATTGACGACGTCGGTAATCGCTTTACCGGTGTAGCCTTTCCAGCTGCCGGAGATAATGGCTTCGGAGAAGGTTTTCATCTTCTCAAGCACGGCGTTCACTTCCGGCATCACGTCTTTACCATCAACCAGAATCGGAGTATTGCTGCGGTTACGCAGCGCAACGTGCAGCACCGCGCGGTCTTCCGTGCGGTTAATCTTCTCGCCGGAGAACATGGATTTAATGGCGTCTGCCAGGAAGGTCTCTTTGGCCAGGTCCTGCAGTTTTGCCAGCGTTTCTTCGGTGATGCGGTTTTTGGAAAAATCCACCAGCATCAGATCGTCGAACGTGGCGGAGAATTTAGAGAAACGATCGCTATCCTTCGCGAACAGATCCGCGATGGTAACGTCTTTCATTTCATCAAAGTGTTTCTGTAATGCCTGCCAGGCAGAGGTCTGCGTTGGGTTGATGTTTTTCATTAGCAATACTCTTCTGATTTGAGAATTGTGACTGCGGTCGATTGTAGCGCCGGTGACGAAAAATTGTGATGATTTTTGTGTTATGCCGATGATACGCGTCAGGATTAGGGCCAATTTGGCGCAAATCGCCCCTCATAGTATAGACATCATAAGGCTTTTTTCTGTCAGCGACTCGCGCATGAAAAATCCGCATAACCCTGACGTTGACATACTTCGCCTGAAGCCTTTATATAACGGCAGTACCTACATATACGTAGGTATGTATGGATCGCGCATTTCACGCTACAGCGAAAGGGTATTGCAGGGGGGTATAATGTCCCGCGTCCCCCTGGCAAAGTGAAAGACGTCGGTAATTGCCAGAAGAGGTGCGTTGCCCAGGTAACCGTATTGGAGGAGCCAGTCCGGGGAAAATACGTGAGGGGGAGCAACGCCGAGGTGAATAAGCGTCTGGTTACGCTCATCACCGGCCACAGGGGCTGAATCCCCTGGGTTGTCACCAGAAACGTTCGCAGTCGGGCGTTTCATACTCGCCGTCTGATGCACAGCATCGGCAAGCGGGTCTACAAGGTGGAGCACTTCTGGGTGACATCGTAGTTTGTTTATCGCTCTGCGCCCACCCTGTTTTTCGCTCTTCCCTTGTGCCATGGCTGAATAATTTGGCCTGGCTTATTAAGACATTTTATTGCAATCCGGTTGCGTCCAGCCCCACCAGGATTGGTTTTCTGGAATCGTTTTAATAAGTCAGGCCCCCTGACACGAGGTTGTTATGACAGACTTAGTTGTAGCCAAGTTCGGTGGCACCAGCGTTGCCGATTTTGATGCCATGAACCGCAGCGTGGACGTCGCGTTGCTGGACGCCAATACCCGCGTGGTGGTGCTTTCCGCCTCAGCGGGGGTGACCAACCTGCTGGTCGCCTTAGCGGAAGGGCTGGAACCCGGCGAACGTTTCGCGAAGCTCGATGCCATGCGGCAAATCCAGTTCAATATTCTGGAGCGTCTGCGTTATCCCAACGTTATTCGCGATGAAATTGAGCGCCTGCTGGAAAACATCACCACCCTGGCGGAAGCCGCCTCCCTGGCCAGTTCAACCGCGTTAACCGACGAACTGGTCAGCCACGGCGAACTGATGTCTACTCTGCTGTTTGTCGAGATCCTGCGCGAGCGCGGCATCGCCGCCCAGTGGTTCGACGTGCGCAAAATTATGCGCACCAACGACCGCTTTGGCCGCGCGGAACCGGATATTGCCGCCTTATCCGAATTAACCCAGCAGCTGCTGGCCCCGCGTCTTGCGGAAGGCGTGGTGATCACCCAGGGCTTTATTGGCAGCGAAGCCAAAGGCCGCACCACCACGCTTGGCCGCGGCGGCAGCGACTATACCGCCGCGCTACTCGGCGAAGCGCTAAACGCCACCCGCGTCGACATCTGGACCGATGTTCCGGGTATCTATACCACCGACCCGCGCGTCGCCCCGGCGGCCAAACGCATTGACGTTATCGCTTTTGAAGAAGCGGCGGAAATGGCGACCTTTGGCGCGAAGGTCCTGCATCCGGCTACCCTGCTCCCCGCCGTGCGCAGCGATATTCCGGTATTCGTCGGCTCCAGCAAAGAGCCGAAAGCCGGCGGCACGCTGGTGTGCAAAAACACCGAAAACCCGCCGCTGTTCCGCGCGCTGGCGCTGCGCCGCAAGCAGACGCTGCTAACCCTGCACAGCCTGAATATGCTGCACTCACGCGGTTTTCTGGCCGAGGTATTCAGTATACTGGCCCGCCACAGTATCTCCGTCGATCTGATCACCACGTCGGAAGTGAGCGTGGCGCTGACCATGGATACCACCGGTTCGACGTCGGCTGGCGATACCCTGCTCACCCAGGGACTGTTGACCGAACTTTCCTCTCTGTGCCGCGTTGAGGTCGAGCAGGATCTGGCGCTGGTCGCCATCATTGGTAATGAACTGTCGAAGGCGTGCGGCGTCGGTAAAGAGGTGTTTGGCGTACTGGACCCGTTTAATATTCGTATGATTTGCTACGGCGCATCCAGCCATAACCTGTGCTTCCTGGTCCCGGGTGCGGATGCCGAAAAAGTGGTGCAGAAGCTGCATCATAATCTGTTCGAGTAATAGCGAATAAAATGGCCCGCCATTTCTGCCGGGCCATTTTTAGTTTCCCATCACCGTGGTCATCAGCAATCTGTCCAACTCCCTGACATCACCGCTCCGGCTCTCAGGCAGCGCTGGCGGGATTGCGCCTCTGAGCAGCTCGGACTGAATAAACGCATGCAGCAGCGGTCGACGCGGGCCGTTTTCCGCCTCTCCTGCACGCTGTTTACGTTCCAGCAGCTCGTCTATTTCCGCACGTAGACCCGCTTCCAGCTCGCTTCCTGCCAGCAGTTCATCAAAGCGCATCGGCGGCACGCCTTTTCCCACTTCAACCCAGCGGACGGCCAGCAGCGGGCGCAGTACGTAAAAGTACTTTTTCAGCCGCACCCGTTCGCCTTGCAGATAGCCGCGAAAATTTTTACGGGCCATCGAATAGTAATGCCAGCGGGCGCGAACCGGAGAAAACCAATGCGGTATCACTTTCTTCAGCGCCTGAACCGTCGCGTCATCCTGCTGATACACCACCGGTGAATCCAGCCATTCGATCAGCGTCGGGTTCGCCCCTTTCAGCAGACCCAGCGCCTTGCGCCACTCCCAGCCGCAGACGTCCAGCTCATCGTCGATGGGCAGCTCAATAACATCGCGCGGGGGATCCACCCGCAGATACCACTCCAGCGGGTGAACGTAGAGAAACCGCACATCATAATCGCTGTCCGGCGAGGCAAAGCCCCAGCCCCGGCTGCCGGATTCGCAGGCGTAGAGCACTCTGACGCCGTAGCGCTGCTCCACGTCTTTTAACTGCCGCCGCACCTTATGGCGCATGGCGGCGCTTACAGCGTGATACGTCATTTTCATTATCCTTTTAGATTCACCAGGCCATGCAGCACCTGGTCCAGGCCGCCAAAGACCGAGATTTTATCGATACGCTCCGCCACTCTTTCCAGCGTTTCCAGCTCTTTTAAGCGCAGCGCGACCGGGTTATTCTCCATCACCTTCGCGGTGTTGAGCAGCGAGCGCGTCGCCGCGGTCTCTTCACGCCGGCGGATCACGTTCGCCTGCGCCGATTTCTCCGCCTCCACCAGCTGCGACAAAATGGCTTTCATGTCGCCGGGCAGCACAATATCCTTCACGCCCAGCGACGCGACGTCGATACCAAATGCCGCCATGCGCTCGGTGACCTGCGCGCTCACGACCTCATCAATGATTTTCTTATCTTCCAGCAGCTCATCCAGCGTTCGCGTTCCGACGGCTTCACGCAGCGCAAACTGCAGCTCGCGATACAGATGGTCCAGCGGCTTCGTCAGCTGTCCAAACGCCTGCAGTACATCGCTGTAACGCCAGTTCGCCGCCAGATTTAAACGCAGGTTCACTTTATCTTTGGTCAGAATCTCCTGGCCGCCAACCTCCAGCACCTGCAGGCGGGTATCGACCACTTCCGCTTCCACCAGATGATTGACCTTCCAGTACGCGCTCAGGCCAGGCTGCAGCAGCGATTGTGTCTCGCCGTCGATTTTCAGCACCCCGACGTGCCACGCCGGCACCGATACGGTGAGGATCGCTTCGCGGCCTTTTACCGCCCCGTGACGTCGCGGCTGCAGCACCGCATTCATAATGTCAGCAGGAACCGCAACCTGCCGGGTATCGATACGTAGCAGCTGAATTTCATCACCGGCCGACCAGTACAGTCGGCGCGTCGAAGGCGGTAAAATTTCCTGCAGCACACCGTTGGCATACAGCGCCCCGGCCTCGACATCCGTCAAATCCGCCGCCAGGCAGTAGCGTTCAATCCATTCCGGCTGAAAGCGTCGTAAATACTCCGCCAGCGCCTCCGGCACTTCGCTGCCGTCCCGGTTAACGATCAGCACTTCGGGGACGTTGAACCACGGCAGGCGATGCTCGCCCGCTTCCAGAACCTGATAGTAGTCACCCTGACGGGATAAAAGGCCAAGCTGACCTTTACGTATCGTGATTTTCTTCGTCATTTTTTGTTCCTTAGCAAAATCAGGCGCGGGTGCAGGGGCGAAGCCGCAGGGGAACTCCCTTTTGCCTGCGGCACGGCGCCTTTACCGGCGGCCTGCTGTGGGGCGTGCTGACTGCGCATCACCCCGCGTTATTTCTATGATTAACGACCAGTTTTCATTGGAGATGAAATCGGGAATCGAACCCATTGGTGGTCATCGGCTGGCGGAACGCGCCCGAAAAACGGCCTGTACCGTTCCTGGCGTGCCGGCGGGGTTTAATCCCCTGCGTTTTCAGCGTCGTGACGAAAGGAGTATTGCCAGTTGCGTGCCAACAATAAAAAATGCGAGAGTTATTTTTCAATTCATTGATTAATAATACTTTTATTTTTAATTCAAACGGTAACGCTTGCCGCCGGCAGCAGGTTTTTTTATCTTTAAATATCGAAACTTATCTTTTGGGATAAACATGAAAAAGCGGCGAGTGGTCATTGGCGTCCTCGGAACGGTGCTGGACAAACGCGGCAAGCGGGCGAATCGCTTTAAAAAATGGCGGCCTACCGTTGGGCTATGCCAGCAGGCCGATTTTCCTGTCGACAGGCTGGAGCTTCTCCACCAGCCGCGTGATGAAAATATGGCGCAAAAGCTGATTGACGATGTCGCCCAGCTTTCACCGCATACCGAAGTGCGCCCGCATACGATTGAGATAAACGATCCGTGGGATTTTGAAGAGGTCTACGCGGCGTTTCTCGACTTCGCCAACCGCTATCGCTTTGATACCGAAAACGAAGAGTATCTGGTGCATATCACCACCGGGACCCACGTGGCGCAGATCTGCTGGTTCCTGCTGACCGAAGCGCGCTATCTCCCCGCCAGCCTGCTGCAGACCAGCCCTGCGCCGAAAGGCGCAGCGGATGACGCCGTCGCCGCCGGTATTTACTCGGTGATCGATCTGGACTTAAGCCGCTACGCCGCGCTCACCAGCCGCTTTCAGCGCGAGCAGCAGCAGTCCGTCTCCTTCCTGAAGTCGGGTATCGAGACGCGTAATGCGACGTTCAACGCGCTTATCGATCGTATTGAGCGCGTGGCGATCCGATCGACCGATCCGATCCTGCTGACCGGCCCAACGGGCGCCGGGAAGTCCGTCCTCGCCAAACGTATTTTTCAGCTTCGTCAGTCACGCCATCGGGTGGCGGGAAAATTCATGGCGGTAAACTGCGCCACGCTGCGCGGTGATAACGCCATGTCCACGCTGTTTGGACATGTCAAAGGCGCGTTTACCGGCGCGGTTACGCCTCGCGCCGGGCTATTACGCGAAGCCGACGGCGGCGTGCTGTTTCTCGATGAAATCGCCGAGCTGGGGCTGGATGAGCAGGCTATGCTGCTGAAGGCCATCGAAGAAAAAACCTTTTTCCCGTTTGGCTCGGATAAAGAGGTGCACAGCGACTTCCAGCTGATCGCCGGCACGCATCGCGATATGCAGCAGTGGGTGGCGGAGGGGCGCTTTCGCGAAGATCTTTATGCGCGCATTAATATGTGGCGCTTTGCCCTTCCCGGCCTGGCGCAGCGGCGGGAAGATATTGCGCCGAACGTGGAGTATGAACTACGGCGACTGGCCAACGAGCGGCAGACGCAGATCCGTTTCGATAAAGAGGCCCGCGAGCGCTATCTGGCCTTTGCCTGCTCGCCGCAGGCGCAGTGGCGCGGCAATTTTCGCGAACTCAGCTCATCCGTGGCGCGTATGGCGACCCTGGCCGAGCAGGGGCGCATTACGCAGGCCGTTGCGGAAGAGGAGATTATGCTGCTGAAAGAGAGCTGGCAGCTGACGACGTCTTCTCCTGACATAGCAATGGAAATCGATCTGTTCGATCGCCGCCAGCTGGAAACGGTGCTGGAGGTCTGCCAGCGCAGCGCTTCGCTCTCCGAAGCCGGACGCGAGCTGTTCGCCGTCTCCCGGCAAAAAAAAGCCAACCCTAACGATGCCGACCGCTTGCGCAAATATTTAGCGCGCTTCGGACTCAGCTGGGAGCTTATCCGCAGCGGAACATGAGCATAATTTGTTTGAATAATATGTCTTAGCACGATAAACAATAGCGATGGCCGGGCTCGATCCCGGCCGGTCTATAACAAGCAAACACAACTTACGTGCAAGGAAAACAACATGCTCGCCACGCTTACGCGGCTGTTCCCATTATGGGCGCTGCTGCTCTCGGTTATCGCCTATTACACGCCATCCACTTTTGCCCCCGTTGGCCCGTGGGTCCCGACGCTGCTGATGCTGATTATGTTCGGCATGGGCGTGCATCTGAAAGTCGACGATTTTAAGCGCGTGCTTTCCCGCCCCGCGCCGGTCGCCGCAGGCATTTTTCTCCACTACCTGGTGATGCCGCTCGCCGCCTGGCTGCTGGCGCTGATTTTTCACATGCCGCCCGAGCTCTCCGCCGGCATGGTGCTGGTGGGCAGCGTCGCCAGCGGTACGGCATCCAACGTGATGATCTTTCTGGCAAAAGGCGATGTTGCGCTCTCAGTCACCATCTCCTCGGTATCCACCCTGGTCGGCGTGGTCGCCACCCCGTTGCTGACGCGTCTGTACGTGGATGCGCATATTCAGGTGGACGTGATGGGGATGCTGCTCAGCATTCTGCAAATCGTGGTGATCCCGATTGCGCTGGGGCTGGTAGTGCACCATCTGCTGCCGAAAGTGGTGAAGGCGGTGGAGCCGTTCCTGCCGGCCTTTTCGATGGTCTGCATTCTGGCGATTATCTGCGCCGTGGTGGCAGGCTCCGCGTCGCATATCGCTTCCGTTGGTTTTGTGGTGATTATCGCCGTTATCCTGCATAACACTATCGGTCTGCTCGGCGGCTACTGGGGCGGGCGACTGTTTGGCTTTGACGAGTCCACCTGCCGCACGCTGGCGATCGAGGTAGGAATGCAGAACTCCGGCCTTGCCGCCGCGCTGGGGAAAATCTACTTTGGCCCGCTGGCCGCGCTGCCCGGGGCGCTGTTCTCGGTCTGGCACAACCTGTCCGGCTCGCTGCTGGCCGGTTACTGGTCAGGGAAGCCGATTGCGGATGAATCGCGTCAAACGGAAAAAGAGAGCTAACAACCCGTAATTTTCCCGGCTTGCGCTGCGCTTAGCCGGGCTACGGTCCGTGCAGCTTGCGGGTTTTGTAGCCCGGACAGGTGCGCAGCGCCGCCTCCGGGATTTTCTGCGAGGCACAACAATTTACCGTGAGACGTCAGCCCCAATACCGTACACTGAAACCACAGGCTAATTGAGGGCACCACTATGGCACTCCCCCGCATCACGCAAAAAGAGATGACCGAGCGCGAACAGCGCGAACTGAAAACCCTGCTCGACCGCGCGCGCATCGCCCATGGCCGTCCGCTGACCAACGCGGAAACCAATAGCGTGAAAAAAGAGTACATCGATAAACTGATGGCCCTGCGCGAGGCCGAGGCTAAGAAAGCCCGCCAGCTGAAGAAAAAGCAGGCTTATAAACCGGACGCAGAGGCCTCGTTTTCCTGGTCGGCAAATACCCCGACGCGCGGCAGACGTTAACGCCCTTTCTTCTTGCGCCCCGGCGCGGTAAAGCGTTTGCCGTTCGACGCCGGGCGGGAGGACTTGTCGCTGGTTTTTTCAATCGCCACGACGGGACGCTTGATGCCGGCCGTTTTCGGCTTCGCTTTTGCCTTCGGTTTCGCTTCTGAAGACGAGTTTTCAATCAGTTTGAAAAGATCGATCAGCTCATCGTCGGTCAGATCGCGCCACTCTCCCAGCGGGATCCCCGTCAGGCTGACGTTCATGATCCGCGTCCGCTCAAGCTTCGTCACTTCATAGCCAAAGTGTTCGCACATCCGGCGGATCTGGCGATTCAGCCCCTGCACCAGGGTAATGCGGAACACAAACGGCGCTTCTTTTTTCACTTTGCACTTCTTCGTCACCGTGCCGAGAATCGGTACGCCCGCCCCCATGCCGCGGATAAACTCATCGGTCACCGGCTTATCAACGGTGACCAGATACTCTTTTTCGTGATCGTTACCGGCGCGCAGGATTTTATTCACCAGATCGCCATGGTTGGTCAGAAAGATCAGCCCCTGGGAGTCTTTATCCAGGCGACCAATGGGGAAAACGCGTTTACTGTGGTTAACGAAATCCACAATATTGTCACGCTCGCCGTCTTCGGTGGTGCTGACGATGCCAACCGGTTTATTCAGCGCAATCAGGACCAGATCGTCCGCTTCGCGCGGCTCAATCAACCGGCCATTGACCTTTACCACGTCGCCCGCTTTAACCTGGTCGCCGATGGTAGCGCGCTTGCCGTTGATAAAAACGTTGCCTTGTTCGATAAAGCGATCGGCTTCACGACGCGAGCAAATTCCGCTTTCGCTGATGTATTTATTGAGTCGGGTTGATGAGTCGGGCAGCATAAAATCTCCTGTAAAAGCGAAATATACCCTACCTTGCGGGCGATAAAAAAGAATCGCGCTCTCGTCGCCTGCCGCTAAATGTGATCTGCCACGCCTTTCAACACAAAAGTGTGTCCATGAAAGCCCGGCAACTTTGCCCGGCGAAACAAAGCAGAATCAGGCTCTTATCACGTCCGGCACAAAGGTGCCATAAACCACCGGTAAGCAACGCAAATGTGCAACAGAAACGGTCGGAACATCATCATGAAATAGAGGAAAATTTCTTTGAAGCGGGTCGCTGATGGGGTTATATCAGATCATGACAGCAACTCTCCCATTTGCACAAATGTGCAGGAGCCGACAGTGACGATGGAAAACAGCGACGATATTCGTCTGATCGTGAAAATCGCCCAGCTCTACTATGAGCAGGATATGACCCAGGCGCAGATTGCCCGCGAGCTGGGGATATACCGCACCACTATCAGCCGTCTGCTGAAGCGCGGCCGCGAGCAGGGTATCGTCACTATCGCCATCAACTACGACTACAACGAAAATCTGTGGCTTGAGCAGCAGCTAAAACAAAAATTCGGGCTCAAAGAGGCGGTGGTGGCGGCCTGCGACTCACTGCTGGAGGAGGATCAGCTCAATCTTATCGGCCTGCATGGCGCGCAATTGGTCGACAGGCTGCTGGAGCCGGGCGATATCGTCGGCTTCTCCTGGGGTCGGGCGGTGCGCGCGCTGGTGGAGAATCTGCCGCAGGCCAGCCAGTCCCGTCAGGTTATCTGCGTGCCGATTATCGGCGGCCCCTCCGGAAAACTGGAAAGTCGCTACCACGTGAATACGCTGACCTACGGCGCAGCGGCGAAGCTGAAAGCGGAATCTCATCTCGCTGATTTCCCGGCACTGCTGGATAACACATTAATTCGCAACGGTATTATGCAGTCCCGGCATTTTAAAACGATTGCCTCCTACTGGGATAACCTGGACGTCGCGCTGGTGGGCATTGGTTCTCCGGCGATCCGCGACGGCGCCAACTGGCATGCATTTTACGGCAGTGAAGAGAGCGACGATCTCAACGCTCGCCAGGTCGCCGGCGATATCTGTTCGCGTTTTTACAATATTGATGGCGCGCTGGTCGAAACCGCCATGAGCGAAAAAACGCTCTCTATCGAGATGTTGAAACTCAAGCAGGCGCGCTACTCGGTGGGTATCGCCATGGGCGAGGAGAAATACGCCGGGATTCTTGGCGCCTTAAACGGTCATTACATTAATTGTCTGGTGACGAATCGAGAAACCGCTGAGTCATTACTGAAGTAAATGTCAAGAATATGATTTCACGCAGCGCTGCTGCGGGGGATCCCTTTATCTAAAGAAACAGGAGTCGATAATGAATACATGGTTAAATTTAAAAGACAAAATAATTATCGTGACCGGCGGCGCATCAGGAATCGGCCTGGCGATTGTCGATGAGTTATTAGCTCAGGGCGCAAACGTGCAGATGAGCGATATTCACGGCGGCGACAAACATCAGAATCGCGATAATTATAATTTCTGGCCAACCGATATTTCCAGCGCTAGCGAAGTGAATAAAACCGTCGAGAGTATTATTCAGCGCTTTGGCCGCATTGATGGTTTAGTCAATAACGCCGGCGTCAACTTCCCGCGTTTATTAGTCGATGAGAAAGCGCCGTCCGGTCGCTATGAATTAAATGAAGCGGCATTCGAAAAAATGGTCAATATCAACCAGAAAGGCGTATTCCTGATGTCGCAGGCGGTGGCGCGCCAGATGGTTAAACAGCGCAGCGGCGTGATTGTTAACGTCTCGTCGGAAAGCGGTCTCGAAGGCTCTGAAGGCCAGAGCTGCTACGCCGCGACCAAAGCCGCGCTGAACAGCTTTACCCGCTCCTGGTCGAAAGAGCTGGGCAAGCACGGTATTCGCGTCGTAGGCGTTGCGCCGGGCATTCTGGAAAAAACCGGGCTGCGTACGCCAGAATATGAAGAAGCACTGGCCTGGACCCGCAATATCACCGTCGAACAGCTGCGCGAAGGCTATAGCAAAAATGCGATTCCTGTTGGTCGCTCCGGCCGTCTCAGCGAAGTTGCTGATTTTGTTTGCTATCTGCTCTCAGAGCGCGCCAGCTACATTACCGGAGTAACCACTAACATTGCGGGCGGCAAAACGCGCGGCTAAGGGGGAAACATGGTTAACGTCATCTTCTGCGCTCACGGTCAGCTGGCCTGCGCCATGCTCGACTCGGTGCGCATGGTTTACGGCGATGTCCACGTCAGCGCCGTGGCGTTTGTACCGGGGGAAAACGCGGGCGATATCGCCGATAAGCTTGAAAAGTTGGTAAGTACTCACAAAGAGGAGGAGTGGCTCATCGCCGTCGATCTACAGTGCGGCAGCCCGTGGAACGCCGCCGCCGGCCTGGCGATGCGCAACCCGCAGCTTCGGGTCATCAGCGGCCTGTCGCTACCGCTGGCTCTGGAGCTGGTCGATAACCAGCAAACGATGAATGCAGAAGCACTGTGCCAACATCTTGAGACCATCGCCAGCCAGTGCTGCGTCACCTGGCGGCAGCCGGAAACCGTTGAGGAGGATTTCTGATGAACATTACGCTCGCACGCATTGATGACCGCCTGATTCACGGCCAGGTCACCACCGTTTGGTCAAAAGTGGCCAACGCCCAGCGTATCATTATCTGTAATGACGACGTGTATAACGACGACGTTCGCCGCACGCTGCTTCGCCAGGCCGCACCGCCGGGCATGAAGGTCAATGTGGTGAATATCGAGAAAGCCGTCGCCGTTTATCACAACCCGCAATATCAGGACGAAACGGTTTTTTATTTATTCACTAATCCGCAGGACGTATTAACCATGGTACAACAGGGCGTCAAAATAGCCACGCTGAATATTGGCGGCATGGCCTGGCGACCGGGTAAAAAACAGTTAACCAAAGCGGTGTCATTAGACGCAGCGGATATTAATGCCTTTCAGCAGTTAGATAAGCTGGGCGTTAAGCTTGATTTACGCGTCGTGGCTTCGGATCCGTCGGTTAATATTCTCGATAAAATAGCAGAGCAGTCCGTTACAGAATAATAAAACGCGCCTTTTATTACACACTGTCATTCTGGATGCATCGCGGCGGCAAATGAGCGAGTCACCAGCAGCATAGCTAACTATGTGACTGGGGCGAGAGAATGCAGTCAACAAAGAGGCAGCCTGAAGAACATCGTGTAAATGCCGTAAAAGGCAGGGATTTCTATACCCTCAAGGTGACAAATTATGGAAATAAGTACCCTACAAATAATCGCCATATTTATTTTTTCCTGTATTGCCGGGATGGGCAGCGTGCTGGATGAATTCCAGACGCATCGCCCATTAATCGCCTGTACCGTGATTGGCTTAATTCTCGGCGATCTAAAAACCGGGATTATGCTCGGCGGGACGCTGGAGCTGATCGCGCTCGGCTGGATGAACGTCGGCGCGGCGCAGTCTCCGGATTCGGCGTTAGCCAGCATTATCTCCGCCATCCTGGTGATCGTGGGCCAGCAAAGCATCGCTACCGGAATAGCGATTGCGCTGCCGGTCGCTGCCGCAGGTCAGGTGCTCACCGTGTTCGCCCGCACCATTACCGTGGTGTTCCAGCACGCGGCGGATAAGGCCGCGGAAGAGGCGCGCTTCAGAACAATCGATCTGCTGCACGTGTCTGCGCTGGGCGTTCAGGCGCTGCGCGTCGCCATTCCCGCACTCATCGTTTCTCTGTTTGTCAGCGCGGATATGGTCAGCAATATGCTCAACGCCATTCCGGAATTCGTCACCCGCGGTCTGCAAATCGCCGGCGGTTTTATCGTGGTGGTCGGCTACGCCATGGTGCTGCGCATGATGGGCGTGAAGTATCTGATGCCCTTCTTCTTCCTCGGCTTCCTCGCGGGCGGCTATCTCGACTTTAGCCTGCTGGCCTTCGGCGGCGTCGGGGTCATCATCGCGCTGATTTATATCCAGCTTAATCCGCAGTGGCGTAAACCCGAACCGCAGGCCGCCGCCACCTCTTCCACTGCCCTTGACCAGCTTGACGACTGATGGAGCCCAACATGGAACAGAGAAAAATTACCCAAGGCGACCTGGTGAGCATGTTTCTGCGCTCCAACCTGCAGCAGGCGTCATTCAACTTCGAACGTATTCACGGGCTTGGCTTCTGCTACGACATGATCCCGGCCATCAAGCGCCTCTACCCGCTGAAAGAGGATCAGGTCGCCGCGCTGAAGCGCCATCTGGTGTTCTTCAACACCACTCCGGCAGTCTGCGGGCCGGTGATTGGCGTCACCGCCGCGATGGAGGAAGCCCGGGCCAACGGCGCGCTATCGACGATGGCGCCATCAACGGGATCAAAGTTGGCCTGATGGGGCCGCTGGCAGGCGTGGGCGACCCGCTGGTATGGGGCACGCTGCGGCCGATTACCGCCGCCCTCGGCGCCTCGCTGGCGCTCTCCGGCAATATTCTTGGACCGCTGCTGTTCTTCTTTATTTTCAACGCGGTACGTCTGGCGATGAAGTGGTACGGGCTGCAGCTCGGCTTCCGTAAAGGGGTCAATATCGTCAGCGATATGGGCGGCAACCTGCTGCAAAAACTGACCGAAGGCGCCTCCATTCTTGGCCTGTTTGTGATGGGTGTGCTGGTGACCAAGTGGACCACCATCAACGTCCCGCTGGTGGTCTCGCAAACCCCGGGCGCCGACGGCTCGACCGTCACCATGACCGTACAGGACATCCTCGATCAGCTCTGCCCCGGCCTGCTGGCTCTGGGCCTGACGCTGCTGATGGTGCGCCTGCTCAATAAGAAAGTGAACCCGGTATGGCTGATTTTCGCCCTCTTCGGTTTGGGGATTATCGGTAACGCGCTGGGCTTCCTGTCCTGATTTTTCCGCCCCGGCGATGCCGGGGCTACTTCAACAAGTTAGACCCAAAAGATTTCGCAGCCGTCATGCGAAAGATGAAGGGGATGAGGTGGTAAACATGCAAACAACAACAGCCCTGCGCCTGTACGGCAAACGCGACCTGCGCCTGGAAACCTTCGAACTCCCGGCGATGCAGGATGATGAAATCCTCGCCCGGGTGGTCACCGACAGCCTGTGCCTCTCCTCGTGGAAAGAGGCGAACCAGGGCGAGGACCACAAAAAGGTGCCTGACGATGTGGCGACCAACCCAATCATTATCGGCCATGAGTTCTGCGGGGAGATTATCGCCGTCGGCAAAAAGTGGCAGCACAAGTTTCATGCCGGCCAGCGCTATGTGATTCAGGCCAACCTGCAGCTGCCGGATCGCCCGGACTGCCCCGGTTATTCTTTTCCATGGATCGGCGGCGAAGCTACCCACGTGGTGATCCCCAACGAGGTGATGGAACAGGATTGTTTGCTTTCCTGGGAAGGCGATACCTGGTTTGAAGGCTCGCTGGTGGAGCCGCTTTCCTGCGTGATTGGCGCCTTCAACGCCAACTATCATCTGCAGGAAGGCAGCTATAACCATGTGATGGGCATTCGCCCGCAGGGCCGCGCCCTGATCCTAGGCGGCACCGGCCCGATGGGACTGCTGGCCATCGACTACGCGCTGCATGGCCCGATCAACCCGGCGCTGCTGGTGGTCACCGATACCAATAAGCCAAAGCTCAACTATGCGCGCCAGCACTATCCCTCCGAGCCGCAAACGCTGATCCACTATCTGGATGGGCGCGACGCCAGCCGCGAAACGCTGATGGCGCTCTCCGGCGGTCACGGCTTTGACGATATCTTCGTCTTCGTCCCTAACGAACAGCTCATCACCCTGGCATCCTCGCTGCTGGCCCCGGACGGCTGCCTGAACTTTTTCGCCGGCCCGCAGGATAAGCAGTTCAGCGCACCGATCAATTTTTACGATGTGCATTACGCCTTCACCCACTACGTGGGCACCTCCGGCGGCAATACCGACGATATGCGCGCCGCCGTAGCGCTGATGCAGGAGAAAAAGGTGCAGACCGCGAAGGTGGTGACTCATATTCTGGGGCTGAACGCGGCGGGCGAGACCACCCTGGATTTACCGGCGGTAGGCGGCGGTAAGAAGCTGGTCTATACCGGAAAAAACATTCCGCTTACGCCGCTGGGAAACATTAGCGACCCGCAGCTGGCGGCGATTATGGAACGTCACCACGGTATCTGGTCAAAAGAGGCGGAAGAGTATCTGCTGGCCCACGCGGAGGATATTGCTCATGATTGATCGCGATACGCTGCTGTGCATGTCGCTGGCCGGTCGCCCGGGTAACTTCGGCACCCGCTTTCATAACTACCTGTATGAAAAGCTGAAGCTGAACTATATCTATAAAGCGTTTACGACCCAGGATATAGCCGCGGCGGTAAACGGCGTGCGCGCATTAGGCATTCGCGGCTGCGCGGTCTCTATGCCGTTTAAAGAGAGCTGCATAGCGTATCTTGACGCGCTTGACCCTTCGGCAAAGGCGATTGATTCGGTCAACACCATCGTCAACGACGACGGCAGGCTGACCGGGCTGAATACCGACTATATTGCGGTGAAAAGCCTGATTGACAGCTATCAGCTCGATTCCTCAGCCAAAGTGATGATCCAGGGCAGCGGCGGAATGGGCAAAGCGGTCATCGCCGCCTTCCGCGATGCCGGTTTCCGCGATGTGATTATCGCCGCCCGCCATCGCGAGCGCGGCCTGGCGCTGGCAAAGCAGTACGGTTTTCAGTGGCAGCCCAGGCCGGAGGGAATCGCGGCGGATATTCTGGTTAACGTCACGCCGCTCGGCATGGCGGGCGGCGCGGAAAGCGAAACCCTGGCCTTTAGCCCGACGATGGTGGAACGGGCCGACGTGATATTTGACGTGGTCGCTCTGCCGCCGGAAACCCCGTTCATCAAGCTGGCGCAGAGGCTGGACAAGCGCGTTATCAGCGGCGCGGAGGTGATTGCCCTGCAGGCGGTGGAGCAGTTTGCGCTCTACACCGGCGTGCGTCCGGACGCGGCGCTGGTCGCTGAAGCCGCGGCCTTTGCCAGAGGATAAGGGCAAAACGGAGAGCGCCAGGGAGGGCGCTCTAATAACCGTTGATCAGAAAGTCGATTGCATCGCGCAGCGCAGCCCTGTCCGCCGTCAAATCAGCAACGCGCTTGCCCAGTTCTTTCTGCGGTAAACCCGCCATCATATGCGTCATCACAATATAAGTTTGACCGGCAATCGTAATCACGGGACAAATTTTGGTCGGAGGCTGGGTATCAGGTAGTTGGTTTTGTTCTATCACAGGGGCAACCAGGATATGCTTCAGGACATTCGCGACCGGATGCTGCAGGTTGATTAAATAAGGGAAAACCTTTTTACCGCTTCCCGTATTCTCATAAGCGCAATATTGTTCCATCAGAACGGCCTTTGAAAATCACTAAACGAACCGTTTTCTTCTACCCATTGGTTAATCGTATCGATCGATTTCTTATTGTCTCGTAACCACTCTTCACGTTTGTGCTCACGAAATTTCTCAAGTAAAGCTTCCGTTAATACCGCCGAAATGTTGATTTTAAGTTTACGCGCCTCTTCCAGGATTTCAGGCGAAAGCGAGACATTGACTGATTTTTTAACGTTCGACGTAGTGCGCATGATAGCCCCCATGGTAATGCGCATGACATGCCTCAGATTAGCGTAATAAACGAGCATTTTCTATTCCTTTGCCGGTGAATCATCAACGTAAAACTAAGCGGTTCCCGCTAGCCTGTCACGCCCGGTAGAGTCACTCTGCGAGGCACTTTCCAGATTAATTCAGAGAATCCCTGCGCCAATAATCGCCGTTCCGCTTTGCTCAGCGCGTCCCAGCGTGAGCCACGTCAGCAAGCGGTAAGATATCCTGTGATAACATCTCTGCCCGAATAATCATCTGGTCAAATGGAGAAATAATGGAACTGCTGCTATTAAGTAACTCAACGCTGCCGGGCAAAGCCTGGCTGGAACATGCGCTGCCGACCATTGCCGGGCAGCTAAATGGCCGCCGTTCTGCGGTATTCATCCCTTTTGCCGGGGTGACGCAAACCTGGGATGATTACACCGCGAAAACCGCCGCCGTCTTCAGCCCAATGGGCGTTACGGTTACCGGTATTCACAGCGTCGCGGACCCGGTGTCGGCGATTGAGAATGCGGAGATAGTTATCGTCGGCGGCGGCAATACCTTTCAGCTGCTGAAAGAGTGCCGCGAACGCGGCCTGCTGGCGCCGATGGTGGATGTGGTGAAGCGCGGGGCGCTGTATATCGGCTGGAGCGCGGGCGCTAACCTGGCCTGCCCGACGATTCGCACCACTAACGATATGCCGATTGTCGACCCTAACGGTTTTGCTGCGCTGGGGCTGTTCCCGCTGCAAATTAACCCGCATTTCACCAACGCGCTGCCGGAAGGCCATAAAGGCGAGACCCGCGAACAGCGGATCCGCGAGCTGCTGGTGGTTGCGCCAGAGCTGACGATTATCGGCCTGCCGGAAGGCAACTGGATACAGGTGACGCAGGGCCACGCTACCCTTGGCGGCCCGAATCCAACGCTGGTATTCAGAGCCGGAGAAGACGCGGTGACCCTCAACGCCGGTCATCGTTTCTAAACCCCGTGCGCACGTTTCCCGGAGGCGGCGCTGCGCGCCTGTCCGGGCTACCATCCCGCAGACGATGGAGAACTCGTAGCCCGGGCAAGGCGCTCTGCGCCGCCCCCGGGAGCAAAGCGC
>NZ_JBEAFQ010000040.1:0-122686 GCF_040062275.1 Klebsiella sp. GW_Kp182 | reverse complement strand
CGATGGTAGTGTGGGGTCTCCCCATGTGAGAGTAGGGAACTGCCAGGCATCAAATTAAGTAGTAAGCCGGTGCATAAATCCGGTGGTTACAGAAGTATTCGGTGGAGCGGTAGTTCAGTCGGTTAGAATACCTGCCTGTCACGCAGGGGGTCGCGGGTTCGAGTCCCGTCCGTTCCGCCACTTATTAAAAGCCCTGAGCATTTGCTCAGGGCTTTTTCTTTGCCTGTCGCTTTATTATTGCTTTTTTAGCAAAAATCCTCTGCGTTTAGCGCTCTTTTTCTCAATCCTCTCCTTGGTCATAATTACCCTCGTTAACCGATATGAATGAATAAAGAGGAAAATCATGACAATCCCTGCATTTGGTCTTGGGACCTTCCGTCTGAAAGATGACGTGGTTATTGCATCTGTAAAAACGGCGCTTGAGCTGGGCTATCGCACCATTGATACCGCGCAAATCTATGATAATGAAGCTGCTGTGGGTCAGGCTATTGCTGAAAGCGGCGTTGCGCGCGATGAACTGTTCATCACCACCAAGATCTGGATTGAAAATCTCAGCAAAGACAAGCTGATCGCCAGCCTGAAAGAGAGCCTGCTGAAGCTGCGGACTGACTATGTCGACCTGACGTTAATCCACTGGCCGTCGCCAAACGATGCCGTTGCCGTTGAAGAGTTTATGGCCGCGCTGCTGGAAGCGAAAAAGCAGGGGCTGACCCGTCAGATTGGTATTTCTAACTTCACCATTCCGCTGATGGAGCGGGCAATTGCCGCCGTTGGCGCAGAGAATATCGCGACCAACCAGGTTGAACTCTCTCCGTACCTGCAGAACCGCAAAGTGGTTGATTGGGCGCGTGAACACGGTATTCATATCACCTCTTACATGACGCTGGCCTACGGTAAGGCGCTGAAAGATGAAGTGATTGCACGTATTGCGACGAAACATAATGCCACGCCGGCACAGGTTATCTTGGCCTGGGCAATGGGCGAAGGTTATGCGGTAATTCCGTCTTCGACGCGGCGCGAAAACCTGGCAAGCAACCTTAAAGCTCAGGATCTGCAGCTTGATGAAGACGATCGCCAGGCGATCGCCGCCCTGGACTGCAACGATCGTCTGGTTAGCCCGGACGGTCTGGCGCCTGAATGGGACTAATCTAATCCCCCTCTGTACTCTACAACCCTCTTACAGCTCCTTCGGGAGCTGTTTTACATGTTCGCTAAGAAAGTCGATAAAGGCTCTGATCCGCGTGCTTACGGCTCTGTCGCTGTAGTAAACCGCGCTAAACGGCATTTCAACCGGCAGCCGTTTATCAGCCAGCAGCTCGACAAACGCCCCTTCAGCAATTTCCTTATCCACCATATAGTCCGACAGACAGGCGATTCCGTTACCGGCCAGGCACAGCTGCTTGAGCGTTTCGCCGCTATTGGAAGATATCTCGCTTTCGATTTCCAGCAGCTGGCCATCGCAGCAGGAGACTGGCCAGGTATTCAATGAAACAGGTTCGCTAAAACCGAGGCATTGATGATTTTTTAGCTCAGCGACGCTTTGCGGCGTTCCATGGCGAGCAAGATAGTCCGGTGAAGCGATTATTTTGCGGTAGCTATTAAACAATGGCCTGGCGCGCAGGCTGGAATCGGTCAGCGTGCCGGCGCGGATCGCGACGTCAACTTTCCGCTCAATCAGATTGATAAAGGTTTCGGACGAGACCAGCGTAAGGCTCATCTCTGGATAACGCTCGCGGAAGGGTTTTATCAACGGCATCAGAAAATGCAGTATCACCGGCGTCGCGGCATCAACCCGTAATAGTCCTCTTGGCGTCGTACGACTCTCCAGAAGTTCATTTTCGGCAGCGGCCATCTCCTGAAGCACAACCTGCATGCGACGGAAATAACGCTCTCCTTCTTCGGTCAGGCTTAGCTGACGGGTCGTACGGTTAAGCAGGCTCACGCCGAGCTTTGATTCCAGCTTTTTCACCGCCCGGCTGACGGCGGAATTGGCCTGACCTAGCTGTTCCGCTGCGCGGCTAAAGCTGCCGCTCTCGACCACGGCGACAAAAATGGCGATTTCTTCTGAGGTAGCTCTCATTATTGCACCTGTGGCAAAATTCTATTGATACTTTGGCTATTTTTGTTATTAAAGCATCTCTTCATACTACGTGTCATCTTAATCATGTTGATACGGAGTACATTATGCCGCTGGCGCTACTTGCCTTAACTATCGGTGCCTTTGCTATTGGCACGACCGAATTTGTCATTGTGGGCCTGGTGCCCACCATTGCAGAACAACTCGCTATTTCGCTACCCTCAGCGGGGCTGTTGGTTTCTATCTACGCGCTCGGCGTGGCGATTGGCGCCCCTGTGCTCACCGCGCTGACCGGGCGTATGCCGCGTAAGCAACTGCTGCTGGCGTTAATGGCGCTGTTTACCGCCGGTAACCTGCTGGCCTGGCAGGCACCGGGTTATGAAACTCTGGTTCTGGCACGCCTGCTGACGGGACTGGCGCACGGGGTATTCTTTTCGATCGGATCGACAATTGCGACCAGCCTGGTCCCGAAAGAGAAAGCGGCTTCGGCGATTGCGATTATGTTTGGCGGTCTGACCGTTGCGCTGGTGACCGGCGTACCATTGGGCACCTTTATCGGCCAACACTTTGGCTGGCGCGAGACGTTCCTTGCCGTGTCGATCCTTGGCGTAATCGCGTTAATGAGCAGCCTTATCCTGGTGCCGAATAACATTCCCGGTCGTGTCAGCGCCGGTTTGCGCGCTCAGCTCCAGGTTCTGACTCATCCTCGTTTACTGATAATCTATGCCATTACGGCTTTGGGATACGGCGGCGTATTCACCGCTTTTACCTTCCTGGCGCCGATGATGCAGGATCTTGCCGGATTTAGCCCGGCGGCCGTTAGCTGGATCCTCCTGGGCTACGGTGTTTCTGTAGCGGTGGGCAACGTATGGGGCGGAAAGCTGGCGGATAAGCATGGCGCCGTGCCCGCGCTGAAGCTGATTTTTGCCGCCCTGGTTGCTTTACTGCTGATCTTTCGGTTTACGGCCAGCATTCAGTATGCGGCGCTGGCGACGGTACTGGTGATGGGCATCTTCGCATTCGGTAACGTTCCGGGTCTGCAGGTATACGTTGTGCAGAAAGCGGAGCAGTATACTCCAGGCGCGGTTGACGTTGCCTCAGGTCTGAATATTGCCGCCTTTAACATCGGGATTGCCTTAGGATCGGTGATTGGCGGGCAGACGGTAGAACATTATGGTCTGGATCAGACGCCCTGGATTGGCGCGCTGATAGTTCTGGTCGCGCTGTTGCTGGTGGTTCTTAGCGGCCGGCTCGATAAGCCTCAGCGCTGTGCTACGGTTCTTTCCGTAGAAGGATAAAGGTTTCTGGCAAATTGCATTGAAAGTGTATACAAAAATCCCTATAACAGAAGGACCAGCTGCAGTCTCGGGCTGGTTTCCTGTTATCGAGGTTTGATGCCTAAATTGCGAAAGAATACCTATGCCATGCGCTACGTCGCCGGACAACCCGCGGAGAGAATCTTACCTCCGGGGTCGTTTGCTGGCATGACTCCGGCTTTTCCGGCCGGGGTACCGTTAAGTTCGGATGAGAAAATCCGCGTGCTGGTGTGGAACATCTTTAAACAGCAGCGCGCAGAGTGGAAATCCGTGCTTAATAATTTCGGTAAAGATGCGCACCTGGTGTTATTACAGGAAGCGCAAACCACGCCTGAGTTAGTGAAATTCGCCACCTCCAATTATCTGGCCGCTGACCAGGTTCCGGCACTGGTGCTTCCGCAGCATCCTTCCGGCGTGATGACGTTAGCTTCCGCCCACCCCATTTACTGCTGCCCACTGCGCGAGCGCGAGCCTATCCTGCGGCTGGCAAAGTCAGCGTTGGTCACCGTTTACCCGTTACCGGATACCCGGCTGCTGATGGTG
This sequence comes from Klebsiella sp. GW_Kp182, assembly GCF_040062275.1. Lineage (NCBI taxonomy): Bacteria > Pseudomonadati > Pseudomonadota > Gammaproteobacteria > Enterobacterales > Enterobacteriaceae > Klebsiella > Klebsiella sp. GW_Kp182. The sequence continues at coordinate 118,750 of NZ_JBEAFQ010000040.1, read as the reverse complement.
GTAAATATTCACGCGGTCAACTTTAGTCTTGGCGTGGATGTCTACAGCAAGCAGCTGCTGCCGATTGGCGACCAGATTGCCCATCACAGCGGGCCGGTGATAATGGCGGGTGACTTTAACGCCTGGAGTCGTCCGCGAATGAACGCTTTGTATCGCTTTGCGCGTGAAATGTCGCTGCGCGAAGTCCGCTTCTCTGACGATCAGCGCCGCCGTACTTTTGGCCGCCCGCTTGATTTTGTGTTCTACCGGGGGTTAAGCGTGCACGATGCTTCCGTGCTGGTGACCCGCGCGTCCGACCACAACCCGCTACTAGTTGAATTCAGTCCCGGCAAGCCTGATTAATTAAGGTATTTCAGGCCTGCCATGGGGCAGGCCTGCGTATGCATGGTGCTGCCTTTATTACTCAAAAAACCGAAGGACAATGCAATGACAACACGCTCTCATCATGACAACGTCGAAAAACAGTTTGGCTCACAGGCCAGCGCCTACCTGAGCAGTGCCGTACACGCTTCAGGGCGCGATCTGCAGCGCCTGGCCGAACGGCTGGCGGACTTCCCTCAGGCCCACGTGCTCGATATGGGATGCGGTGCCGGACACGCCAGCTTTGCGGCGGCAGGGCAGGTTGCCCAGGTAACGGCATATGATTTATCCAGCCAGATGCTGGAGGTGGTGGCTCAGGCCGCAAGGGATAAAGGTTTTGCTAATATTGCTACGCAGCAGGGCTATGCCGAATCTTTGCCTTTCGCTGATGCCAGCTTTGATGTCGCGTTCAGCCGTTATTCTGCGCATCACTGGCATGATGTCGGCCAGGCATTGCGTGAAGTGAAGCGGGTGCTGAAACCGGGCGGAGTGATGATTATTATGGATGTGATGTCGCCCGGGCATCCTGTTCGCGACGTCTGGCTGCAGACGGTTGAGGCGCTGCGCGATACCTCCCATGTTCGCAACTACTCCAGCGGCGAATGGCTGACAATGGCGAGTGAGGCCGGTTTGGTGATAAATCATCTGCTGACCGATCGCCTGCCTCTGGAGTTCAGCTCCTGGGTCGCGCGGATGCGGACGCCAGCGGCGCTGACGGAAGCGATTCGTTTATACCAGGAGAGCGCATCGGCGGAGGTCAAAGCCTATTTTGCATTGCAGCAGGATGGTTCTTTCACCAGCGATACGATTATGTTTGAGGCCCATAAGGCCATTTGACGCAGAGATAAAACAAAAGGCACCGCATGGGTGCCTTTTTTAATGCCTGCTGAATCATCAGGATTCTGGTCTGTCGCTGTTTTTCACAAACAGCGTCAGCTGATCGCCAGGTTTCAGGTTGCCGGTATCGCTGTTCCAGCGCATCACATCGCGAATGTTCACGCCGTGGCGTTTCGCAATGCTCGACAAAGAGTCGCCCTTACGCACGCGATAGGTAATGCTATCGCTATTGTTTGCCAGACGTTCAGCGCTGCTGCCTGCGCCAATCACCAGATTCTGACCGACCTTCAGGTTAGAACCGCGAATACCGTTCCACTGCTGCAGATCTTTCGTTGATACGCCGAGACGCGATGCAATGCCGGAGATGGTGTCACCGGAGCGCACCTGGTAGCTGCGGCTGGTCAACGGCTTGTTGTCAGCCAGCAGCGTCGGCTGCACGGCGGCAATATCACCGGAGGCCAAAGACTCACGCAGCTGCGCCGCATGCTTCTGCGGTACCAGTACGTAATTCGGCCCGTTCGCGCCCAGAGTCGACCCCTTAACGCCTGCATTGAACGTTTTCAGCTTGCTGACGGGCATTCCTGCCATATCCGCTAGCTGTGAAATCTCAACCGGACTGTCGAGACGTACACGCGCCAGGGCACGGCTTTCGTCTGCTGTCGGCAGCCTTACGCCATACCGCTTGCTGTTCTTGAGAATATCGCTCAGGGCCAGCATTTTTGGTACGTATATTTTGGTTTCCTGTGGTAATGACAGCGACCAGAAATCGGTGGGTTTACCCCGTGATTTGTTCGCTTTGATAGCCTTCATTACCCGACCTTCGCCGCTGTTATAGGCAGCGACGGTTAACAACCAGTCGCCGTCGAACATTTTGTTCAGACGTTGCATCATGTTTAACGCTGCCGTGGTTGAGGCAACGATGTCACGACGCGCATCGTAACTGCGGGTCTGTTTCAAACCATAATTGCGCCCGGTGCTCGGAATGATCTGCCAAATGCCTGCGGCATTGGCGCCAGACGTTGCGTGCGGGTCAAAAGCGCTCTCCACTATGGGTAGTAATACCAGTTCCATTGGCATGTTACGTTTCTTAACTTGCCCGGCTATCCAGTACATATACGGCTCTGCCCGTAAAGTTACATCGTGGAGATAGCTCTTATTTCTTAAGTACTTCTGTTTTTGTTCGCGAATCCGGACGTTTTCCGGAATTCCCATCTTTAGCTCGTCGCCTATTGAAGTCCACAGATCCTGGTCTTGCGCGTAGAAGGTTCCATCATCTAACCAGCGCGCTCGACTTGTGAACTTGCTTGCTTCCCCTTGACTCGCTGCAGAAAGGCTCTGTGCGTGCTGTTGTACGGTGCCATCGTTCTTAGACGCCTGGCACCCCACCAGCAGGACAGAGGCGAGTAAAATCGCTCGTGCCTTCATGTGTGTGTCAATAGTTGCTTAAAAGACGAGCAAGGATAACGGTGAAGTCGTCTGAAGACAAGAATTAAATATCAGAAGTCGTCTTTCTTTGACCTTAACCAGGCAAATCGCTGAATAGAGTGTTGCAAATTTGTTTCTTTGTCTATTTCTTTAATTAAATCATCATCATCCGTTCGAAGAAATAAATTAATAAGACGCTCATTTTTCAGAGTTACGGGGAGTGTTTTTTGGTTTTTTGCACGTAACTCATTAACTTTGCGGTAGTAATCGTTTATCTCCCTATCATGGGGAAGGATGCTTATTGCAAACTTCATGTTTGCTAAAGTGTACTCATGTGCGCAACATATTAATGTTTCGTCAGGAAGGGTGCTAATCTTCTTAAATGATTGATACATCTGCTCTGCGGTCCCTTCGAATAGTCTGCCGCAGCCGCCGGAAAACATTGTATCGCCACAAAATAGATAAGGTGCGCTGTAGAAACAGATGTGTCCTAAAGTGTGACCTGGCGTGGCAAAAATAGAAAATTCGCGGCCCAAAACGGTGAGGCTATCTCCGTCCTTCACGACGTGGGTTGCGCCCTTATCCTGGGTTTCTGCCGGTCCGTAAACCACCAGGTTCGGAAATTTTTCCCGCAGTTGTTTAACGCCGCCAACGTGGTCGCGGTGGTGATGCGTCAACAAGATAGCTTCCGGCTGCCAGCGGTTCTGTTCGACGGCGGCGAGCACGGGCGCGGCTTCTCCGGGATCGACTATCAGGCAGCGCCCGCTATCTTCACTAAGAACCCAGATGTAGTTGTCCTGAAATGCGGGAATACTGATAAGATTCATAAATTACCTCTAATGCGTAGCGGAAGGTTGCGATGAAGCCGGCAAGGATACCTCATACAGTTACAGCGCCAGAGCACTGGTCCAGCATGCCGTGGGGCGAATACTACCGCGAATCGCTGGAACGGCAGATGAAACCGTGGCTCGCTAAATTATATGGCTTTCATTTACTTAAGATTGGCAATCTGAGCGCGGAAATCAATACCGAAGCCTGCGCGATTTCCCATCAGGTGAATGTCTCTTTGCAGGGGAATCCTGTGCAGGTAAAGGCCGATCCGCTGCATTTGCCTTTTGCCGAAAAGTCGGTAGATGCCTGCCTGCTGGCGCATACCTTACCGTGGTGCAGCGATCCGCATCGACTGCTGCGGGAGGCGGACCGGGTGCTGATTGACGATGGCTGGATAATTTTAACCAGTTTTAATCCTGTAAGCCTGATGGGGTTACGTAAACTGGTGCCGGTGTTACGCAATAAGCCCCCCTATAACAGCCGCATGTTCACCTTAACGCGTCAGATGGACTGGCTGGGGTTGCTGAATTTTGAAGTTATGCACTACGGGGGCTATCAGGTCCTTCCCTGGTCGCGCCACGGGGGGAAAATGCTCAGCACGCATCTACCGGCGTTGGGATGTCTGCAGCTCATTGTTGCCCGTAAACGCACTATCCCATTGACGCTAAACCCGATGAAATCGGGCAAAGCAAAAAAACGGATACCGCAGGCGGTAGGCGCCACGCGTCAGTGGCGCAAGGGGCAGAATTAACTTTCTGCCTGATAACCGATGTCGTCCCGGGTTGGGTTAGATGCCGCCGCGCGCGCCAGTTCGTCGCAACGTTCGTTTTCCGGATGTCCGGCATGGCCTTTAACCCATTCCCATTTTATCTTGTGTTGACCCAGCGCGGCGTCCAGGCGCTGCCAGAGATCGACATTTTTTACCGGTTTCTTGTCGGCCGTTTTCCAGCCGCGTTTTTTCCAGTTGTGGATCCACTGCGTAATCCCCTGACGCACATACTGGCTGTCGGTACTGAGGATCACTTCACAATGTTCTTTCAGCGCTTCCAGGGCGACGATGGCGGCCATCATCTCCATGCGGTTGTTCGTTGTAAGGTTAAAGCCTTCGCTAAAAGTTTTTTCCTTCCCGCGATAGCGTAAAATCGCACCGTAGCCGCCAGGACCTGGATTTCCCAGGCAAGAACCATCGGTGAAAATTTCTACCTGTTTGAGCATCTCTGGTAGACTTCCTGTAATTGAAATCGATACGTAAAACGGTAAGTCTGACATAAATGACCGCTATGAGCACTGCAATTACGCGACAGATCGTTCTCGATACCGAAACCACCGGTATGAATCAGATTGGTGCGCACTATGAAGGGCACAAGATAATTGAAATCGGTGCGGTGGAGGTGATCAACCGCCGCCTGACCGGAAACAACTTCCACGTCTATTTAAAGCCGGACCGGCTGGTGGATCCTGAAGCGTTTGGCGTCCACGGTATTGCGGACGAATTCCTGATGGATAAGCCCGCGTTTGGTGATGTGGTCGATGAGTTTCTCGACTATATCCGCGGCGCGGAGCTGGTCATCCATAACGCATCGTTCGATATCGGCTTTATGGACTATGAATTTGCTAAGCTGAATCGCGGCATTCCGAAGACGGATACCTTTTGTAAGGTAACCGATAGCCTGGCCCTGGCGCGTAAAATGTTCCCGGGCAAGCGTAACAGCCTTGATGCCCTCTGTTCACGTTATGAAATAGACAACAGCAAGCGAACGCTGCACGGGGCGTTGCTCGATGCCCAGATTCTGGCCGACGTTTATCTGATGATGACCGGTGGTCAGACGACGATGGCTTTCTCAATGGAAGGGGAAGGGCAGCAGCAGGCCGGAGAAATAGGCATTCAACGCGTTGCGCGCGCCGCCAGCAAATTACGGGTGGTTTACGCCTCTGATGAAGAGCTGATGAACCACGAGTCGCGGCTCGATCTGGTGCAAAAGAAAGGCGGAAGCTGCCTGTGGCGGGCCTGATTTACCCATAAACGCGCTAAAAATAGCCTGTTGGGTGATTTTTGCAGCAAGCGATTCAAAAATGAAGAAAAAGCGTTGACGGAGTAGAGGGGAATCCGTAATATTCGCCTCGTTCCCAAGGGAACAGTAAGTGGAGCGGTAGTTCAGTCGGTTAGAATACCTGCCTGTCACGCAGGGGGTCGCGGGTTCGAGTCCCGTCCGTTCCGCCACTATTCAGAAAGCCTGAATCAGCAATGATTCAGGCTTTCGTCGTTTTAGCCTGCAGAACACATTCTCTTCCCCGTCTTCGCCAGCCATTCGTCGCGCCGGGCTGACAACGTTTGCCCGCGAGCCTGGCGTTAACAGCATTCATATTCTTGTTCCGCGCTGCGGACGTTTACCTGCAGGGCCCTGGGGCGAGCGGGCGGGAAAACGCTGGTTTGAGGCATAAAAAGGGAGCCTGGGCTCCCCTGCCAGTCTGGCTTTAGCTGAGCGTGAAGGGGTCAGCGTCCTGCCAGGCGGGAAACTTCTCGCGATACTCTTTTAGCGACGTCAGCGAAAGCTCAGCATCCAGGCGAGTCGCCTGATGCGGTTCGGCCGTCGCGATAATCTCACCCTGCGGCGTGATTATCCGACTATCGCCCCGGTAATGGTGGCCGTTACCATCGGTGCCGACGCGATTGCATCCGGCAACATAAGCCTGATTTTCGATAGCTCTGGCGACCAGCAGCGACTGCCAGTGCATTGAGCGCGGGGCGGGCCAGTTGGCAACATACAGCGCTAAATCGTAGTCGTTATGGTTGCGTGACCACACGGGGAAGCGCAGGTCGTAGCATACCAGCGGCAGAATTCTCCAGCCGCGCCAGGCAAAAATGACCCGCTCGTTACCCGCTGCGTAATGATGATGTTCATCCGCCATGCGAAACAGGTGGCGTTTGTCATAGAAATGGATTTTACCGCCGGGCTCAACCAGCAAGAAGCGGTTAACCGGACCGCGGTCCGTTTGCAGCGCGGCGCTACCGGCAATCAGCGCGTTGGTTTGGTCGGCTTTAGCCTCCATCCAGGCTACCACTTCCTCTTGCGACAGCGACTGTTTTGCTGCTTCCATCGCGAAACCGGTGGTGAACATTTCGGGTAAAACAATGAGGTCACGCCCGGTAATCCCTTCCAGTTGACGATCGAAATGGCGCAGATTGGCGGGACCGTCCATCCACACCAGCGGTTGTTGTAAAAGGGTAATTTTCAGTCCGGGCACGGTGGCAACTCCAGTATGATGAGAGGAATTATAATGACTTTAACACCATATCAGCCGATGGACGGCTCAGGGAATATTTTGTAAAAGAATGACAGCCCTGGAAATACCTTCCGCTGAATTGTCAGAAAAAAAGAGAGGCGGGGAAGTCCCCGCCTCGATCGTGATGGGTTTATTTTTTCGTTTTTAAGCCGCTTCGATCTTGCGCACTTTCTCCGGTAGCTTTACCGGGCGGGTCGCCAGTTCATCCGGGGCGAAATCGTCGACGTTAATGCTGCGCAGTCGGCTGGTTTCCGCACGGACCAGGATGTCCGCCTCGTCCTGATTGATTAACCCTTTTGCCAGCGCGTTGCGGGCCAGTTCATCAAGACGCGTAAACGACAGATTCTTGCCCAGCTCTTTGCACAGGCGCTGGTGGATAGGGTCTGCTGCCATAACATCAAGCAGCGCTTCTTCCAGCAGGCCAACCGGATTATGCTCGCTCGGCGTCAGATACTGACCGCGGCCGATACGCGAACGCGTCGCGCTCGGAACCTGCAGGATTTTCGCTACCTTATGATCCAGCTTGTCTGAAGGCGCCAGGTAATGACGTCCGGTCGGGAAGATTGCCACGCGAAGCGCCCCTGCGACCAGACGATTCGGGAAGTTCACCAACAGATCGTCAATCGCCTGCTCGGCCTGATACAGCGCATCCTGCACCCCCCAGTGAACCAGCGGTAAGTCCGCTTCGTTACGCCCCTCATCGTCATAGCGTTTCAGGACCGCCGACGCCAGGTAGAGCTGGCTCAGCACATCGCCCAGACGCGCAGAAATTCTTTCACGACGCTTCAGACTACCGCCCAGTACCGCCATTGAGACATCGGACAGCAGAGCCAGGTTGGCGCTCAGTCGGTTCATATGTTGATAGTAGCGACGAGTGGCATCGCGGGTCGGCGAGCTGCTGGTGAGACCGCGGGTCAGGCCCAGCCAGAAACTGCGTACCTTATTGCTGCCCACGTGCCCGATGTGTTTAAACAGCAGCTTATCGAAAGCGTTAACGTCGTTATTCTGCGCGGCCGCCATTTCATCCAGCACGTACGGATGGCAGCGAATCGCACCCTGGCCGAAGATCATCATGCTGCGGGTCAGAATATTCGCCCCTTCAACGGTGATGGCGATCGGCGCGCCCTGATAGGCCCGCGCCAGGAAGTTTCCGGTGCCGAGCATAATGCCCTTACCGCCGGTAATATCCATTGCGTCAATAATGGAACGCTGACCACGGTGAGTACAGTGATACTTCACAATTGCCGACAGTACCGCTGGTTTTTCGCCAAGCATAATGCCGTAGGTAATCAGCGAGGCGGCGGCATCCATTACGTAGGCGTTGCCTGCGATACGCGCCAGCGGTTCTTCGATCCCTTCCATTTTACCGATAGAGATTTTGAACTGGCGGCGAATGTGCGCGTAGGCGCCGGTAGCCATGGCGACGGATTTCAGGCCGCCGGTAGCGTTTGATGGCAGGGTGATGCCGCGTCCCACGGATAAACACTCAACCAGCATCCGCCAGCCCTGGCCGGCCATCGACGGGCCGCCAATAATGTAATCGATAGGAACGAAAATATCTTTCCCCTGGGTCGGGCCGTTCTGGAACGGAACGTTCAGCGGGAAATGGCGACGCCCGATTTCAACGCCGGGGGTGCTGGTGGGGATGAGCGCGCAGGTGATGCCCAGCTCCTCTTCTCCACCCAGCAGGCGGTCAGGGTCGGAGAGTTTAAACGCCAGCCCCAGTACGGTGGCGATAGGCGCAAGGGTGATATAGCGTTTGTTCCAGGTCAGGCGCATACCCAGCACCTGCTGGCCCTGCCATTCGCCCATGCAGACGACGCCGGTATCCGGAATGGCGCCGGCATCTGAACCCGCTTCCGGGCTGGTCAGCGCGAAGCACGGGATCTCCTGGCCGCGAGCCAGGCGCGGCAAATAGTGGTTTTTCTGTTCTTCCGTGCCGTAATGCTGCAGCAGCTCGCCCGGGCCTAATGAGTTCGGCACGCCGACGGTAATCGCCAGGATCCCGGAGACGCCCGATAGCTTTTGCAGGACGCGAGCCTGCGCGTAGGCGGAGAATTCCAGCCCGCCGTACTCTTTCTTAATGATCATCGCGAAGAAGCGATGCTCTTTCAGATAGGCCCACAGCTCCGGCGGCAGATCGGCCATCTCGTGGGTAATTTCGAAGTCGTTCGCCATACGGCAGGCTTCTTCGACCGGGCCGTCAATAAAGGCTTGTTCTTCAGCGGTGAGGCGCGGCTGCGGATAGTTGTGCAGTTTCTGCCAGTCCGGGTTGCCGCGGAACAGATCGCCTTCCCACCAGGTTGTGCCAGCGTCAATCGCTTCTTTCTCGGTGCGCGACATCGGCGGCATGACCTTACGGAAAGCGCGGAACGCCGGGACTGAAATCATGGATTTACGCATCGGCGCAAGGTTGAACGGCAGTAAAACGATCGCCAGCGGAATCAGCAGCCAGATATTCCACAGCCCCGCAGCGCCGAGCGCGGCGGTCCAGACAAGCAAAATCGCGCTGCTCAGCAGCAGATTGATTCGGTGATAGAAGAGCGCACCGAGTAAAACAACGGTTGCAACAATACTCAAAATCATCATAGAGAAATGCTCCCTGTCTTGTAGGAGGTCTGACCACTTGTGATGATATGGTTGTAGTGGATGTAATTTGTTTTAGCAATGTGTTTACAAAATAATTACAACCTTGCTCACATTGTTGTACGGAAATGCGGCACATAAAATCAAAAGCACAGGGGATTGCATTGCGTGCTGCTTCTCGCTGCGTCGGCTATCCGGTAAACTGCCTGGGTTATCCCACAAATACTGAAGGATTATCCTCATGTACCAGGATCTTATTCGTAACGAACTGAATGAAGCCGCTGAAACGCTGGCTAACTTTCTGCAGGACGAAGCCAACATTCACGCGATTCAGCGTGCTGCGGTGCTGCTGGCGGATAGCTTTAAAGCTGGCGGCAAAGTCCTTTCCTGCGGTAACGGCGGTTCGCACTGCGATGCGATGCATTTTGCGGAAGAACTGACCGGGCGCTATCGTGAAAATCGCCCCGGCTATCCGGCCATTGCGATTTCCGACGTGAGCCATCTCTCTTGCGTCAGCAATGATTTTGGCTATGAATATGTTTTCTCTCGCTATGTAGAATCAGTGGGTCGTGCAGGCGACGTATTACTGGGGATCTCTACTTCCGGTAATTCAGGTAATGTTATCAAAGCGATTGAAGCCGCCCGCGCCCAGGGGATGAAAGTGATTACTCTGACCGGGAAAGATGGCGGTAAAATGGCGGGGTCAGCGGATGTAGAAATTCGCGTACCGCATTTTGGCTACGCCGACCGTATTCAGGAAATCCATATTAAAGTGATTCATATCCTGATTATGCTGATCGAAAAAGAGATGGTTAAAGCTTAAAAGGCTATTTTGTTAGCCATTTTGAACCCGGGCAGTGCTCAAGATCCTCACGTACATGAAGTACGCTCCGGTTTCTGTGCGCTGGCCGTGTCCAAACTGGCTGCACCAATAACGCCTTTTATGTTTCAGTAAGTGGTATGAGGTGATCTATGTGCGAATTGCTCGGGATGAGCGCGAATGTGCCCACAGATATTTGCTTCAGTTTCACCGGGCTGGTGCAGCGCGGTGGCGGAACCGGGCCACATAAAGACGGCTGGGGCATTACGTTTTATGAAGGTAAGGGCTGTCGCACATTTAAAGATCCGCAGCCTAGCTTCCAGTCGCCCATAGCAAAGCTGGTGCAGGAATATCCTATCAAGTCCTGCTCGGTCATCGCCCATATTCGCCAGGCCAACCGAGGTATCGTTGCGCTGGAAAACACTCACCCCTTTACCCGGGAGCTATGGGGGCGCAACTGGACCTACGCCCATAACGGTCAACTGGAGGGGTATGAGAGCCTCGAGACGGGAAGTCTGCATCCTATCGGGGAGACCGACAGCGAAAAGGCCTTCTGCTGGCTGCTGCACAACATCACCGAGCGCTATCCGGAAATGCCGGGCGATATGGTTGAGGTATTCAGATTTATCGCCACGCTTGCCGGAGCGCTGCGTGAAAAAGGCGTGTTTAACATGCTGCTCTCCGATGGGCGCTACGTGATGGCGTTTTGCTCGACGAATTTATACTGGATTACGCGAAGGGCGCCGTTTGGCGTAGCGACGCTGCTGGATCAGGACGTAGAAATTGACTTTCAACGCGAGACCACACCGAATGATGTGGTCTCCGTTATCGCTACTCAGCCGCTTACCGGCAACGAAACCTGGAATAAAATTTTGCCAGGCGAGTGGGCGTTATTTTGCCTCGGGGACCGAGTAGTTTGACGCGAGCTGCGGCTGCACAACTTCGTGGCTGAGCGGTTTGCTCACCACGTAGCGGCCATTGGCTACCGAAACCACCGGCGGCTTATGCGTCTGCCGGAAGTAGTCGTACCCGGGTTTCAGCTGCTGCCAGAAATCCGCGAAGTAGGAAAATTTGTGACGCGCCATGTTGGCATCGGTCATGCGGAAAGGATAAATGCTCACCTGAACGTTGGGCTGGCCGAAGACTAAAGCGCCGGTGACGAACTGGAAGATTTCATCAATACCGGTATCGGTCATGGCGTAACAGCCAACGGATACGCAGGCACCGTGAATCATCAGATACTTCCCTTCATAGCCATGTGCGCGGTCGTAGGCGTTCGGGAAACCGATATTGATCGCTTTGTAGAAACGGCTGTCGGGTTTTAGCTGATTGCGGGAAACGTTATAGAAACCTTCGGGACTCTTGAAATCGCCCTGGCGCTGCTTTGGACCGAGCCCGCCGGAGTAGTTACAGATCCGGTAGCTGTCGAGAAGCTGGTAGGTTTCGCCCATCTTGACGTAAAGATCGAGCATGCGCTCTTCTTTGAAGATCTCAATGTAGACCGGCGAACCCATGAGCTGCTGCTTATACTCTTTGCTCATCGGCGTTGTCGAGCTGTTACTGCTAAGTAGCCCTGCGAATGAAACGCACGGCAACAGAAGCATCGCAATAAATAATGCGATTTTGCGCATACTACTTGTTCCTTGATAAAACAAATAACCACATTGCCAGGACGGCAAGAGAGACCCGAAATCAGAGTTTTCTGGTTTTAGAGCGCTCACATTAGCATCACGGCATTTTTTCGCAAGCACGACGTGCCACGTTTACGTTTTAGTTTTCCGTTATAGCGAATATTCAGGTAAAGCGCAGTCAGAACTTTGCGTAATAGCTCGCATTTTAGAACGACTTAATGGCAGTTTGTCTACAGGCGCTGCTCACGAAATGTTACACTTGCTCCGCTAAATACTCAGGGTAAGAAAGGATGCTTCTCTCCCGTCTTGTGAATCACCAGGACTACGATGTTCCTTTCTTCCTCTTATTTTCCATTAATTATGCTGGCCTCGGCCTGATGCCGGGGTTTACGTAACGGATACCTGCTAACGATATGATTAAAATCACGAAAGGGCTGAATTTGCCCATAGCTGGCATGCCATCACAGCAGATTTCTTCGAAGACTGCGGTCAAGCGCGTTGCGCTGTTGGGTGAAGAGTACATCGGTATGCGCCCCTCAATGGCGGTGCGTGAAGGCGACCGGGTACAAAAAGGTCAGCTTCTGTTCGAAGATAAAAGAAATCCTGGCGTGCGATTTACTGCCCCTGCGAGTGGAACCATCAGCGCCATTCATCGCGGCGAACGGCGGGTTCTGCAATCGGTCGTTATTGACGTAGATGGCGATGATGCCGTTCACTTTCCCCGCTATGAATTAGCCGATCTTGCCGCGTTGACGCGCGAGGCCGTGCAGCAGCAGCTGGTGGAGTCGGGGATGTGGACGGCGTTTCGCACCCGCCCTTTCAGCAAAATACCTGCGCCGGGCAGCGTTCCAGCGGCCATATTTGTCACTGCCATAGATACGAATCCACTGGCGGCAGACCCTCAGCCAATCATTCTGGCCCAGCGCGAGGCTTTTGACGCGGGCTTAACCCTGTTGACGCGGTTGACCGACGGTAAGGTCCACGTCTGCCAGGCCAGCGGTGGCAAGCTTGGCGGGCATCCCGTGGGCCAGGTGACCTTCAACCAGTTTGCCGGGCCGCATCCGGCCGGGCTGGTCGGGACCCACATCCATTTTCTCGAGCCGGTTAGCCTGAAAAAGCAGGTCTGGCATCTTAACTATCAGGACGTTATCGCCGTTGGCAAATTGTTCCTTGAAGGGGAGTTGTCTAGCGAACGTATCGTTGCGCTCGGCGGCCCGCAGGTGAAAGAGCCTCGTTTATTAAAGACCTGCTCTGGCGCCAGCCTTGATGAACTGCTGGCAGATGAACTTCTGGATGATGAAAACCGCGTTATTTCTGGTTCAGTCCTCAGCGGAACGCATGCTCAAGGGCCCCATGCTTTTCTTGGCCGCTTTCATTTACAGATAAGCGTCGTAAAAGAGGGGCGTGAGAAAGAGCTGTTCGGCTGGGTAATGCCCGGGAAAGATAAATTTTCCATCACCCGCACCACGCTCGGCCATTTTATGAAGCGTAAGCTATTTAATTTCTCGACGGATACCAACGGCGGCGAGCGGGCTATGGTGCCGATTGGCAACTACGAGCGAGTGATGCCGCTGGATATTCTGCCCACCATGCTGCTGCGTGATTTGCTGGCGGGGGATACCGACAGCGCGCAGGCGCTGGGCTGTCTGGAACTGGATGAAGAAGACCTGGCGCTTTGCACCTACGTATGTCCCGGCAAGTATGAATATGGCCCGGCATTGCGCAGCGTGTTAACCCAGATAGAGCAGGAAGGATAAGTGATGGGCTTAAAGCAACTGTTTGACAAAATTGAGCCGCACTTTACGCACGGCGGCAAGCTGGAAAAATACTATCCGCTGTTTGAAGCGACGGCGACGCTGTTCTACACCCCCGGGCAGGTCACGCGCGGCGCGGCGCACGTCAGAGACGCCATCGATCTCAAGCGGATGATGATTCTGGTGTGGTTCGCCGTTTTCCCGGCGATGTTCTGGGGAATGTATAACGTTGGCCTGCAGACCATTCCGGCACTGCATAAATTATACGGCGCTGAGCAGCTGCAGCAGGTTATCGACGGGAACTGGCACTACAGCATCGCGCAGTGGTTGGGGGTGAACTTCACCGCTGACGCCGGTTGGCTCAGTATGATGACCCTGGGGGCGGTATTTTTCCTGCCTATCTACATCACCGTGTTTCTTGTCGGCGGGTTCTGGGAAGTCTTGTTTGCTATCGTGCGCAAGCACGAAATAAACGAAGGCTTCTTCGTGACGTCAATTCTGTTCGCGCTGATTGTGCCGCCATCGCTGCCGCTATGGCAGGCCGCGTTCGGGATCACCTTCGGCGTCGTCATGGCCAAGGAGATTTTTGGCGGAACCGGGCGTAACTTTCTCAACCCGGCCCTGGCGGGGCGCGCGTTTTTATTCTTTGCCTGGCCGGCGCAAATTTCCGGCGACCTGGTGTGGACTGCGGCGGATGGTTTCTCCGGCGCGACGCCGTTATCCCAGTGGGCAAGCGGCGGCGGTGAATCGCTGGTTAACGTCTCTACCGGTCAGCCGGTAAGCTGGATGGACGCCTTCCTCGGCAATATCCCGGGGTCGATTGGCGAAGTCTCGACGCTGATGATTCTCATCGGCGGCGCCATCATCATTTTTGGTCGCGTGGCCTCGTGGCGCATTGTCGCAGGGGTTTTCATCGGCATGGTGGCCACCGCGACGCTGTTTAACTTTATAGGCTCTGATACCAACCCGATGTTTGCCATGCCGTGGTACTGGCATCTGGTGCTCGGCGGTTTTGCCTTCGGCATGATGTTTATGGCGACGGACCCGGTGTCCGCGTCGTTTACGGATAAAGGTAAATGGAGCTACGGCCTGCTGATCGGCGTGATGTGCGTCCTGATCCGCGTGGTCAACCCGGCCTATCCGGAAGGGATGATGCTGGCGATCCTCTTCGCCAACCTCTTCGCGCCGCTGTTTGATTACCTGGTGGTGCGGGCCAATATTAAGCGGAGGAAATCGCGTGGCTGAGAATAAAAGTAACGATAGCATCGGCAAAACGCTGCTGGTGGTGCTGGTGCTTTGTCTGGTCTGCTCAATTGTGGTCGCCGGTTCTGCCGTGGGGCTAAAATCACGCCAGCAGGAGCAGCGCGCTCTCGATAAACAGCGCAATATCCTGGCGGTTGCCGGTCTGATGAAGCAGGGAATGAGCGCAGATGAAGTGGCTGACATTTTTAAGGCCCATATCTCTCCGCGTTTAGTCGATTTAGCCAGCGGTGAGCTGCTGGATAAAGATCCGGGCAAGTTTAATCAGGCCCAGGCCCTGAAAGATCCTCAGCAGAGCCTACAGCTGGAGGCGAGTCAGGATCCTGCCGGTATCAAACGCCGCAGTAATATTGCCGAAATTTACCTGGTGCGCGATGAAAAGCAGCAGATTCAGGAAGTGGTACTGCCTATTTACGGTAACGGCCTGTGGTCGGTGATGTACGCTTTTGTGGCGCTGGAAACCGATGGCCGCACGGTCAAAGGGATCACCTATTACGATCACGGTGAGACGCCGGGGCTGGGCGGGGAAATTGAAAACCCCAACTGGCGCCAGCAGTTCGTCGGTAAACAGGTGCTTGATGATAAAGGGATGCCTGCGCTGAGAATCGTCAAAGGCGGCGCGCGTCCTGGCGACCTGCACGCCGTTGATGGCCTGTCGGGCGCAACGCTGACGTCAAACGGCGTGCAGCATAGCTTTGATTTCTGGATGGGCAAACTGGGCTTTGGTCCATTCCTGCAAAAGGTGCGAGAAGGGGAGCTGAATAATGGCTGATTTGGGCGACATGAAAGAAATGAAGCGCGTGCTGGTGGGGCCGCTTATCGCTAATAACCCTATCACTCTGCAGGTACTGGGCGTCTGCTCCGCGCTGGCTGTGACCACCAAGCTGGAGACCGCTTTTGTAATGACCATCGCGGTGACGCTGGTTACGGCATTCTCCAGCATGTTTATCTCCATGATTCGCCACCACATTCCGAATAGCGTGCGCATCATTGTACAGATGGCGATTATCGCTTCGTTGGTTATCGTCGTCGATCAGGTGCTACGCGCGTTTGCCTATGAGATCTCGAAACAGCTTTCGGTTTTCGTCGGTTTGATCATCACTAACTGTATCGTGATGGGGCGCGCCGAAGCCTATGCCATGAAGTCGCCGCCGTTGGCGAGCTTTATGGACGGTATTGGCAACGGTCTGGGATACGGGGCGATCCTAATCATCGTCGGTTTCCTGAGAGAGCTGATCGGCAGTGGTAAGCTATTCGGTATTACCGTGCTGGAAACGGTGCAGAACGGCGGCTGGTACCAGCCAAATGGTCTGTTTCTTCTGGCGCCCAGTGCGTTCTTCATTATCGGTTTGTTGATTTGGGCGGTGCGCAGCTGGAAGCCTGAACAGCAGGAAAAGGAGTAACCGATTATGGCTCATTATATTAGCCTGTTTGTCCGCGCCGTGTTTGTTGAAAATATGGCGCTGGCCTTCTTTCTTGGGATGTGTACTTTCCTCGCGGTATCGAAAAAGGTCTCGACCGCTTTCGGACTCGGCGTGGCGGTAACGGTCGTACTTGGGCTGGCGGTGCCGATCAATAATCTGGTGTATAACCTGGTGCTGCGCGACGGTGCGCTGGTTGAAGGCGTCGACTTAAGCTTTCTGAACTTTATCACCTTTATTGGCGTGATTGCCGCGCTGGTGCAAATCCTGGAGATGATCCTCGATAAGTACTTCCCGACGCTCTATAACGCGCTGGGGATCTTCCTGCCGCTGATCGCCGTCAACTGTGCGATCTTTGGCGGCGTCTCCTTCATGGTGCAGCGTGACTATAACTTCACCGAATCCATCGTTTACGGCTTTGGCTCCGGCATCGGCTGGCTGCTGGCAATTGTGGCGATGGCGGGCATTCGTGAAAAAATGAAATACGCAAACGTGCCTGCGGGTCTGCGCGGGTTAGGGATCACCTTTATTACCACGGGTCTGATGGCGCTGGGCTTTATGTCATTCTCCGGTGTGCAGCTATAAGGGCGGAAAGTATGGAAATAATTCTTGGCGTAGTGATGTTCACGCTGATCGTCCTGGTACTATCGGGGCTGATACTGGCCGCGCGTTCGAAATTAGTGAATGCGGGCGACGTGGTCATTGAAATCAATAACGAAGCGGATAAACAAATTCGTACTCCGGCCGGCGACAAGCTGCTGAATACGCTCTCCAGCAACGGTATCTTTGTTTCATCCGCCTGCGGCGGCGGCGGCTCCTGCGGCCAGTGCCGGGTGACGGTGAAAGAGGGCGGCGGTGATATTCTGCCTACCGAACTGTCTCATATCACCAAGCGTGAGGCGAGAGAGGGCTGCCGTCTGGCCTGCCAGGTCGCGGTGAAGCAGAACATGAAAATTGAGCTGCCGGAGGAGATTTTTGGCGTTAAGAAGTGGGAGTGTGAAGTTATCTCGAACGATAACAAAGCCACTTTTATCAAGGAGCTGAAGCTGCGCGTGCCGGACGGTGACGCGGTTCCGTTCCGGGCCGGCGGGTATATTCAGATCGAATGCCCCTCGCACAAGGTTGCCTATGCCGATTTTGACGTTCCGGACGAGTATCGCGGCGACTGGGATAAATTTAACCTTTTCCGCTACGTCTCTGACGTGAAAGAGCCAACGCTACGCGCCTACTCCATGGCTAACTATCCGGAAGAGAAGGGTATCATCATGCTCAACGTGCGTATCGCAACGCCGCCGCCGCAGGTACCTGATGCGCCTCCGGGGATCATGTCCTCCTATATCTGGTCGCTGAAGCCGGGCGATAAAGTGACGATTTCCGGGCCGTTTGGGGAATTTTTTGCCAAAGAAACGGATGCTGAGATGGTCTTTATCGGCGGCGGAGCGGGGATGGCGCCGATGCGCTCGCATATTTTCGACCAGCTTAAGCGGCTGCACAGCAAACGTAAAATCAGCTTCTGGTACGGTGCGCGATCTCTGCGAGAAATGTTCTATGATGACGAATTCGAGCAGCTGGCGCGGGAAAACCCGAATTTTACCTTCCACGTGGCGCTCTCCGATCCGCAGCCGGAAGATAACTGGACCGGCCATACCGGCTTTATTCATAACGTTCTGTATGAAAACTATCTGCGCGATCACCCGGCGCCAGAAGATTGTGAATTCTACATGTGCGGGCCGCCGGTGATGAACGCCGCGGTCATTAAAATGCTTAAAGATCTCGGCGTTGAGGATGAAAACATCATGCTGGACGATTTTGGAGGCTGATGATGCTGACGGTATTTGTCGCGACCTTCGTGATTTTCGCGCTGGTTATCCTGGGAATGTCGCTTGGTTATCTGATCAAGCGCAAAAGTATTCAGGGCAGCTGCGGCGGGATCTCATCGCTGGGTATGGAAAAGGTCTGCGACTGTCCTGAGCCCTGCGATGCGCGCAAAAAACGCCTGGCTCGCGAAGCGCAGCGCAAGCAGGATCGCATCCTATAATCAGAAGGCCGCACCGTGCGGCCTTTTTTGATTTACCAGGTTTTCGCTTTCGCCGGCGAGTCTACCATCACGCCGTCGGCGCCAAGCTCGCTTGCGGTACGAAAATCATCGGCACTATTAATGCCGAAGAAGACAATATGGGCTTTGCCCTGTGAGCGGAAACAGTCCATAGCTTCTTTATCCCAGGTGAGCGTGGCTGGCGATACGCCTTCGCCCAGCGTAAACTTCTCCACTATTTCTACCTTGCGTTTCAGCTCCAGACCGTACCAGTATTCATTGCCCGACGCCGTGGTTGGCTGGCACTGGTGGCTAAGTGAAATATTAGCCAGCTTCGTTCGCGTTTCGCCCCGGCTGACGAAATGGGGGATAGATGTTGGCAGCGCCGCGATATAGCGGTCTTCCGTTGAATACACCCGTACGCGCGAGAGGCTATTGGTCTTTTGCAGTACTTCGCTAAGACGCGCCGCCATGATGGCCGGATCTGCATCAGGTGATTTGATATCGATGTAAAAGAAGGTCTGCGGCCACTGTTCCAGTACCGATTGCAGCGTTGGAATGGTTGCGTTTTTACCGCGCCAGGGGTGAGTTTCACCGCCCCATGTCCATCCCGCGTCCATACGGGTCAGCTCGGCAGCGCTGAAGCTTGAGATTTTCCCCGTATGGTCAGTCAGCGCGGACAGATCGCTCGGGCGATATAAGACCGGAACGCCATCCTGGCTTAATTGTACCGTTATCCAAATCGCCTCGGCCTTATTCTCCAGCGCAAGTTTTATCGCCGGAAGGGTATTTTCCGGCGCATCGCCGGTGCCTCCCCGATGCGCAATGAGCTGCGGCGCGGCGCAGGCGCTGCTGGCAATAAGCAAACCAAGCGCAGTAAGTATTGATTTCATGATTGCATTTACCTTATATACTCATATAACTATATGAAAAGTAACTTATATTTATTGCATTTTTATGTTGTAGCATGTTTTTCAGGATAGTGGATTTAAAAAGATTAAATTTCGCCGTATTTTGCTATACTGTATGCATGTACAGTCTAAGGTTTGGCTATGCGTAAAATCATCCACGTTGATATGGACTGCTTCTTCGCGGCGGTGGAAATGCGTGACAACCCGGCACTGCGCGACATCCCTATTGCCATTGGCGGCAGTCGGGTGCAGCGCGGTGTTATCAGTACGGCTAACTATCCGGCGCGTAAATTCGGCGTGCGCAGCGCCATGCCAACCGCCACCGCGCTCAAACTTTGCCCCCACCTGACGCTGCTTCCCGGCCGCTTTGACGCCTATAAAGAGGCGTCGAACCATATCCGGGAGATTTTTTCCCGCTATACCTCGTTAATCGAACCATTATCGCTGGACGAAGCCTATCTCGACGTTAGCGACAGCGTTCATTGTCAGGGGTCGGCGACGCTGATGGCGCAGGAGATCCGCGAGACCATCCATCGTGAGCTAAATTTGACCGCCTCGGCAGGAATTGCGCCGGTAAAATTTCTCGCAAAAATCGCCTCGGATCTAAATAAACCCAACGGTCAGTTTGTTATTGCGCCGCATCAGGTCGCGGAGTTTGTCAAAACGTTGCCGCTATCGAAGATCCCGGGGGTCGGCAAGGTTTCCGCCGCGAAGCTCGAGAGCATGGGGCTGAGGACCTGTGAAGATGTGCAGAACAGCAATCTGGCGATGCTGCTCAAGCGCTTTGGTAAATTTGGGCGGATACTGTGGGAACGCAGCCAGGGGATTGATGAACGAGAAATCAGCAGCGAGCGCCAGCGCAAATCGGTGGGCGTTGAACGAACCCTGATAGAAGATATCCACGAATGGGCGGAGTGTGAATCGATTATTGAGAACCTCTACCCGGAGCTGGAACGGCGACTGGCGAAGGTTAAACCGGATTTGCTGATTGCCCGTCAGGGGGTCAAGCTGAAGTTTAATGATTTTCAGCTCACCACCCAGGAACATGTCTGGCCCCGGCTGAATAAAGATGATTTGATTTCTACCGCGCACAAAGCCTGGCACGAGCGGCGCGGAGGTCGGGGAGTCAGGCTGGTGGGGCTGCACGTGACGCTGCTTGATCCGCAGCTGGAGCGGCAACTCGTTTTGGGATTGTAACGATGTTAACGATAAGAATGTACGAAGAGCGGGATTTTCCGGCGCTATGCGCACTATTTTTACGCGCCGTTAAAGAGACCGCCAGCGCTGACTATTCCCCCCGGCAAATTGCCGCCTGGGCGCAGGTTGATGAAGCCCGCTGGCGGCAAAAACTCGCGGCGTCACGCGTACTGGTGGCAATAAATGATGCCTCGCCGGTCGGGTTTATTACCGCCGTGGATGACTATATCGATTTACTATTTGTCTCTCCCGACTATAGCCGCCAGGGCGTCGCCAGCGCGCTGCTCAATACGCTATTGAGGCAGCTTCCTGAGCGCGCTTATACGGTAGAGGCCAGTATTACGGCAAAGCCCTTTTTTGCGCGTCACGGCTTCACGGTTATTCAGCCACAGGAAGTGACGGCGCGGGGTGAACAATTTCTTAATTATTTGATGCGGCGGCAAATCGACCCCACATACAGCGCGTGACAGGTATGCCCGGATGCGGTTACCACAATCGGCACGGCGTGCTTTCGCTCGGTCATTTTATAAAGAAAAGGCCCACTCTCTGCGGAGTGGGCCTGTGTTGTCTTACTTCGCCGGAATGGATTTCAGCAGTTCAGTCAGCAGCGTCCAGTACTGGCCCACGCTTTCGATATGAACCTGCTCATCCGGGGAGTGAGGACCGGTGATGGTTGGCCCGATAGAAACCATGTCCATATCCGGATACGGTTTTTTGAACAGACCGCACTCCAGGCCCGCGTGGATAATCTGGATGTTCGGCGTCTTGTTGAACAGACGCTGATAGGTTTCACGCACCAGATGCATCACCGGCGAGTTGGCGTCCGGCTGCCAGCCCGGGTAGGCGCCTTTCGCTTCGGTTTTCGCACCGGCCAGCTTGCCCAGCGAATCCAGCATGCTCACGACATAATCTTTGCCGCTGTCGATCAGCGAGCGAATCAGGCAGTGAATCTGCACGTTGTCGCCGGTCATGGTCACCACGCCGACGTTCAGCGAGGTTTCCACCACGCCTTTTGCCACATCAGAGTTGCGGATGACGCCGTTTGGCGTGGCGTTCAGCAGACGCACAAAGGTATCACGAGATTGGGCCGTCAGCGCAGGCTGCTCGTTAGCAACCGACTCCAGCAGCACAGTCAGGTTTTTCTCTTTGGCCGCCAGCTCGTTTTTCAGGATCGCCTGGTACTCATTAGCCAGCGCTTTCAGCGCGTCCGCTTTATCCGCGGCCACGGCGACTGTCGCGAACGCTTCACGCGGGATCGCGTTGCGCAGGGTGCCGCCGTTGAAATCGACCAGGCGCAGATCCAGCTCTTCAGCATGGCCTGCGAGGAAGCGTGCCAGCAGCTTGTTGGCATTACCTAAACCAACATGGATCTCGCCGCCGGAGTGGCCGCCTTTGAGTCCTTTAAGGGTCAGCTTAAAGCTCTGGAAACCGGCCGGAACGGCTTCGCGGGTCAGCGCCAGGTCAGAGGTGAAGTCGATACCCCCCGCACAGCCCATGTAAATCTCACCTTCTTCTTCGGAGTCGGTGTTGATCAGGATATCCGCCTGCAGCCAGTTGGCCTGCAGGCCAAACGCGCCGTCCATACCGGCTTCTTCCGTCATGGTCAGCAGCACTTCCAGCGGGCCGTGAACCACGTTGTCGTCAGCCAGTACCGCCAGCGCGGAAGCCATGCCGATACCGTTGTCGGCGCCCAGGGTGGTGCCGCGCGCTTTGACCCACTCGCCGTCGATGTACGGCTGAATCGGGTCCTTAGCGAAGTCATGAACGGTATCGTTGTTTTTCTGCGGCACCATATCGAGGTGCGCCTGCAGCACAACCGGTTTGCGGTTTTCCATACCGGCAGTCGCGCCTTTACGAATCAGAATGTTGCCAACCTGGTCGCGTTCCGCGTGTAAGCCTTTTTCTTTTGCCCAGCCCATGATGTGCTCAGCGAGCTGTTCTTCGTGATAGGAGGGGTGAGGAATAGAGCAGATTTTGGCAAAAATATCCCACAGCGGCTGCGGGGATAATTGAGACAGTTCAGACACGATAAGTCTCCTTACAATCACCTGCAAAAGTCGTTTGCAGATCGAGGGGTTAGCAATCAAATACACTACAAGCCCGGGCTTGCGCGATGGGGTTGAGAATACCACTTTCCGTGTACTCTGGTAGTGTAAACCACGTAAAAAGAGTCGTCGTGGCCGCTTAACGCTGGTTTTTAGCGCGTCAGATCTCTATAATCTCGCGCAACCATTTTCCCCCTCGAACATTATTTAAGCCGTATTACACAGGCTGGGACACTTCACATGAGCGAAAAATACGTCGTCACCTGGGACATGTTGCAGATTCACGCCCGCAAGCTGGCCACTCGCCTGCTGCCGGTTGAACAGTGGAAAGGCATTATTGCCGTTAGCCGCGGCGGTCTGGTACCGGGAGCACTACTGGCGCGTGAACTGGGTATTCGTCATGTTGATACCGTTTGCATCTCAAGCTATGACCACGATAATCAGCGTGAACTGACCGTGCTGAAACGTGCTGAAGGCGATGGCGAAGGCTTTATCGTGATCGATGACCTCGTCGACACCGGCGGTACCGCCGTAGCCATCCGCGAAATGTATCCGAAAGCACATTTTGTCACTATCTTCGCAAAACCGGCCGGTCGCCCGCTGGTTGATGATTATGTTGTTGATATTCCCCAGGATACCTGGATTGAACAGCCGTGGGATATGGGCGTGGTGTTCGTACCGCCTATCGCAGGTCGTTAATTTCCAGCATAAATGCTAATTACCACGCCCGGTTTTGCCGGGCGTGGTTTTTTTACCCTTGCGCAGGTTACAATAGCTTCAGTGGCAACATGATGGAGGCTGCACATGTCCCAGGCTAACCTTAGCGAAACGCTGTTTAAACCCCGATTCAAACATCCGGAAACCTCCACGCTGGTGCGTCGGTTTAATACCGGAGCGCAGCAACCGATCCAGTCTGCGCTCAGCGGTAATCACGTTGATCACTGGTATCGATTGATTAACCGCCTGATGTGGATCTGGCGTGGCGTGACGCCGCAGGAAATCCTCGACGTGCAGGCGCGCATCGTCATGAGCGATGCCGAGCGAACCGACCCGGAGCTTTATGATACGGTCGTTGGCTATCGCGGCGGCAACTGGATCTTTGAATGGGCCAAACAGGCGATGGACTGGCAGCAGAAGGCCGGTCAGGAAGAGAATCTGCTCGTGAGCGGTCGTCACTGGCTCCATGCGGCAAACCTTTACAGCATTGCCGCCTATCCGCACATCAAGGGCGATGAGCTGGCGGAACAGGCGCAGGTGCTGGCATACCGGGCTTATGAAGAAGCCGCTCAGCGCTTGCCCGGCAAGCTGCGAGAGCTGGAGTTCTCTATCCCCGGCGCCGCGCCGATCACCGGTTTCCTGCATATGCCGCCAGGCGATGGGCCGTTCCCGACGGTACTGATGTGCGGCGGGCTTGACGCGCTACAGACCGATTATTACAACCTGTATGAAAACTATTTTGCGCCGTTGGGTATCGCTATGCTGACCGTGGATATGCCTTCCATCGGTTTCTCCTCAAAATGCAAGCTGACCCAGGATACCAGTCTGCTGCACCAGTATGTGCTGCAGCATCTGGCTAATGTGCCCTGGGTCGATCATACCCGCGTGGCCGCCTTTGGTTTCCGTTTCGGCGCGAATATCGCCGTGCGGCTGGGCTATCTTGAGTCCCAGCGCCTGAAGGCGGTGGCCTGCCTGGGGCCGGTGGTACACGGCCTGCTGGTGGACCCGCTGCATCAGGGGCGGGTGCCGGAGATGTATCTTGACGTTCTGGCTTCGCGGCTGGGGATGCATGACGCTTCCGACGACGCGCTGCGCGTTGAGCTTAACCGCTATTCCCTGAAGGTTCAGGGGCTGCTGGGGCGCCGCTGCCCCACGCCGATGCTCTCAGGCTTCTGGAAAGACGATCCGTTCAGCCCGGAGGAGGAGTCGCGGCTGATTACTTCATCATCATCCGATGGCAAGCTGCTGGAGATCCCGTTCAATCCGGTCTATCGCAATTTCGATCACGCGCTGCGGCAGATCGCCCGCTGGATTAGCCATAGATTTAGTTAATATATTGCTAAATTCTATCGATTTGGTAACGTCATGGCATCACTAAAGGAGATCGCAATGACGTTACCGAGTGGACACCTGAAGAGTAAGCTGATTAAGAAATTCACGGCGCTTGGCCCTTACATCCGTGAGGAGCAATGTGAAGACAACCGCTTCTTTTTCGATTGCCTGGCTGTTTGCGTCAACGTAAAACCAGCGCCTGAAAAACGCGAGTTCTGGGGATGGTGGATGGAGATGGAAGCGCAGGAATCGCGCTTCACCTATAGCTATCAGTTTGGATTGTTCGACAAAGAGGGCGTCTGGCGTCCGGTCGCGATTGACGATCCTGAAGTCACTGAAAAGCTTGAAAAGACGCTACGTGGTTTTCACGAACGAGCCGAAGCGTTACTGGCGACGTTCAGTCTTAAGCTGGAGCCCGCCGATGATTTTAGCGAACCGGTTAAGCTGAGAGCCTGAGTTCCGGTCAGCGGCTGTCATCCTGCTCGCAATAAAACCCGCGTTTCGACCAGCGCGGGTTTCCTTCCCAGGCAAACCCGCGCTAAATACCGTTTAATACCCGACAGGGTTGACCGACGGCAATCATTCCTGCGGCCAGATCTTTGGTCACCACCGTGCCTGCCCCAACCTTGACGTTGTCGCCCAGCGTGACCGCGCCAATCACCACGGCGTGGGCGCCAAATTCGACGTTATCGCCGATGCGCGGGCTGTCGCCCTCACGACCCTGACTGTCGGTCACGCTGCCAATCGTGACGCCCTGGCGCAGGGTGCAGTTCTGGCCGATGACCGTTCCCCGATTAATCACGATGCAGTGCGGATGATACAGCTTCAGCCCATAGCCAATGCGCGCTCGCCACGGCAGCTCAATGCAAAATAAACACTCGTTAATCACGATATTGAGAATAACGAAGGGGATCCCGCAGATCTTCCACAGAGGATTACGGCTGCGATAGAGCGTCGCCAGACGATAAAGCAGAACCGCGATTTTCGCTTTTATGCCGCCGCAGGATTTGATTTCCCGGGCGACCAGCCTGATAGCCTCAAACATGGTTATTCCTTAAGGTTAAACGAAGCCAGTGAATACCATCCATCACCGGTTTTACCTTCGTTAGCGAGTTGAATACGCGGCTGGCCCTGATAATTGGTCAGGGCCGCTTCCAGACGATATTGGCCGCCCGGGAGTCCGGCAGGCAGCGGCAGCGTAGCGCTGCTGTGATGTTCGCCGGGCAGCCACTGGCGAACGTCATCCGCCGTTTTGATTTGCGTAACGGTAGTTCCGGCGTCATTGACTATCCGCCATTGCACAAGGTACGGGAGATAGGCTGGCGCGACGCCGTCGTTACGCCAGGTGACGTTTAGCGTAAGCGGCATACCGCTGCGTACGGGCGTATCCCATTCCAGCTGACCCACCCGGTAGCGGTAGCCGATTCGCAATAACGCGCTATCAACGATATCGCGATACGCTGCCGGTACCGGACGCGATTTCAGATTCAGGGTACTGGCGTGCTGCGCTAATGCCCAGTCGAAGCTTGCCTGGACCTCTTCGCGGGTATAGTGCTGCACGCTTTCCCACTCCGCCATATAACCGCAAATTTCCAGGCTAACGGGGGCGTGCTGCCAGCTATCATTAAACCCGGACCACGCCGTCTGCGCCGCGGCCAGGCGTTGAGGATAGTCATCGCGCATATGGCTCCACTCTGCGGAAAAGTTATGCCAGTCTCCCCAGCAATCCGCACGCCACCCCGCGCCTTTTTGGCTGGCCCAGGCCAGCGAATTACCGCCGCTGATTAACATGATTTTGGGCGTTTTCGGGAAACTGCTGAAGTGCATATCAACGTAGCGATTGAGCTGCTCCGGAGCGTACTTTTCCAGCAACGGCGCAACGTCAGGGAAATTGGAGTTGTGCCATTCCCCCCACGAACCCACCATGCCGATATCGACAAACCCGAGGTTCGGATTGCCGTCATAACGCGCGCCGAGGGCGTTAAGCAGCTTTTGCGCATAGGCGATAAAGGTCGGATCGCTGAGGTCCGGCACAAAGGTTTTGCCATTTTCGACCCATTGTCCCTGAATGCCTTTTTTGATAAGCCAGGCGGGGATTTTCGAGCCCGATTGCGGTTCATCGAGCGCCATGAAACGCAATCCGACGTTCATCGCCGGCTGATGCCGGGCGGCGACGCTGAAAGCACGATCGATCGGCGCAAAATCATAGACGCCTTCTTCAGGCTCCAGATCGCTCCAGTAAAAGCGATCGTATTCAAACCCGGTGTCCGGATACTCTTTCAGAGAGGGTTTCTGACCATAACCATCGTTGAAACTGGCCACGCCGATCCCTGGGTTCGTCAACAGACCGGTAAAGGCCGGCGGGGTGATAACCGTGCGTTCAGCCAGCACTGCCGCTGAGGGTATGACTCCGGCCAGCAGTAGCGCCACCAGGCGCGCGGCGCGGCGCAGCGAAAAAGAGCTCATCGTTAATTCACTTTATCGTGGAGGTTCACAAACCACGTCCAGATACCGACGTGGAAGTTTTTAAACACATCGATACCCAGCGCGGATTTCAGCATATAGAGCGCCAGCAGCACCGCAAGAATGGCGAACAGCACGGCGATGGTAATCGCCAGGGTGGAGAATATACGCCCGAGCAGCGTACTCTCTCGCGGAATTTTGCGCAGATCGCGGCCGCATAAAAAGACCACGAAATAGCGGCGATGCAGAAAAGGAAAACTATGGCGAAAATCGATGCGATGGCGCGAGGCCAGGCTCGCTCTCACCAGCGCCTGTTCAATACCGCGCTTTTGTTCCGGCGTGAGTGAGGTTTCTGTTTCCGGGTCAAGCGCGGAATAAAAGCGCTCGACGACCAGGTCGGATGTTGATTTAGTCACGGTTGACTCTTATTCATTAAACGCTGATAGACCTGAGCGGTTTTTGCCGCAATGTCCGGCCAGCGGTATTTAGGCATCAGTTGGCTGTAATCCGCGGTCTCCTCGCCGCGCCAGGACTGGAGCTTTTGCGCCAGCGCGGCGACATTGCCCGTCGGAAAATAGACCTCGGCAGGCAGGCCAATCTCGAGGTTGGCCGGGATATCGCTGACGATAACCGGCAGTGACCAGGACATGGCTTCCAGCAGGGCAATGGGCAGCCCTTCGTGATAAGACGGTAGAACAAAAAGCCCGGCCTGTGAGAACAAAGTGTGCAGCGGATCGCCGCTAATAAAACCGGTCATGATCGCTCCCGGGGTTTCGGCCGCCTGCTTCTTCAGCCGCTCGCTGTACTCATCGGGATGGTCGGCATCGCCAATCAGCACCAGCGGCAGCGAACAGTTCGAGGCTTTGTAGGCGGCAAGCAGATCGTGCAGCCCCTTTTCTTCCACAAAACGGGCGACGGCGACAACGTATTGTCCGGCTTCCAGCGAATACTGATTCAGCGTGGCCCGTCGCGTCTCTTCGGCGGGAAGCTGCGGTTGGCGCACGCCGTTATAGATCACGTTAGCGTTGGTACGGCCGTGTTTGGTCTTAATGAGCGTATTAATCACTTCCGAGATAACAATAACCTCGTTAGCATATTTCACCGCCCATTTCTCACCGAGGCGCAGCATCTCTTTCGCCATTTTGCCCCACTTCTGGCGATCGTAGTCCGGGCCGTGGTGGGTAAAAACGACGCGCTTGCCGAGCAGGCGCAGCAGCGGGACCACCAGGCCAGGGCCGACCGCGTGAACGTGAACCACATTTGAGCCGTCAAAGAGGGTAGTGAAGGCGGCCAGCGTAGAGTGAATAATGGCTTCGAATTTACGGCTTTTGGGTGCCCACAGGCTTTTCAACCGCACGCCTTTATATTCGCTACGGCGATAGTCCACGTACGGTGAGCGGGCAATGACGCAGATATCGGCGTGATTCTGGTGATAGATTTCTGGATAAAGATTCTGGCAATGGGTCTCAACGCCGCCCTGGACGTTCGGAATACCGCGGGTGCCAAGCACCGTCACTTTGAGCTTCATTTCGCTTCCCCCACGAGCTGCTGATAGAGTTCCTGCAGAACCTGCATATGCCGGGCGAGATCGTATTTCTCCTCTAAACGCTGGCGTGCGTTGATGCCCATTTCACGCGCCTGCTGCGGATTGGCGGCCAGGCTATCCATGATGCGCGCCAGCGCGTCGGCATCCCCGGGTTCCACCAGATAGCCATCAATGCCATCGCGAATTTGCTCCGGAATGCCGCCGATATTGCCGCCGACGACGGGGCGACCGAACGCCATGGCCTCCAGCACCGACATCGAGCAGTTTTCATAATATTCGGAAGGGACGATCACCGCCCGCGCGCCGCGAATCAACGCGTTGAGCGCGTCTCCGTGGCGCATATAGCCGAGAAATTCCGGACCGCTAAAGCGGGCGCGCAGGTCGCTGCCGAGAGGGCCATCGCCGACGATTTTCAGCGGCATGGACTGCTGCATTTTTTGCTGCGCCAGCGCCAGGGTGGCCACGCCTTTCTCACGGCTCAAGCGGCCAATATAGAGGAAATAATCCCCCGCCGTATCGCCCGGGATCGTGGTGCTGGCATCAATACCGTTGACGATCGCATCGATCCGCGACCTGGGTAATTTACGCCGCAGCGTCTGACGCATAAATTCGCTGGGAGCGATAATGCAATCGAGCATGGCGTAATTTTGCGCGAACTTTTGCCAGTAGGCTTCAAGCGAGAGCAGCAGGCTTTTAAAGGTATCGCCCTGCTGGCAACGATGGCGAAAGGCGTTGCTCACCGAACCGGTAAGACAGTCATCGCAGACGTGGCCATCGCGCAGCATGGTGTACGATGGGCAGACGATTTTATAATCGTGCGCCGTCAGTACGGTTTTGCAGCCAAAGCGCTTAGCGACGCCAATCAATGCGGGCGTCAGCTGATGATAAATATTGTGAAAGTGCACAATATCCGGGCGCTGCTCCAGCAGCAGGGTGTTGAGTTTATTGCAGGCCTCAGCGTTGTAGATAAAGTCGATGCCCGCTTTGAGCTTGCCCGTCAGCCCGTGGCTTTGATGATAATCCACGTTATGTACGAAGAAGCTTTCCCAGGGCGAAGGCTTATTTTCCGCATGCTGCATGCTGAAGTCGACAACCTGATAGCCCGCTTGCAGCATGGCGTCTCGCTCCTGGAAAAAAACGGTTTCCGCTCCGCCCTTAATAAAAAAGAATTTATTAACGAATAATATTTTCATGTTCTGTCTGGATATGTTTTGGGTTGGAGACGGTCACGGCGGGTTGTTTCAGCGGATCGCGAACGGGGTTAATGACGCCTCGCACCATGCCTGCGGAAAATAACGATAAGTTGATCACGCTCTGGACGCCGTCCCGCAGCGACTTATTTTTAATCGCCTTCAGCGCGATAAACGCCAGCAGCGGAAGCAGGGCGATAATAATCACCCCGGGATTGAACGACAGGAGGCAAATAATCAATACCAGGATATACAGCGTGAATATCAGTTCGTTGCGAACAATCTTAAGCGCGGCGGGGAAATGCTTTTTTCCCCAGCAGTTGCGTAATAGCTCACCCGGCGCCCATAAAAAACCGTTCTTCCAGCGATAGGTCAGCATTTTAAATGTCGGCATGGTATAGGACGCATGGCTAAAATAGGGCGCGGCGAGGCGGTGGAGTTTATAGCCCGCGGCCTGCAAGCGGATCCCCAATTCGGCTTCTTCATAACCGTGAAGGTTAAGATTGGTCAGATAGCCAATTTTCTCGATTGCCGAACGGCGGTAAAGGCCGCCGCCGCCAAGATGATCGGTATCGCCCTGCGGATAGATAAGATGCAGGCGCTGCTTGCGCGATTTAAACTCATAGTTAGCGGCGTCATCCATCTCGACGCTGCCCGCCACGCCCGCATATTCGGGATGCGTTTCAAGAAACGCCACGGCGGTGTCGAGAAAACCCGGCTCCAGCTCCATATCGCCGTCCAGCAGCAGCAGATAGTCCCCTTCGCTGAATAACCAGCCCAGCTGGTGGCCCACGCCGCAGCAGCGATCTTTCGCGTTATCGAGGCAGACCACCATCGCGTCTTTGGCGACGGCCAGCTCGCGGGTATTATCGGTGGACAGGCTATCGGCGACGATAATCTGATGCGGGTAAGGCTGCAATTGCTTGCGGACGCTGTCGATCGTTTTTTCAATACCCTGCGCTTCGTTGAGGGTCTTAATGCTGACGGTAATTGATGGCGTTTTATTCATATTGGGTACCGGAGTTCAGACGGACGGAACGATGAATGACAATAAGCGCCCCGAGGGCCAGCCATAATAAAAACTGTAGCATGGGAATGATCATCAGGATCTGGCTGTAGGGAAGGCTGAGCAAACAGCCAATGGCAAAGACGTAAAACGCAGGCGCGGAGCTGAGCAGCTGTAAATCTTCCCGTTTGAGATCGTAGCGGGAAAAGGTCTCTTTGGGCCGCATGCCGATGAGAATAGCGGCAATCATGGCGATAAATAAGATCACGCCGATAATACCGACTTCCCACAGCATCATGCTCAGCGCGGTGGAGTCGAGTATCAGATGATACCAGGCGCCAATATAGCCGGGGGAGACGGTACTGCCGCTGTTGGTGGCGTTCAGACCGTAGCCAAACAGCATCCCGCCGGGGCCAAAAAGCTCGTTATGCTGGAGCCAGAAGAAAATAGTGGTAAACCGGCCGAGCTCGCCGCTTTCCATAATGTAATTGGTATCAAAGATATAGCCGAGGGAATCGATAAATACCGAGAGCGCGCTTTTGGTCGGGTCCCCGCCGAAGGCCGACGAGTAATTGGACGCCAGAATGGTGATAGCGGCAAAAATTAGCACCACCATTCCGGCGGCGATAATCATCAACGAGCGCAGGGTGACTTTGCTGATGCCGCTGACGTAAGCAGGCATGATCCACAGCAGCGCCAGTAAGAAAGGCGACAGCAGAATCACGAACTTTACCTCGCCCACCACGCAGAGGAAAAAGGCCAGCACGATATGCGCCGCCATCGACTTGAACGAGCAGATACCGTGCTTAAATTCGGACACCTTCAGCAGCATAATCAGCAGGCAGAACATCCCCATAGCCGCGGTATTGCCGCCGCCCATCGGGTCGCCGCCAAACGTGCCGACCACCGAATCCCACTTTTCATCCTCGCCGCGCAAAGCCACGCGTTTTGGCACCACCACCAGCACCTGATAGATAGCCAGCGGGAACTGGACGTAGAACAGCCAGTAAAATAGCCGGGTCAGGCGGTGCAGCTGCGACTCGCGAAACATGCCGAGCAGCATGCAAAACATCACCAGCGACAGGGCCAGTTCGTTTTTGAAGCCGACGATGGCGGTAACGATGCCGGATTGTAAAACCGTGGCGCAGAGGCTAAGGATGATAAAAGTCAGATACAGCGCCAGCACCACCTTCTCGCGCGCGCTAAGCGCCAGCGGCTGCGGCCGGCTTTGCATCATCAGCAGGACCACCATCACCAGCACCATGAAAAAGGGGAGCCACAGCACGGCTGCCACGCCGGTGAAATACTGAATCGTGCCGCAGAAGACGATGGTCGTCAGCGCGAATACCTCCAGATAGCGACCGGTGTTTAGCTGCATATTTTCTGCTCCTGCCGGGAGAGCTGTAGCGCCCGTTTGTTCATTTTCAGCAGGATGAACAGATAGCGAATGCTGGTCAGCACGGAGAACGTCAGGAGGGCTATCTCATAGCGCTGGCCCAATTCAGGCAGCGCGATAAAAGCGACGATAATAATCAGCAGCTGCTCGATCTGAATACGTAAAAAATAGCGTTTAGAACCAAAGATAAGCTCAATAACGGTCAGCGGACTGACGGCCAGCGCGGCGAACAGATAGGGCAGCATATAGCGTGAGGTTGGAATGGAATTGAGCCACTCCTGACTGAAGCCCAGGCGCATGACCAGCGGATAGAAAATCCAGATCCCAAGGATACAGATCAGCGCCGCGGCCATCAGCAGCAGGCGAATCTTTTTGTACTCCGGATAGTTAAAGGTGCCGTTGCGAAAATCCATCGACCATTTTGAAAAGATGGAGTTGCGCACCGCGTTACCGACAATCATCACCGGTGATAAACAGAAGCGGCTCACCACCGAGAAATAGCCCGCGACCAGCGGTGAAAACCAGATATTTATCAACATCGTCGGCAGGTTATTGCTGGCCATCGCCAGCACTTCCGCGCTGCCGACGCGGCTGAGGTGCTGCCAGTGCTGGCGCGCAAAAAGGCCGTTCGCTCGCGGTGAAAAGTGCGCCGGCGTCAGGGTGCTGAAGCGAAACAAACGCAGCAGGCAGAGGCCGAGCAGCAGCAAAATGCCCGCCATCCAGGCAATATAGAACAGCGTGGTATTCGGCATCGCCAGCAGAGCTATCGCCACCACCAGCGACACGGCGATACGCTGGAAGGTGAGGAACTGATAGTTACCGCCGCGCAGCGAGAGGTTCTCGGCGATCAAAACCAGCGCATAGCCGAAGGTGAGCAGGTAGAGAAACGCGATATTGAGATGGAATATCAGTCCGGTGATGACCGCCCACGGCAGCGCCAGAAGCAGGCTTTGCAGCAGGCAAAACACCACGTTCTGCCCCAGCTCATGCTCTTCCTGGCGCGGGATCAGCAGCTGCGACGCAAAGGTGCAAACCTGCGCGCCAATCAGCACGTTGCTGTAGATCATCGCATAGTGCCCGACTTCCGCCATGCCGTAGCGATGGGAAATCAGCCATACGGAAAAAGCGCCGATCGCCTGCGAGAGGACCGAGGAGCTGGCGATTGAAGAAATACTCTTAATTAAGTTCATAATCGCTACTTCGGTGAAATCAGTTCGCCCATGCCGCGCTCGGGCAGGCGTTTGCCCTCCTGCGTCTCCAGGTTCTCTTCTTGCACCCGGTTAAGCATGGTGGCGACAGGCGTTGGCGCGGCGGCTTGCAGACGATGTTGCGCGTCGCGGATGCGTGACGCCTGCTCGCCTGCGTTGACCACCAGCAGGCTGATATCGACGTGCGGCGCCAGCAGCAGGGCGTCCTGGGCCAGCCCGAGCGATGGCGCATCAATAATCAGATAATCGTAGGTCTGCCGCAGCGTCGTCAGCAGCGCCGGGAGCCGTTCAGAAGTGAGCAGCAGCAGGGCTGAGTCGCTGAGTTCGCCTCGCGGCATAAAATCCAGCGTCTCGGAAAGGGGGGCCACCGCCTTGGACGCGGCGCTGCGGCCATCAAGACGCTCGCTGAACCCTGTTTTATGCTGAGGATAGCGCGCGGAGAGCCCCGCGCTTGCCAGATAATCTACATCGATGAGCAAGGTTTTGCCTGACTTAGCGGCGGACCACGCCAGCATTTCGGCAATCAGGCTGCTGCCGGCATCTGCCTGCGCCGAGGTCACCAGTATCGTCCCGCTATGAGTATTCTGGCCGAGCAGCGCCAGGCGCAGGCTGTGGAGCATATCGGCATACAGCAGGTTCTGGAACGTCAGCTTCGCGCTGTTCGCCTGAGGCAACAGCGGAAACTCACCGCTGGCATCAAGGCCCGTTTTGGCTTTAAGTTCGCTGATGCTGTTCACCGTTTTGTCGAGCGCGGTGCTGACTATCAGGTACATGATGTACAGCGCCAGCGCCATCAGGGTCGCCATCACGATAAGCAGACCGCGCTGCGGTTTAGAGGGAAGATTTGGCGGCACGGCGGCATCGTAGATCACTTCATCGGGAACCGAAAAGCTCTCGGAGAGCTTCTGCTCATTCGCCCGCTGATACAGCGATTTATACAGCTCTTCGGTTTTGTTCAGCGCGGTCATCATGGTGTTGTATTTATCGCGCTTGGCGCCCAGCGCCTGGAAGTCGGCTTTCTGGTCGTTGAGCATCTGCTGATAGTGCTGCTCATCGTCCAGCGCAATCTGATACTGCTGGCGTAAGCCGTTAAGCAGTTCCCCCAACACCTGGCCTATCTGCCCGTTGACGACCTGCAGCTGGGCCTGAGCCTGAAGATATTTCGGATGCTTAGGGCCATAGTGTTTTGCCGCTTCCGATAGGTTACGCCGCGTCTGGATCAGCGCGATCCACAGATCCTGAATCTGCGGATGACCGGAAATTTCCGGCAGCGAGATGATGGCTTCCGGCGCTTTTCCCTGCTGACGGCGCACTTTATCCCATACCGTTTGCGCTTTCAGACGGCGCTGGGTGGCGTCGGCCAGATGGTTAATCACGATCCCCAGGCGCTCGGTCTCGTAGCCATCCATGCTGCGGAAGGTCAGCAGGCCGTTTTGTTTGAGAAAATCATCGATGTCGGCTTTCTGGCGATCGAGCTTATCGCGCAGATCGTCCATCATTTTCTCGTTCCAGCCCTGGGCCTGAAGTAAGATTTTCTGCTTCTGCGCCAGGCTGTAATCGATAAACGCCTGCGCCACGCCGTTGGCGATATCGGCGGCTTTTTGCGGCGATTTCGCCTCCATCGAAACGGATACCAGCTGCGTGGTGCGCACGCCGGAGATGGTCAGGTTTTTTTGCAGGGCGCGCAGCGCATTATTGACCCGCGCGGCCTCATCAAGATTGTCCCCGCCGTTAAATTCCGGGTCCCGATCCAGCTTTAGCGCTTTTACCGCGGCTTCCAGCACCACGCGGGAGCCCATTAGCGCGTATTTGGTTTCATAGTAATCGCTGCGGGTGGAATCATAGTTTTCCAGCCGCGGCAGGGGGGTAACATCCTGCGACTGCGCTTTAAACAGCACCGTCGCGGTTGCGGTATAGCTGGATGACATAAAGCGCGTCAGGATCCACGACGCCGCGGCAGCCACCACCACCACCACCAGGCACCAGATCAGCTTGTGCTTAATTTTGTTGAAATAAGGCGTGAAGTCGATAAAGCCTTCTTTCTTCTTTCCATTTTCAACTAATGAAATAGCCATATCAGAAGAAACTCATGCCAATGATGATGGTATCTCCGGCCTGTACGGCGGAGTCGGCGGCGACGTTTTCCAGCAGTTTACCGCTGCGAAACTGACGAATGCGGATGTCATGGCGATCGGCGCGATCGGTAAAGCCGCCGGCCAGCGCAATGGCTTTTTCAGCGGTTAAGCCCGGTTCCCAGGCGTAACCGTCCGGTTTTTTGACTTCGCCTAACAGATAAATTTTACGGTATTCGGCAATGCTCACGGTCACCATTGGCGCCTGCAGATAGTTACCGCGCAGCTTATCGGCAATTTCGTTGCCGACCTGTTCAGGCGTTTTCCCTTTCAGCATCAGGGAGCCTATATAAGGATAATCAACGCTGCCGCTATTATCGATTTTTACGCGCATAGTGAGATCCTGCTCGCCGGAAACCGCGATATTGATCTCATCTCCCTGGTCCAGATGATAAACGGCATCCGGCGGCGTTCGGATCGTCTGCGGCGGCGCCGAACAGC
The DNA here is from genome assembly GCF_040062275.1 of Klebsiella sp. GW_Kp182. Lineage (NCBI taxonomy): Bacteria > Pseudomonadati > Pseudomonadota > Gammaproteobacteria > Enterobacterales > Enterobacteriaceae > Klebsiella > Klebsiella sp. GW_Kp182. The sequence goes on along the minus strand of NZ_JBEAFQ010000040.1, from coordinate 82,921 downwards.
CCGCCAGCCATAGCGCCAGAAGAGAAATCACCGCCCGTTTTCCATAGCTAAGGATCATATTTGTACCTGCGTCATAAAAATAATGGCCGAGTCGTGGTAGCCCAGCGTGCGCTCGACCTCATGGTCATAGTCCGGGCCAATATAAAAGGCATCTTTTTCTTTATTAGAATGCATCGTGTTCCATTGCAGCTTCAGCTGAAAATTAACGGATGGACGGTAGTCATAGTTGAAGGTGAGCGACACGAGGTTTGATCGATCTTTGCGTCCGTTGGTCTGGTGTTTGTAATCCTCTGTAATATAAGAGTAATCAACCAGAGTGGAGAACCTGTCGACCAGCCAGTGGTGCTCATAGCCCAGACCGAAATTTGATACCAGAATATAGCCGCCGGAGTCGGTGGGATCTTTTATTCGTTGTGAACTGTGTAGGTTGAGCTTTATCTGTTCAAGCGGTTTCCAGTCGGCGTTAATATCCCAGTTCAGGCCGTTGAATCCCTGCGAGTCGGGATTATGGATAAAATCTTTATACAGCCAGGCGACGTTGCCGTTGATCTCGGTCTTGCCGGAAAGACGATTTTTCATGCCGACCAGCAGATAATATTCGTTACTGTCTTTTAACGGGTTGAGCTCATAGCGACGCTGGTTGGTAATAAAACTGTAGCGATAGCGCAGCGTTTTGGCTTTTTGATCAAAAAGCTCGGCGACCAGGCTGTTTTCATGCCACTCCTGATCGTGCATGTAATAATGAAAGTCGGCGCTGGCGTCCTCAATGCTGTCGAGATTACGAAAGCGCAGCTGCTTATGCATTAGCGCAACTTCTGCTTTACCGCGCCCTTCCGGCGCCCCGTAGCTATAGCGCAGTTCACTGTTAAAGAAGCGCGTGGCGATGGGCTTATTAATGCCAAACTCTTTAAACTGCTCGGGGAGAAACCCCTCGGTGGTATCGCGGCCGCGCTCTTCATGGCCGAACGTTTCATCGAGATCCAACGACAGCCCGTGCATGCTGCCGAAGCGCCACTTGCCGTTAAACATAAAAAAATGGTTGTCGCGGTTATCTGCGCTATCGCTGGCGTAGCGGCGGTAATCGCCGGAGTACATCAATAAATAGCGGTCCTCGTAGCGCTCGCCGATGGCTTTGAAAATCGGCTTAACGCCTTGATAAGCGGAGCCGATTTCATTCCCGCCGTAGCGTTGCCAGGTCACGTTGTCATTGTAACCGACGTCATAACCCACCTGGCTCTCGAAATCGATGCCAGCCACACCGGTATGTGGTTTTGCCTGCAGGTCAGCCCATGCGTAAGGCATCGCCAGCAAACCTGCGAGGAAAGTGAGTTCAGAACGCATTCTTCCCCACAAATCCGCGGAAAAACGTTAAAAACACAATTTTAATGTCCAGCAGCAGCGACCACGACTGAATATATTCCAGATCGTACTGAATGCGTTTTTCCATTTTATCAATCGTGTCGGTTTCGCCGCGAAAACCGTGTATTTGCGCCAGCCCGGTAATGCCGGGCTTCACTTTATGGCGGATCATGTAATTTTCCACCAGCACGCGATACTGCTCATTATGCGCGACCGCGTGAGGGCGTGGGCCCACTATCGACATGGTTCCCTGCAGCACGTTAAAAAACTGCGGCAGTTCGTCAAGTGAGGTTTTACGTAAAAAGGCGCCGAATCGGGTAATGCGCGGATCGTTACGCGTTGCCTGGGTCACTACCGCGCTGTTTTCCATCACGCGCATGGTTCTGAACTTCCAGACGGGGATCTGTTTACCGTTCAGGCCGTAACGGTTTTGTTTAAACAGCACCGGGCCCGGCGAAGTCAGCTTAATTCCGATCGCCACCGCCAGCATGACCGGCAGGCTGACCAGGGTAAAAAAAGCGCCAAGCACGATATCTTCGATACGCTTGAGTACCGCGCCTTCGCCTTCAAACGGCGAGGTAAAAATGCTGATCGTCTGAATATTGCCAAACATCCGCAGCTGAGAAATATGTGAGCTGTAGGAAAAGAGGTCCGGTACCAGAAACACATCTACGGTGGTGTCGGAAAATTCATTCAAGAACTGGCGAATACGCTGCTGGGCGACCATCGGCAGGGCAATATAGACTTCATCGATTTCTCCGGCTTTCGCCAGCGCCAGCAGGTCGCGTGAGTTGCCTTTTTTATCAATGCTGAGCAGGCGACTGTCGCGCTGCACGGCGCGGTCCTCAAAGAAGGTGATGTCAATCCCGTCGTGGGTATACTCCTTAAACAGCGCCTGCTCGATGGCCAGCCCGGCTGGCGTTATGCCTAAAATAGCCACCTTGAGTCTGGATTTGAAAAAATAGCGGCTGGAGATAACGCGAATCAGAAACATACTAATAAATATGGCAATCGAGCACAGCACAATAATTTCAGCTAATCGCACCGCATTTGTGCTGGCGTGATTGTTCAGTAATAATTCGGCACTTACAAACAATAAAAATGATAACAAGCCGCTTATACTGACGCTGAAAAACAATTTAGTTAATTTTTTTAAATACTGGCCTTTAAACTGACCAGAATATAGCTGAAAGTGTTCATTGGCTCTGATAAAAATCAGTGAATATATTATGCCCAGGAACAGAGAGGCCGTTGAGGGTTCGACGAAAAAGTATTTTAAATAAGCGAAAATGAACAAGTTGACGGCAATAAAATCCAGTAGCTTCATCAGCTTACTATAGCGGGCGTTGTAAATTTTAATGGTGCTATCCGTCATCTTTTTGCTCGTTTTATAGTCAATAAAATGATGTCCTGTCCTTCTTTAAAGCTGAATTTATGTCTATGAATCTATTCAAAAATTAAGCTTTAGCTCGGCGTTGATTATTGTAGCCTACGATTAATCTTATGTCGAACCTGCCCCGGACTGAGAGGAGATAACTTTTCCTGACGGGCAATAATATTTTTATCATTGCCTGAAGCATAAAAATGGCGGTTACGATTAAATAGGGGCGGAGAGACCCGGGCGGCAAACGAACGGCCGTCGTGACTACATTTCCTGGCCGATCCGCACTTGAGCGTTAAAAAATCCGCGCCAGCTGGGGCTGGCGCGTTTATTGGTTAAATCCCAATGCACATGTATTTGATTTCTAAGTAATCCTCGATGCCATACTTCGACCCTTCGCGGCCGAGACCGGAAGATTTCACGCCGCCGAACGGGGCGACCTCGGTGGAGATCAGGCCGGTGTTAATCCCGATAATGCCGTACTCCAGCGCTTCGCCGACGCGAAAGACGCGGCTCAGATCGCGAGCGTAGAAATAGGCCGCCAGGCCGAATTCGGTGTCGTTGGCCTGAGCAATAACATCCGCTTCATCTTTAAAGCGGAATAGCGGGGCGAGGGGGCCAAAGGTCTCTTCTTTCGCCACTTTGGCATCACCGGGGACGTCCACCAGAATCGTTGGCTGAAAGAAGTTTCCGCCGAGCTCATGAACTTTCCCGCCGGTTACTATCCGCGCGCCTTTGCCCAGCGCATCGGCGATATGCTCCTGTACTTTGGCGATTGCTTTCTCGTCAATCAGCGGCCCGATGGTGACGTTCGGCTGCAGGCCATCGCCGATTTGCAGCTTACTCACCGCCTGCTGAAGCTTTTCGGCGAAACGATCGTAGACGCCATCCTGGACATACAGGCGGTTGGCGCAGACGCAGGTCTGCCCGGCGTTGCGAAACTTGGAGGCCAGCGCGCCTTCGACGGCTTTATCCAGATCGGCGTCATCAAAAACGATAAACGGCGCGTTGCCGCCGAGCTCCAGCGAGACCTTCTTGATATCTTTCGCGCACTGTTCCATCAGCTGGCGGCCAATTTCCGTCGAGCCGGTAAACGAGAGTTTGCGCACCAGCGGGTTACCGGTGAGCTCATTGCCGACTTCGCTGGCCGATCCGGTGACCACATTAAACACGCCCTCGGGGATCCCGGCGCGGTTGGCAAGCTCCGCCAGCGCCAGCGCGGAGAACGGGGTCTGGCTGGCGGGCTTGAGCACCATCGTGCAGCCTGCGGCCAGCGCCGGGCCCGCCTTGCGGGTGATCATCGCCGAGGGAAAATTCCACGGGGTGATAGCGGCGGTCACGCCAATCGGCTGCTTAATCACCAGCAGCCGCTTGTCGGCCTGATGGCCGGGAATGGTGTCGCCGTAGATGCGCTTGCCCTCTTCGGCAAACCACTCGATAAAGGAGGCGGCGTAGCTGATTTCACCTTTTGCTTCCGCCAGCGGTTTACCCTGTTCCAGCGTCATCAGGCGCGCCAAATCGTCCTGATGCTCCATCATCAGCTCAAACCAGCGGCGCAGGATAGCGGAGCGTTCTTTGGCGGTAAGGGCGCGCCATGCGGGCAGCGCGCCGGCGGCGGCATCGATAGCCTCGCGGGTTTCTGCGGCGCCCATTTTGGGCACGCTGCCCAGCTGCTGGCCGTTGGCGGGGTTCGTGACCGCGAGGGTCTCTTTGCTGCTGGCGTCGCGCCAGCGTCCGTTAATCAACGCCTGCTGGCGAAAAAGGGTAGGGTCGTTAAGTTGCATGGTTGCGTCCTGTCTTAATCTGTTTTAAACCGTGGATGCGCCTGAATCAGCTGCGTCAAACACCTGTCCCTGTTTAGTGTAGACGAACGCGTTCAGAGAACCGGGAGCAATGCTGGGTGATACAACAATAACCATAAATAATTTACGGATATTTGAACTGGCAGAACGTTATTGTGCAAACAATGCTGTATTTTTTATGCTCAATCCGCAAGAAAGGAGCGCTCTATGTCACAGCAAGAACGGTTTTGTCAGGCCTGTGGAATGCCGATGTCCGCAGAGGATGCGAAAAGCGCAAGCGACGAGTACTGCGCCTGGTGCTGCGATAGCGAGGGGAAGCTTAAATCCTGGGAGGACGCCGTCTCCGGCCTGGCCGAGTTCCTCGATTCCTGGCAGAAGGTCGGCCCCGCGGAAGCGCGCAAGCGGGCGATGCGCTACTTAACGGCCATGCCCGCGTGGGCCCATAAAGCGGAAGAGTAACCCGCAGCCCGGAGCGCAACACTCCGGGCTTTTTTAGCGCGATCAGAACTTCCAGGAGACGCTGCCGACGATACTGCGCTCTGCGCCAAAGTAGCAGTAAGAGAGCGAGTTACAGGCGGCAACGTAGCTCTTGTCGGTCAGGTTATTCACGTTCAGCTGGGCGCTGAGGCCTTTAATTCCCACCTTCGACAGGTCATAGCCGATCGCCATATCCACCAGCGTCCAGGACGGCAGAGTGTGCGTATTCAGGCGGTCGCTGGTAATGCCGTTGACGTAGCGCACGCCGGAACCCAGCGTCAGGCCATCCAGCGGGCCGCTTTTCACATCATAGCTCAGCCAGGCGCTGGCCTGATTGCGCGGTGCGTAAACTGCACGCTTGCCTTGCTCTTCCGGGCTGCTTTTCTTATAGCGAATGTCGGTGTAGGTATAGGCGGCCTGCAGGCGGAAGCTATCCGTTAGCTGGCTTATCGCCTCCAGCTCCACCCCTTTCGACTCAATTTCACCAATCGAACGATACGGATCGGTCGGCTCTTCTTTGGTGGCGATATTGGTCTGATTGATGCGGAATACCGAGGCGCTGAACTGGCTGTTCATTCCTTCCGGCTCATACTTCAGCCCGGCTTCCCACTGCTTGCCTTTCATCGGATCCAGCACGTTGCCGTTTTCGTCGGCGAAGCTGGTGGGCGTAAAGGCGGTGGAGTAGCTGATGTACGGGGCAAACCCGTTATCGAACAGATACAGCAGCGCGGCGCGGGTGCTGAAGTTGTTCTTATCCAGATCGCTGCGCGTTTGATTAAGCTTATCGATGTTGGAGACGCTGACCTGGTCGTAGCGTCCGCCGAGGGTCAAACGCCAGCGCTCCCAGGACATTTGATCCTGTAAATAGTAGCCGGTCTGGCGCAGCTTGTGCTTCTCGCGGCTATACATGGTGATGTAATCCGGCTTCGCGCCGTAGACCGGATTAAAGGCGTCAATGGCCGGGAATGCGCCATAGTAGCCGGTGGTGTCGTTGCTGCGGTCCTGATAGTCGATCCCTATCAGCAGGCGATGGTTAACGGCCCAGGTATCGACGCTGCCGTCGAGCTGGTTATCGAGGGTGATGGCGTTCATCTTTTCGTCCGAGCCGGAATAGCCGCGGTTCAGCTCGGTTTCGTTCAGCCAGCCTGCGGCATAAACCTGATTCAGCTCGACTTTGGTATGCAGGTAGCGCAGCTTCTGCCGCACCGACCAGCCGTTATCAAACAGATGCTCGAAGTTGTAGCCGACCATATTTTCGCGGCGATCGTACTTGTCGTAGTCATCTTCTCCCTCGAAGAAGGTGTTAGCGATTTTCTTGCCGTAGTGCGGCACCACGGTACCTTCATAGGGGAGGCCCGAGTGGCTGCCGCCCTCCGGGTCGCGATGCAGATAGGCCATTAAATCAAGGCGCGTCTGGTCGGTGATGCGCCAGGTCAGGCTGGGCATAATCGCGTAGCGCTGCTCTTTTAAGGTATCAAACTGCGAGTCTGCATAGCGGGTCATGCCGCTTAAGCGCGCCGCCACGCGATCGTTATCGTCCAGCGCCCCGGTAACGTCAAACGCCGCCCCGCGCTGGTTGTTATTCCCGGCAAACAGCTTAATTTCCCCGCCGGGATCGAATGAGGGTTTACGCGAGGTGAGGGCGACGATGCCGCCGGGCGAAGAGCGGCCGTACAGCACCGAGGCAGGGCCGCGCACCACTTCGATATTTTCCAGGAACCACGGATCGACCACCAGCGAGCTGTGCGAGTTGGTATCGCCCATCATTTTCAGGCCGTCGAGATAGACGTTATCCAGGCTGCCGTCGGAGAAGCCGCGCAGGACGATATAGTCAAAGCGGTTGGAGGCACCAATCTGGTTGCTGTATACCCCGGGGGTATAGCTCACGGCCTGGCGGACGCTGATCGCGCCCTGTTCTTCAAACTGCTCGCGCGTGATAATAGACACCGATTGCGGGGTCTCTATATCCGGGGTGGCAATTTTGGTCGCGCCGCTCTGCATCTGCGAAGTGACCACGATGGTTTCGTTTTTTGTTGTTTCCTGGGCCAGCAGCGGGAAGGCGACGCCGCCGGTCACCCATCCTACCAGTAGCGCCAGGCGAGTTTTCGCAAACATGAACATCTCCAAAGGCATTTCTAATTGTTAATAAGAATTATTACCTTTTTGATGCTGTCTATAGCTATGCGCAATGCCAGGATACGTATGCGCGCTGCCAAAGCCGCTGACTATTTTTCGCAAAAAGGGGAAAAATGGATTAGCCCGGCTTTTGCACATCGCAGGGCGAGATGCCGTAGCGCCGACGAAAAGCGGTAGAGAAGTTGGTGGCGTGCTGGTAGCCCGACATCCAGGCCGCCTGCTGCACGCTATAGCCCTCCAGCAGATAGCTTCTTGCCCGCGCCAGCCGGCAATCGCGCAGGTAGTCAAAAACCGAACAGCCGTAGGCCTGGCGAAACTTACTGCGCAAGCTGCTGGAGCTCATCGCCGCCCGCTGGGCCAGCTCATTGAGGGTGTAGTCGTTTTCCGGCGCCTGCTCCAGCAGGCGGCGAACTCTCTCCAGCCGCTGCTGTTCGCCGCCCGCCGGGGCGACGTGCTTCGCGCTTTCATCCTGACAGACGCTCAGCCCATGACCGAACAGCTGCAGGATAAGCCCTTCCAGCATCAGCTGTCGGGACACGCGACTCAGCGCGCTCTGCTGCGCGTACTGCAGTCCGCTCAGCAGAAAACCCGGTATCTGCCAGATAAGCGTTGGCGTCTGGCACCTTTCCCACTCGCGCATCAATGAATCGAGCAGGCCATCGCGCCAGGTGCCGTCCGGGTAGAGTCCGAGGGAGAGCGTACGGAGCCGGCTGTCGGCATCGTGGCGGGCGCGCATGGCCTGATGTTCGCTAAGGCGCGAGGTGAAGGCCATCCCGGAACGCACCAGGTGCTGCTCCCCGTTGAGGGTCAGCGCGACGCAGCCTTCCAGCACCACCAGCATATAGAGCGGGCTACTGTGGCGGGAGGTGGTCTCATAAGGCTGCAATACGTGAACATCAGAATGGGTGACGCACATGCCGCAGGGCAGGGTCATCTCTTCCACTTCTCCCCGCAGCACCGGGCTGGCGTGCGGAGGCTCCGGCTTTTGCAGCAGCTGCGGGAAGCGGTAGTCGATACCGTATCGTTCACCAAACGCCATAAACTCGCTGACGGAGAAGGTTTTCCTCAGCGCCTGGCGGGCGGGTTCGTTCTGCGTAGTTGTCTTGTTCATGCGGTTTTCGGCACCGGAGAGGGCGTCATCGGATGACGTCACCTTATCACTGCGCGGGCAGGGCGACAATAAAGATGAGAATCATTATCAACTTTTGCGCTGCGGCACAGAAGGCGCGCGGACGGCCGCTATCCGTGCGCCAGCGGCAGGGATCAGGCGTCTGCGTTGTCCAGCGGCCAGGAGTCGAACAGGTAGCCGTCGAAGTAGATATCATCGACGTTGGAGAACTCCAGCAGGCGGCGTTTGACGTTTTCCAGATGCTGCCACATGGCAAGCTTGGCCGCCCGGGCGTCTTTTTTGATTAAGGCGGCGAGGATCCGTTTGTGATCCACCAGCCACTCCTGGCGGTAGTGGGTATCGCCGAGATGGCGGTGCAGCTGGATCCACATGGGGTTATTTTCCCGCCACTGCCATGACTGTCTGAACAGCTCGACCAGCATACTGTTGTGGGTCGCTTCGGCAATGGCCAGATGAAACTGCATATCGCCGCTTTCGGAGCCGCCCGGCGCGCTGCTGGCCAGCTCGCGCTCTTCCAGCTGCAAAGCCTGGCGCATTTTGATGATATCTTCCCGGGTTGCCTGCAGGGCGGCAAATTCGGCGATATTGCTCTCCAGCAGCTGGCGGGCCTGCAGCAGTTCAAACGGACCGGCATCATTGCAATGATTGATGTCCGCGCTCTCCGCCGCGCCTTCTCCGACGGCGTTATCGAGCACGTAGATCCCGGCGCCGCGGCGCACTTCGACCAGCCCTTTAATCTCCAGCATGATCAGCGCCTCGCGGACCACGGTGCGGGTCACGTCCAGCATCTCGGCGATTTCACGTTCCGGCGGTAAGCGATCGCCGGGGTTATAGGGCGTCTGGACGATCAGATTGCGGATCAACGCGCCGACTTCCTGATAGGGTCTGTGCTGAGAAGTTTGTGATTTCATGATGTTATGTTGTGAGATGCGATAGCCCAGTGGCTGACTATAGCATCTGGCCAGGGGGTTGGCACCTCCCCGTGCGCGGAGAGTGGGAAAACGGGTCAACCACATTGGTGTGCAGTTGACCCATGGCAGGACAGAGCGTTACAGGCCGCCGCCGAGCGCCGCAACGCACTCGCGGGCGCCGCGTTCGCACAGCGCGTGGTAAGCCTGCGTCACCGCCGCAATAAAATCGCTATTGTCCGGCAGATCGTGGGCAAAAATTCCGCTTAACGCCAGCAGCGCGGCGACGCGTTCTGCGCCCTGAAAACGCTGGTTGATCTGTTGGATCTCCGCCAGCAGCGGGTCGACGACATCAATAGGCTGCCCCCGCTCGTCGATGCCCTGGGTATAGCGCATCCAGCCCGCCACGCCGAGCGCCAGATGGCGCCAGCTGCTGCCGTTTTGCAGATGCAGACGGATGGGATCCAGCAGGCGCTGCGGCAGCTTCTGGCTACCGTCCATGGCGATCTGCCAGGTACGGTGGCGCAGCGACGGGTTGCTGAAACGGGCAATCAGCAGCGTGGCGTAGGCCTGGAGATCGGTGCCTTCCGGCATGGAGAGCGTCGGCGCCTGCTCCTGCATCATCAGGGCGAAAGCCGCTTCACGATAGGCCGGGTTGGTCATGGTATCGGCGATGGTTTCATAGCCGCCGAGATAGCCAAGATACGCCAGGAAGGAGTGGCTGCCGTTGAGCATCCGCAGCTTCATCATTTCAAACGGCACGACGTCTTCAACAAACTGCGCGCCGACTTTATCCCACGCCGGGCGGCCGCTGACGAAGCTATCTTCAATCACCCACTGGCGGAACGGTTCGCAGGCGATGGCGCACGGATCGTAGACCCCAAGCTGGTCGGCAATCTCCTGCAGCGTTTCCGGCGTCGCCGCGGGTACGATGCGGTCAACCATGGTGCACGGGAAGGTGGCATGGGCTTCAATCCACGCCGCCAGCAGCGGGTCGCGCGCCTGGGCCAGACCAAGCACCGCCACTTTCGCCACGTGGCCATTCTCGCGGACGTTATCGCAGGACATCACCGTAAAGGCCTCAAGCCCCTGCTCACGGCGCAGGCGCAGCGCTTCGACGATATAGCCTATGGCGGATTTCGGCGTCGTCGGGTTGGCGAGGTCGTGTTGAATCAGCGGGTTGTTGAGATCGAGCTGGCCGCTGGCCGCATCGGTGCAGTAGCCTTTTTCAGTGACCGTCAGGGAGACGATTGCCGTGTGCGGACGCGTCATGGCGCGCAGAATGCCGTCACAGCCGTCGATTTCCGGATGCAGCGCCTCTTTCATCGAACCGATAATTTTCAGCGCGGTGCTGTCAGCGCCTTTTTCCGCCACCGTGTAGAGCAGCTGCTGATTTTTCAGCTGTTCAATCAGAACGCGATCGTTGCCCGGCATCAGGTTGACTTCGCAGATGCCCCAGTCGCTGTCGCTGGTTTCCAGCAGATGATGGGTATAAAGCGCCTGATGCGCGCGGTGAAATGCGCCGCAGCCCAGGTGAACGATGCGGGATTCCAGGCGAGAACGATCCCACGCGGGGCGCGTCACCGGCAGGTTGCTGTCGGCAATGGTTGCAGTCATAGCAAACTCCAGAGTGGGCCGCAAAAGGCGGCCGAAGAGGTAAAGGCGGGACGTCGGCCCCGCCAGTCAGGAATTAGCGGCTAAAAAAAGCGCGCTGAATCGCCAGCTCGACGCCGCGAACTTCAGCCAGCCCTTTCAGGCGACCAATCGCGGAATAGCCGGGGTTGGTTTTCTTTTTCAGATCGTCGAGCATCTGGTGGCCGTGGTCAGGACGCATAGGGATAAGATCCTCTTTGCCTTCCGCTTTACGGCGGTGCTCTTCTTCAACAATCGCTTTCACCACTTCGTACATGTCCACGTCGCCGTGCAGGTGAGCGGCTTCGTGGAACGTTTTCGGGTTCTCTTCGCGCAGCGTAGAGCGCAGATGGGTGAAGTAAATGCGCGGGCCGAACTGCTTAATCATATCCACCAGATCGTTGTCGGCGCGGACCCCGTAGGAGCCGGTGCACATGGTAAAGCCGTTAGCCATGCTGTTCACCGTGTCGACCATCCACTGCATATCTTCAATGGTCGAGACGATGCGCGGCAGGCCGAGAATCGGGCGCGGCGGATCGTCCGGGTGTACCGCCATACGTACGCCAACCTCTTCGGCGACGGGGATAATCGCTTTCAGGAAGACGGCGAAATTCTCGCGCAGCGCGGCTTTATCAATATCTTTATAGGTGGCAAGGTGCTGGCGGAACTGGTCGAGGGTATATCCCTCTTCCGCGCCCGGCAGACCGGCGATAATGTTGCGGGTCAGGCGCGCTTTATCTTCATCGCTCATGGCGGCGAAACGCTGATTCGCCTGAGCGACCTCTTCGGCGGTGTAGTCCGCTTCCGCGCCCGGACGCTTGAGGATATGCAGTTCAAAGGCGGCGAATTCAATTTGATCGAAACGCAGGGCTTTGGAGCCATCCGGCAGGACGTATTCCAGGTCGGTACGGGTCCAGTCGAGGACCGGCATAAAGTTGTAGCACACGGTACGGATGCCGCACTGGGCCAGATTGCGCAGGCTCTGCTGGTAGTTAGCGATCCACTTGGCGTAGTTGCCGGTATGGGTTTTGATCTCTTCGTGAATCGGTACGCTTTCGACCACCGACCATACCAGCCCGGCGGCTTCCACGATGGCTTTACGCTTGAGGATTTCGTCAACCGTCCACACTTCACCGTTCGGAATATGGTGCAGGGCGGTAACCACTCCGGTCGCGCCCGCCTGACGGACGTCAGCTAAAGTGACCGGATCGTTAGGGCCATACCAGCGCCATGTCTGTTCCATGCTTAACCTCTTTCACGTTATTGACCTGCTTCAGGCCGCTGCTTTGATGGTAGCGTCGGTTCCGGTCAACCATCGTAACGGAGGGGAAACCAGACGATATGGCGTATAAATTCCTCCAATTGGTCGAACATGTCAACCATGAATGGTGAATTGGTAAACCAAAATGTGACGGAGATGTGCGAAGGGGAGGAAACGTTAAACAGGGCGGCATTGATAAACCGCCACGGGGCGCGGGCTGATTCTGCTGGCGTTAGTGTTAAGCATTTTTCATGTACTTCAAGAGATTACTCAGAACCGGGGAAGTGGAATTCTTCATGGGCATAGGGTCAGTGCGCGGCGGGTAGCGTCGTGTTGCGAAATGGTTAACCAATGTACCAAACCTATCGACCAGAAGAACGGAGGCGGTCATTGATGCCGGCCGGAGCGCGTACGGACTCGCAGCAGATCACACTTTTTGATTATTACGATTTCCATATAAAAACTACGTGTTATCATTCCGCTGGTAAATACCTTTTCAACTCTCACCGAGGCTTTGATGCTGGAGAATGTCATCATCAGATAATCAGCTTCCCGACCTTTTCAGGCCGGACTGGTTATCGCTGCGCTTAAACCTTACGCGAACACCTGCGGGTGTTGGCTCGTTTTTACGCATGATGATTAACAGGTTTCTTCAGTATGAATCTATCCCGTCAGGAACAACGTACCTTACACGTTCTCGCTAAAGGTGGCCGGATCGCGCACATCCGCGATGCATCAGGCCGCGTCACCTCTGTTGAATGCTACAGCCGCGAAGGGCTCCTGCTCAGCGACTGCACGCTCGCCGTTTTCAAAAAACTCAAAACCAAAAAGCTGATTAAGTCCGTCAACGGACAGCCCTACCGCATCAATACCACCGGGCTGAATAACGTCCGCGCACAGCTGGACAATCGCTAAGGAGCCTCTGATGACAAACCACAGCTTCACTTTTCATGTCGCCTCTGAAGGCGATACCGATGACATTCTCGACGTCGAAACCCGGGCTTTCGGCTACAGCAAAGAGGCCAGGCTGGTGGCCGATTTGCTTAACGATGAGAGCGCCTGCCCGACGCTATCGCTGCTGGCCAGGCATAACGGAGAGGCGGTTGGGCATATTTTATTCACCCGGGCGATGTTCAAAGGGGAGCCGGACTCGCCGATGATGCACATCCTTGCTCCCCTGGCGGTGGTGCCGGAATACCAGGGCGTAGGCGTTGGCGGAGAGCTTATCCGGCACGGCATTGAGCAGTTGAAAGCAATGGGAAGCCAGACGGTATTTGTTCTGGGCCACGCCGCTTACTACCCCAGGCACGGGTTTGAGCCATGCGCGGGAGATAAAGGCTATCCGGCGCCTTATCCGATTCCCGCGGCGCATAAAGCCTGCTGGATGCTGCAGCCGATTTCGTCTCAGCCGCTGGGGCGAGCGGGCCAGATACAGTGCGCCCGGGCGTTAATGAAACCCGAGCACTGGCGCGAGTAATCAATAAGGAGATGATGATGACTATTGGCACGATTATTACAGGTTCCAGGCATATCGCGTTGTCATCCCGGGAGAGCAAAATCCCCTGGGATGAACCGGCTTTTAGCCAGCGTATGCTGGAGAACCACCTGTCGCAGGAGCACGACTGGGCCAGCCGCAGGCGGGCGGTTATCGAACAACAGGTCGCGTGGATTGCCGGACAGCTACCCGCCGGCGCGCGCATTCTGGACCTCGGCTGCGGGCCGGGCTTTTACACCCGCCTGCTGGCGGAGCGCGGCTTTTACTGTACGGGCGTGGATTTTTCGCCGGCGTCGATCGCCTGGGCCCGGCAGCAGGCGCAGGCGGCCGGGCTGGATATTACCTATCACCAGCAGGACGTTCGCGAGTACGCGCCGGAAACCCAGTTTGATTTCATTATGATGACCTTCGGTGAACTGAACGTGTTCAGCGCGGCTGAGGCCCGCTCGCTGGTTCATCGCTGCGCGCAGTGGCTGGTTCCGTGGGGAAAGCTGCTCATCGAGGTTCATACCTATGCAGAGGTTAAACGTCAGGGAATGGCCGATCCCGGCTGGCAGCGCTGTCCGCAGGGGCTGTTTCTTGATGTTCCGCACCTGCTGCTGACGGAGCACGCCTGGGATCCGGCGGCGCAAACCAGCTCCACGCGGTTTATGGCGATTGAAGAGAGCGGCAAGGTGACGCGCTTCGGCAGCCGGATGACCGCCTGGCATGATGATGCTTATCTCGACCTGCTGCGCACGGCGGGTTTGACCACCATTACTCGCCCGGATGAGGCGGAATGGCCGGTCAGCGAAACCTTTACCGGCAAGCTGTACGCGCTGCTGGCCGAAAAAAACGTTCCCGATTCTCTTTCCGCAAAACCCATAAAAGGAATTCAACCATTGGATATCCCACGTATTTTCACCATTAGTGAAAGCGCTCATCGCATCCATAACCCGTTTACGCCGGAAAAATACGCCGCCCTTGGCCGGGTGCTGCGAATGAAGGCCGGAACCCGGATACTCGATCTTGGCAGCGGGTCGGGGGAGATGCTCTGTACCTGGGCGCGCGATCGCGGCATTCGCGGCATCGGCGTCGACATGAGCGCGCTGTTCAGCGAGCAGGCTAAGCTGCGGGCAGAAGAGCTCGGCGTTGCCGACCGCGTGACGTTTATTCACCAGGACGCCGCCGGTTATGTGGCCGAGGAAAAATGCGACATCGCCGCCTGCGTGGGCGCGACCTGGATCGCCGGCGGCGTCGCCGGGACTATCGAGCTGCTGAGCAAAAGCCTCAAGCCCGGCGGTATGCTGCTGATCGGCGAACCGTACTGGCGCCAGGTACCGGCAACGGAAGAGATAGCACAGGCCTGTGGCGCCTCTTCGCTCGCCGACTTTCTGACGCTTGCCGATCTGGTCTCCTCTTACGATGCGCTTGGCTATGACCTCGTCGAAATGGTGCTGGCGGACCAGGAAGGTTGGGACCGCTACGAAGCGGCGAAATGGCTCACCATGCGCCGTTGGTTAGAGGAAAACCCCGATGATGAGTTTGTGCCAGAAGTCCGGGCGGAGCTGACGATGGCGCCAAAACGCCATGCGACTTATACGCGTGAATACTTTGGCTGGGGCGTGTTTGCGTTAATCAAGCGGTAGTTGAAATACCCGGCATAGCAGGAAGGCTATGCCGGGATCAGGGGGGGGCAGAACCGCAGGAAAGGGCGCCCCTGGGTAATGATCACACGCACTGGGTCAGGCCTGACGGCGGCAGCCCGTTTTATCAGAATTTGACGGTCACCTGATTGCCGAGCACCCAGGCGTTTTTAATCTCTTCGCTTCCTCCCGGATGAACCAGCAGTTGCAGGTTAGGGCGCACGGTCAGCCATGGCGTCGCGCGAAAGCTATAATGCAGCTCTGCGGCGTACTCGGCTTTGCGAACCGGAACATACAGAGGGTTATCATAATCATCGATCCCCCGCATCTGGTTCAGGAGCTGCGCCCGACGGGCGACTCTGTCGTTGGCGTGCATTTTACTGACGCCGAAGCTGATAAAGTCCTGCGGACGGCTGGCGAAAGGGCCTTGATAAATGGCGCCGGCCTGAATCTGATAGTCCATTGTCGCCGTATCTTTATCATTCATTGCCAGATGCCCGAAAAGGCTAAGGCCACGTTGGCGCTGGCTGCTCGAGTAGGTCAGTTGCTGGACGATATAGAGATAACCTCCGTAGCGGCCGTCGTGTCGCCGGGCGGCCTGGTGCGTGAGCACATAGGGATCGCCATTGTCATCATCCAGCACATCATTGGCGTCCGCCGTGTTATACCATCCCCCGAGTTTCCAGATGCCGGGGAGTTTTGCCGCGCCGAGAGTAGGTCGATATCCCAGTTCAAAAAGGTACATGTACCCCAGATGCCCGGTACCATCCAGCTGGAAGCTTCCGTGGCGGGTGGCGTAGGCAGGATTGTACTGAAACGCGCCGGCCTGGACGTAAAGCGCCGGGGCAGGGCTGTATTTAAGACGGCCGCCCCACTGGCCTATGGGGGTGTTATACCAGACGCCGCTGCCGTGGCCGGCTAAAGAACCGCACAGCGACAGGTTTTGAAAAAAGCAGCCGTTGTTATCAAAATCCTCTCCCGGCGGCATCAGGCCCACCTTGAGATCCAGCTTTTTATCCCACCCGGTTTTTTTGAACCAAAACTGCGTCGCGTGCCATGTTTGCCCCCGACCGTAGTTGCTCTGAACACCGGAGCCTATTACCGGCGCGAGCGGATCCTGAAGGCGATCCTGAGTCAGATCTCGACCGTTACGATTATTCACCGACGCTTTAAATTCACCGTCGTGAATACCTAAAATCTTTTCCAGATCCATATTTACGCCGAGAATATACTGGTCGCTGTAGCGCAGAGTTTTATCGCGATCGTAACCGCCGTAGATATTCGTGGCCGTCATTGCGCTATATTCCAGCGTAAAATCATAACCATGACGGCGCAGATCCGTACGCACGCCTCCCCATTCTCCGGTCATGTTTTTTGCGGTGGGGGAAAAAAGCGTCTCGCTGGCCAGCGTCTGTAAAGGGTGTAGTAAAGCCAGCAGCATCGTGCCGCTGTGGATGAATTTGTTCATGTTTTTACCGCCTGTTAATGATCCAGGTCTATGAATAATTCCCGGTAAGGCGCAGCTGAATCAGCAGACTGCGCCGACCTCCCGTCAGAGGTGGCTCCGCGCTTCCCGGAGCCACAGGCCCTCTATGGCGACAGCTCTTCTAACGATTTTCCTTTGGTTTCAATGGCAAAAAGCCAGGTAATTAAGCCACCAATCAGCGCAATGACCGCGAAAGTAATAAACACAAAGCGGATCCCGAAGCCGCTGACGATAAAACCGACCATCAGTGGGCCGATGGATGACCCCGCCCGGAGCCATGCGCTGGAATACGCGGTGCCGATAGCGCGCAGTCGGGTGGGGTAAAGCTCTGCCGCGTACAGATAAAGCGAGAAAGCGATGGTCTGCAGAATGGCGTAGGTCAGGCTGCCCAGAATCAGAATTTCAACGGCGGATTTCGCGCCCAGAACGGAGAGCGTAATCAGCGGAACGATGGCCAGTAAAAAGGCCCATGTGTACCAGCGTTTGCGCCCGACGCGGTCGATCATCAAGGCGCAGATCACCGAAGCCACGACGCCGCAGGAAGAGGTGATCCAGCCGTAGGCCAGACTGGTATCGAGGGAGAGGTTAAACCAGGTTTTGTAGAGGGTTGGAAACCAGGTGATCATTCCGTTGTTGACGCTATAAACCGTCAGCCACAGTCCCCAGAGCATAAAGGTGCGGGATTTATAGATACCGCCAAAGAGGGCCTTAACCCCTTCCGGAGCCGCTTTTTGCACCGCGGGGGCTTTTATTTCCGGTTCGGGCAATGTCATCCCGCGCCTGATGACCTCTGATTCCAGCGTCGATACGATGCTGTCAGCTTCCTTCAGCCTCCCTTTTGCTGTCAACCAGCGCGGTGATTCCGGCATCAGCCAGCGCAGGGGAACGGTCAGCGCGGAGGGGACTAAGCCAATTAAAAACATGACCTTCCAGCCATAGATGGGCACCAGAAAATACCCCACCAATCCGGCAAACATCATGCCGATAGGGAAAATCACTTCATACAACAAAAAGAAACGCCCGCGCTTTTTGGCGCCGACAAATTCATTGATATAGGCGCTGGCAACGGGGACTTCCGCACCGATACCCACCCCCTGTAAAAAGCGAATAACAAGAATTGACCAGCCGTTCCAGGCAAAAAGGCAGGCCGCATCCATGAGTACGAACATGATGATGGTGATACGCAATACGCCGATACGGCCTATTTTTTCCGCCAGCGAGCCGAAAAACAGGGCGCCGCACAGCTGGCCCACGTAGCTGGCCGCAATAATAAGACCGACAAACGTCGGCGTGAGACCCCACTCCTGGGTAAGCTGGGGGAGCGCAAAAGCGATAGCAATAATGGTATAGGCATCGAAAAACGTCGATAAGCCGACGATAACGCGGATCGCTTTCAGCCGTCGGGTGATGGGGAGGCGTTCCAGCCTTGCCAGCAGCGCGTCTGGCGTGGACGCCGTTCCGCTGGCAACGGCGTAATCTGAAGCAATGGCCTGAGTTGACATAGTATTACCCTGTTAAACGTTGTCTGGGGCATACACGTAAGGTTCTGAATAACCACAGGGCAACGAACCCTTATTCATCGACGTGCTGCATATAATGCTGTCCTGATGTGTTTATGATAACGTTACTGCAATCGATTTCACTTGCAGCTAATCCTTTGCTGGATTCGCCGCTAAGTCAATTACGCCTGTTGTATAAATGTCGAGCAGTTCACAATCTGAAAAAACTCACGCGCAAAAAGGCGAAGCGGCGAATGCAAAGCAAAATGGATAAGAAATGTGAATTAACGACCAGCCGAATGAACCCGGCAAAGTGAAGCACCATTCCTTTTGTCCGGGCGAGGTTTGACGTAAGATCCTTTAACCCCACGGTTTGGACGATGGTATCCGTTGAACGGGCAACACGGATTTTTACCCGCATTGATGAGTTGGAGCAGCAGATGGATCAAGAAAGTGAACTGAACGATTTGCCGGAAAAAAAGCTGGCGACAATGCGGGATGTTGCTCGCGCTGCGGGCGTGAGCGTCTCGACCGTTTCGCGCGTACTCGATGAACGGTTACCCACCTCGCGCAGCGCCTCGGCAGAGAAAATTCGCCAGGTGGCCCGTGAGCTGGGCTACCGTCGGGACTATGTTGCTTCCAGCCTGCGCCGGGGCGATACCGGAACGCTTGGCGTCCTGGTGCCGAGGCTGACCGATGCCGTTACGGCGATGCTTTTCGAAGAGATAGCCAGGGCGGCGGCCAGGCGAGGCTATTTCGCGATCGTTGCGACCTGCGGTGATAGCAAGGAGCAGGAGAAAAACGCCGTGGAATCGCTGCTGGATCGCCGCGTGGATGGGTTGATCATGTCTACCTGCCGGCTGGACGATCCTTTGCCGCAAACCCTGCGTGAACGGGATGTGCCCCACGTTCTGGCGCTGCGTACCGACGGTTTTAGCCCCTCATCGGTCGGGGACGATGAGCTTGGCGGCTATCTGGCTACCCGACACCTGATTGATTTAGGCCACCGCGATATTGGCCTGATTGGCGGCCCTGATTTTGCCTCCAACGCGCGCAACCGGCGTAAGGGCTTTGAGCGGGCAATGCAGGAAGCCGGGCTCAGGATCGAAGCGGAATGGTGCTGTCATTCAGATTTTAATATCGCCTCGGGGGAGCAGCAGGGAATGAAAATTCTCAGCCAGCCTCATCGCCCGAGCGCGCTATTTGCCGTCAATGACGAGCTGGCGATCGGCGTCCTCGCGGCCGCGCACCAGCAGGGGCTGGTGATTGGCGAAGATCTCTCCCTGGTCGGCTACAATGATATTCCCCTGGTGAGCAGACTGCCCGTGGCGCTGACCTCGGTCAGAACGCCGCTGGAGCATATCGCCAGCAATGCGGTTGATATGTTATTGAATCCAGAGATAAATAATAATATGCGGATTACCACGCCTTCCCTTATTCCCCGTAAGTCTACCGCGTCTCCACGTAAATAATCCCCCTGCGATCCTCCCCGACTTTCCAGGAGAAAGCGGGGAGGGTTGAATTTTGTATAACGGATCTCATCCTGGATGCAGATCGCGGTTTAGTTTGTGATCTGCGTTGCATTTTTAACCAACATGGCGTTGACGGTTTTATTTTTGAGGTTCAATGTCAACGTCGTGAAAACGATTGCAGAAACGATTTCACTTCCGTTTCAAAGAATCGCTTAACCGTAAACAAATGCTTACTCATCAAGGGGATATTTATGATTAACATCGATCTGAGAGGTTTGACTCCGGCTCCGGTTACACCCTTCACTCGCGATGGACGCGTAGACTATGATGCCATTCAGCGCCTCGGCAGCTGGCTGGGCAGCATCGACGGGGTGAAAGGTCTGGTGGTGCTGGGACATGCAGGGGAGGGGACTTTTCTGACCCAGGAAGAGCAGGCGAATGTGATCCGCGCGTTTGTGAAGTCCGTGGATGATAAGCTTCCGATCATTGCCGGCATCACCGGGGAAGGGACGGAAGTGGCTGCGCTGGAGGCGAAGCGCGCCGTTGCCGCCGGCGCATCCGCCGGTTTGCTCTATCCTTCCCACGGCTGGCTGCGCTTTGGCTATCAGGATGGCGCGCCTCAGGATCGCTACCGCGTGGTGTACGAAGAAAGCGGCCTGCCGCTGATTCTTTTCCAGTATCCGGATGTCACTAAAGCCACCTACAACCTGAAAACGTTGCTGGATATCTCCGCGCAGCCGGGCGTATTTGCCATGAAGAATGGCGTACGTAATATGCGCCGCTGGGATACCGAAATTCCGGTTATTCGCCGCGAGCGTCCGGATCTGCAAATCTTAAGCTGCCACGATGAGTATCTGCTGCATACCGCCTTTGATGTGGATGGCTTCCTGGTCGGCTACGGCAATATCGCGCCTGAGCCGTTAATTGAAATGATTAAGGCGGGTAAAGCGGGCGATTACGTTAAAGCGCGTGAGCTGCACGACCGACTGCTGCCGGTGACCAAAAGCGTCTACCACCGCGGTTCGCACATGGAAGGGACCGTGGCCCTTAAACATGCTCTGGTTGCGCGCGGGATCCTTGAACATGCCACCGTTCGCTCACCGCTGCTGCCGCTCGAAAATGGCGCTGAAAAAGAGATCCACGACGCCATGCGCGCCGCTGAGCTGGGCCGCGTCGGTTAATTTATTCTGCGTCTGTTGTTAATCCGCAATGCAGAGATATCGCTTACTGTATTGCGGATCATCGGTTACTTCGCCCCGGTATTTTTTGCTGCTCTTCATCATAACGTCGGGGCTTTCACCTCTGTATATTGCTGGGTGATTTATGAAACTATTAAGCTTTCGCGTTAATGATAAAAACAAATATGGCCTGGCGACCGCTGACGGCGTCATCGATCTGCAGGCGCGGTTTCCTCAATATGGCAGCCTGCTGGAATTTATACCGCATCTTCATCTTGTTGATACTCTGCCGCCGTCTGCGAAACAGGCGAACTATTCTTTCGACGAGATCGCTTTCCTGCCGGTCATTACTGAACCGAAAAAAATTATCTGCGCTGGCGTGAATTATCGCGATAAAAACGCTGCTGGTGACGAGAAGCCCTCTAACCCAGTGCTATTCATCCGCTTTGCGGATTCACAGACCGGGCATCTGGCACCGCTCCTCAAGCCGGAACGCAGCAATGAGTTTGACTATGAAGGCGAAATGGCGCTGGTGATGGGCCGTGGAGGACGCAATATACCAGAGCAGGAGGCGCTGCATTATGTTGCCGGCTACAGCTGCTATATGGATGGCTCCGTGCGCGACTGGCAGCATGCCTGCTTTACCGGCGGCAAAAACTGGCCAGCGACGGGCGGCTTCGGCCCCTGGCTGGTGACCGCGGACGCTATCCCCGACCCGCAAAATCTGAATATTACTACCCGACTGAATGGCCAGACGGTGCAGCAGGATAATACGGGCAGCATGTTGTATTCAATTGCCGAACTCATTGCGTATATCAGCACCTTCAGCGCGCTCTCTCCGGGAGATGTCATTCTGACCGGCACGCCCGGAGGCATCGGAAAAAAACGTACCCCGCCGCTCTTTATGCAGCCCGGGGACAGGGTGGAAGTCGAGATTGAGCAGATCGGATGCCTGATAAATAGCGTGCGCAGCGATGCCGCGGTAGCGCGATAAGTTATCGTTTTGTATCCAAAAACAGGGTGAGAGCGCGTTTGCCCGGCGGCCAGGACTTGCAGGCCATTTAATCATGTAAAGGGTTAATGCCGGACAGGGAGCCGTGGAGGCAATGTATGATATTGGTTCAGTTTCTGGTGGTGCTGCTGTTTCTGTACATCGGCATGCGGGTCGGGGGGATCGGCGTGGGGTTTGCCGGCGGCGCCGGCGTGATTGTCCTCAGCGCGCTCGGCGCCACGCCGGGTGATATGCCGATGCTGGTTATCGTATTTATCATGGTGGTGATCGTGGCGATTGCCGCCATGCAGGAGGCCGGCGGTATTGAATACCTTGTTGACCTCACCGAGCGCCTGCTGCGCCGCTATCCGCGATTGTTAGTCATCACCGCGCCCCTTTCCACCTGGCTATTAACCATGATGGCCAGCACCGGGCAGGTCTCTTTTGCCTGTATGCCGGTTATTGTCGGCGTGGCGAAAGAGAACAATATAAAACCCACCCGGGCGCTTGCTCTTTCGGTCGGCGCCTCTTTGCTGGGCATTGTGGCGTCGCCCATTTCTGCGGCGGTGATTTTCTTCTCGGGGATTCTGGAAAAGGGCCATTCTG
Organism: Klebsiella sp. GW_Kp182; assembly: GCF_040062275.1. NCBI lineage: Bacteria > Pseudomonadati > Pseudomonadota > Gammaproteobacteria > Enterobacterales > Enterobacteriaceae > Klebsiella > Klebsiella sp. GW_Kp182. Next base: position 60,484 of record NZ_JBEAFQ010000040.1, on the reverse strand, counting down.
GCTGGGGCTATATTGAGCTTATTGCGGTATCAATCCCGTCCACCTTTCTGGCGCTGCTGGTCACCTCCGTTTTTTACCTGTGCTGGGACAGGATCCGCCAGCAGGATCGGCTCAATGACAATCCGGTTCAGGTGCAGGCAAGGACTGCGCGGGCGATCCCGCCCTGTGCCGGTCGTTCGGTGCTGATTTTTATCGTCGGGCTGGTTGTGGTGCTGGTTTATGCGATTGTCACCAGTCCGAAGCTCGGGCTGATTGCCCATCCGGTCATGAGCAGCGGACAGGCGCGGGTAGGGGTGATGATGGGCGTTGCGCTGCTGATTGTGGTGTGCTGCCGGGTTAACGTACACAAGGTCCCGTCCGGCTCGGTGTTTAAAACCGGGATGACCTCCTGCATCTGTATTCTCGGCGTCGCCTGGCTGGGTTCAACCTTTATGGACAGTAATCAACAGTGGTTGCAAAGCGCGGTCTCGTCACACTTGCTGGATTCGCCCATGATGCTGGCCATTATTATTATGGCGGCCTCATGCTTCTTGTATTCTCAGGCGGCCTCCACAAAAATTTTATTCCCCGCCGCGCTGAGTATGGGCGTTGCCCCGGCTATTTTGGTTGCCTGCTTCCCGGCAACGGCTTCTCTTTTTATTCTGCCAAACTATCCGACGCTGCTGGCGGCGGTAGAGCTGGATGATACCGGCTCCACCAGACTGGGCCGACATATTATCGATCACCCTTTTCTGCTGCCTGGCCTGGCATCGGTCCTGCTTTCAATGCTCTTCGCCGCGGGGCTGGCTTATTGGATTCAGTGAATCGCCTGAGGCTTTTACTTTGAATACCTCCGAAAACAAAGCGGTTCACCGTCGGTGAACCGCTTTTTTCGATATCAGGCTGCAAGATCTTTCATCACCTGAATAAATGCCTGAGAGACAGATTCTTCTTTATGGTGATGCCCATCCTCAATCACCCAGCGTCCGCCAGTCATCACCGCGGTAATGGGATTAGATGAGCAGGCGAAGATCCAGCGGTTGAGCAGCATCTGGTCTTCTGCGCTGGCGATAAAGGGATTCTGGCTATCCAATACGACCAGATCGGCCCGATATCCTACGCTTAGCTGGCCAATGTTTTGGCCCAGCGCTCTGGCGCCGCCTCGTAGCGCCCCTTGATACAGAACGTTGCCGACGTGAGGCTCGCCTGGGACGATGAGCCGGTTGCGGCGCTGGGCTATCAGGCGCTGCCCGTATTCGAACCAGCGTAAATCCTCGCTGACGCTGACGCTAATGTGGCTGTCGGAACCAATTCCCCAGACGCCGTTATGCTCCAGATATTGTGGGCCAGGGAATATGCCATCGCCGAGATTGGCTTCGGTGGTCAGGCACAGGCCGGCCACCGCACCGGATGTGGCGATCTTCATCGTTTCCTGAGGCGTCAGATGAGTGGCGTGGATCAGGCACCAGCGCGAATCCACGGGGAGATGGTTGTACAGCCACTCCACCGGGCGTTCGCCGGACCAGGCCAGGCAGTCATCCACCTCTTTTTGCTGTTCAGCAATATGAATATGAATCGGCTGCTGGCCAGGATGGCAGGCCAGAATGGCGCCAATCTGCTCCGGCGTAACGGCCCGTAATGAGTGGAAGCACAGACCGGTACGCTGCATTGGCTCGCCGGCCAGCCGCGATGTGAGCGACTCGTACATTGTCAGGTAGCTGTCGCTATCGTTGATAAAGCGGCGCTGTCCAACGGAGGGCGGCTGCGCGCCAAACCCGGCGTAACTGTACAGGACGGGCAGCAGCGTCAGGCCGATGCCGGTATGTTTCGCCGCGCTGGCGATACGCAGCGCTAATTCCGTCCGCTCTTCATAAGGCGCGCCGCTGCTGCTGTGATGCAGATAGTGGAATTCGGCGACCGAAGTGTACCCGGCTTTCAGCATTTCGATGTACAGATAGCTGGTGATGGTTTCCAGCTGTTCTGGCGTAATTTTATCTACCAGCCTGTACATCAGATCCCGCCAGGTCCAGAAGCTATCCGACGGGTTTCCCGCCACCTCCGTTAACCCGGCCATCGCCCGCTGGAAGGCATGGGAGTGCAGGTTCGGCATACCCGGCACGACGACACCTTTGATGCGCGTCGCCTGCGGATTCGGCGCTGCGTTCTTTTCCAGCGCGGTTATGATGCCTTCTTCGGACACGGTTATGCCGACATTATTTGCCCAGCCATCAGGCAACAGCGCTTTTTCTGCCAACCAGACTGCCATTTTACCACCTTATTATCAGTGCTAATGTATATACATGTACATATATATACATCTAACAGGTCATAGAGTAAACTGACAACGTCAGCATATGAGGAATGGTTAATGGCGCGTAACGACCTGTCAAATTCGGATTCCATGGATGAGTTACTTGAACATCCCGCCCCCTTTTATGAAAGGGTAAAGGCCATGATCAAAACCAAGATCCACAGCGGGGCATGGCCCGCGAATTACCGTGTTCCTTCTGAAAGCGAACTGGTCACGCTGTTTGGCTATAGCAGAATGACGATTAACCGCGCGTTGCGAGAACTGACCGCGGAGGGCTTGCTGGTGCGGATGCAGGGGGTCGGTACTTTTGTCGCCGAAATTCGCGGCCAGTCGGCGCTGCTGGACATTAACAATATCGCTGACGAAATCGCCAGCCGTGGCCATCGCCACCACGCCAGAGTCTTCAGACTGACGGAAATCGAAGCCGATGCCCAGCAGGCATTCAGCTTCGGCATGCAGCAGGGTTGCGGTCTGTACCATTCGCTGATTTGCCATTATGAAAATGGCGTACCGGTTATGCTGGAAGATCGACTGGTGAATATGCAGGTTGTGCCGGACTACCTGCAGCAGGATTTTACTCGTATCACGCCGAACGCCTATCTCTCCTCAATTGCCCCGATTGTTGAAGGCGAACACGTTATTGAAGCGGTCAACGTCACGCGGGCCGAGTGTGTTTACCTGGAAATTGATGAACATACGCCTTGTCTGCTGGTCAATCGTCGGACGTGGACCGGCCGTCAGGAGAAGAAAATCGTCACCAGCGTGCGCCTGGTCTATCCCGGTCCGCGTTACCGCCTGGAAGGGAGCATGCGCAAATGATCCGTCTGCTCCCTGCCGGGTTGTATACGGAAATGCCCTGGAAAAACGGCCAGGGCGTGACGCGCGAAGTGGCCCGCTATCCGGAAGCGGGGGAATATGACTGGCGTATTTCCCTGGCGACCATTCGCCAGCCTGGTCCGTTCTCCGCATTTCCCGGCTACCTGCGCAATATCAGCGTGCTGGAAGGCGGCGGGATGTACCTGACAATCGATGGGCAGCGCAGCTCATTGATTGCGCCTTTCCAGGCGCTGGGGTTTAACGGCGCGAGCGGCGTATCCTGTGAGATTGTCGGCGGCCCGCTGCTGGATTTTAATGTGATTTACCGGGAAGCCGCTCTGCGGGCGACGGTGAGCTGGTGCGGGGCGGGGACGTGGTCGCATCAGGGCGGACTGCGGATATTGTTTAATGCCGGGCCCGCGTTGCGGGTGAGCATCGGCGACCAACGCTATTTACTGGAACATTACGACAGTCTGCTGGTGGATGAAGCGGTAGCGCTGGTTATCCAGGACTCTCCGGGCGCGCGTCTGGCCCGCATCACGCTGATTCCCCTTTAATCACGCCGCAGGTTCCTCCTGCGGCGCCTGTTGTCACTCCTCTTCGCACAATGCCTGCAGCATCGCGCTGAGTTCGCCCTGATTAATCAGGGCGCGTAGCGCATGTATATCGGGGTAGAGCAGCGTATCTTTATCCCGGAACGGCACCGCCTGACGCACTCTCTCCAGCGTCGCCTCGCTGCCCACGGCGGCACGCAGCGGGCGATGGAACTCCAGCGCCTGACAGGCGCACAGCAGTTCGATGGCGACGATGTCCACGGCGTTTTCTACCGCCTTAAGCGCTTTACGTGCGGCGGCAACTCCCATGCTGACATGATCTTCCTGACCGGCGCAGGTGGATACCGTGTGGATACTGGCCGGGCCGGCCAGACTGCGGTTATCGCCCGCCAGCGCAGCGGCGACGTAGGGTGGGATCATCATCCCGGAGTACCCCGAATCCGGCGAGATAAGAAAGGCCGGCAGCCCGCTGAGATGCGTATTGGTTATTCGGTCGCAACGGGCCTGGGAAGCGGTGCTCAACTGGGCAATCGCAACGGCCAGCGCATCCAGCGCCAGCGCCGTTGGCGCACCGTGACCGTTGCCCCCTGGCATCACGATAAGCCTGTCTTCTTCTACCAGAAACAGCGGGTTATCGGTCACCGAATTGAGTTCGATGGTCATAATCTGCCGACAGTGGGCCAGCTGGTCGCGCACCGCGCCGTGGATCTGGGGGATACAGCGTAAACTAAGCGCGTCCTGAACCCGGTGGTCGCGATAACGCGCCAGGATCTCGCTGCCTTTTAGCAGGCGGCGCAGGTTTTGCGCGGTTTCCTGCTGTCCGGGATGAGGGCGCAGGGCGTGCAGGCGGGCATCGTAGCCGCGCGTATTGCCCCGCATGGCCTCGAGGCACATCCCGCCCGCCATATCGGCGACGGGGAGCAGACGCTGGAAATCCGCCACGGCCAGGCAGCCCAGCGCGGTGATCTCATAGGTACCGCCGACCAACGCGTGACCCTCTCTGGGACCGGGAACATAGGGCGGGATACCCGCCCGCGTCAGCGCCTGTTGCGCCGGCAGCAGTTCTCCCTGATACCAGCATTTGCCCTCGCCGAAGACCGCAAGGCCGATATGGGCGGTGGCAATCAGATAACCGACGGAGCCGCCGGCGGGTGACCACGGCGTGACCTGACGGTTCAACATATCGGCGATACGCTGCGCCAGCGCCGGGGTAACGCCGCTGTATCCCTGCAGCAGGGATTTTAACGTCACCGCCATCATGGCCCGCACTTCACGCACCGTCAGGTCCGGACCGACTCCGCAGGCGTGGCTGCGCAGCATATTCAGCTGAGTATCCGTCATCCTGTCCGGGGACAGCCGGGTGGTGACCAGATCGCCGACGCCGGTCGTCAGCCCGTAGATTACCTGGCCTTGTTCAATGGCGCGCTGAATACGGCTGCTGACCCGCGCCATATTATCCAGCGCGGCCTTCTCCAGCGCGATCGGCGCGCCGTCGGCAATCCGCACTATCTCATCCACAGTACCCGGTGCCTGCCCGAGGGTAATGCTGCCGTTCAGAGGAGTTGTCATGTCTGCGACCTTATTGGCTAAATCCGTGTTTTACCAGCCACTGATGCGCGATATCGTCGATGCTGACAAATTCGGCAATTTTCTCGTTCATGTCGATCAGATCTTCAGTCGTTAGCTGAGCAGAGACTTTATTCAGCGTGGTGGTCACGGCGTCATTCAGCGCTTCACTGGCGACGATTGGCACAATATTTTGCGCCGCGAACAGATGTTTTGTGTCTTCCAGCACGACAAGGCGATCTTTTTTGATTGCTGGCGAGGTTGAAAGCAGATCGGCGACCTGGACCTGGTTATTTTTCATGGCGCTGAGCGTCAGCGGCCCGCCGACGTCCAGCACTTTAAAACTCTTAAAGTTCAGCCCGTACACGTCGCGCAGGCCGGAGAGCCCCTCATGGCGGGTTTTCCATTCCGCCGGGCCGCCCAGCACCAGTTGGCTGGCAACAGGCTGTAAATCGGCGATGGTTTTCAGTTTATATTTATCGGCGGTTTTCTGCGTCACGGCCAGAACGTCGATATCCTGAGCCTGGGAGATCTGCAGCATTTTAACTTTCTCCGGCAGCTTAGCGGCCAGCTCTCTGGCGACATCCTCACTACCGTGTGCCGCATTTTTCGCATCCAGATAGCTCAACAGCGCGCCGCTGTATTCCGGGATCAGCGTGATGGAACCGTCCAGCAGCGCCGGGATATACACTTCGCGGCTGCCGATGTTCAGCTTTTTCTCCACCGGGATATTTTGCGCTTCTAACGCACCCGCATAAATGGTGCCCAGCAGTTGGCTTTCCGGGAAGTCTGCAGAACCGACAATGACTTTCGGCGCGGCCCAGGCCGATGAGGTCGCCGACAGCAGCAGCGCTGAACACAGCGTCAAAATACGTTTTTTCATATTCATTGAGGTATCCTTTTGAGCAGTGGAATGAGGTTATGGGTTTTTAATACGCCGGGTAATACCGGGTGAAACGACTATTTTTTGCGAGACAGAGAACAAGCAGTCGATCAGTAAAGCCAGTAGCGCCACCAGCATGGCGCCGGCGATCATCTGGCTGAAATCGTTCGCCGCGCGTCCGTCAATAATCAGACGTCCGAATCCCCCCAGCGAGACATAGGCTGCGATGGTGGCGGTGGAAATAATCTGCAACGTGGCGCTGCGCACGCCGGAGAGGATCAGCGGAAGCGCGCAGGGCAACTCCACCTGTAGCAGGATCTGCAGCCGCGTCATCCCCATGCCGCGAGCGGCATCAAGGACATAGGGATCGAGCGCGCGAATACCCGCATGCACACCCAGCGCAATCGGCGGGAGCGCCAGCGCCACCAGCACCAGAATACAGGGCAGAATAAAGGCCATATCGGACTCAAACTCGCCGGAAAGTAAAATCACCAGCAGAATAATCAGCCCAAATGAGGGCAGGGAGCGCAGGGCGTTGGTGGTACCGATGAGCAGGCCTTCCCCTTTGCCGGTATGGCCGGTGTAGCAGCCGACGGGAAACGCGATGATAAAGGCGATCGCCAGAGCGACAGCGCTATAGCTGATGTGCTGCGCCAGAAGGGGGAAAATGCCGCCCTCACCAAACCAGTGGATGGGATCCATAAACCAGGTAAGCATAATTATCCTCTCTGAGGTTGCCAGCGGCTGAGTTGACGAGTGGCGTAAACCACCAGCATATCCAGCAGCAGCGCCAGAATGATGCTGAGCGCGATCCCGGCGATGATGGGCGTCAGAAATTGCAGCTGGAAGCCCAGGGTAAACAGCGAGCCGAGCTGCGGTGCGCCAATTAATGCCGCGACGGAAACGATACTGACGTTAGACACCACGGCAACGCGCAGGCCGGAACCAATCACCGGCACGGCCAGCGGCAGGTCGATCTGGAAAAACTGCTGAGCGGGTTTATACCCGAGCGCTGCCGCGGACTGACGGGTATCGGCCGATACGGAGTCCAGCCCGTCGCAGACGGTGCGAACCAGTAGCGCAAAGCTGTAGATGGTCAGTGCGACCACAACATTAATGGGGTCCAGAATCTGCGTGTGGAGCAGCGGGGGCAGCAGCACAAACAGCGCCAGGGAGGGAATGGTATAGAGTAGGCCAAACAGGTTAACGATCGCCGACTTGACCGATGGCAGGTGGTGAATGCCCCAGCCTACAGGGATCGCCAGAATTAACCCTATCACTACCGGCACAATTGCGAGATAGCTGTGCCAGAGAAACAGGTTGAAGATTTTATCGCTCTGCGCCCATAGCCAATCGAATCTCATGCTCCCTCCTGGTGCGTGGATTTACACATGTCGAGTACTTGATCGAGGTGGATGGTCCCCTGCGGGATTTGCCGTTCATCGACGATCACGGCCCGGTGGTTGGGCGAGCTCAGCGCAGCGTCCAGCAAATGGCGCAACGGGCTCCCCTGCTGGTGGAACGTCGCCCCCAGATTGATGTTGTCGTGGGTAATTGCTGTTGCCGGCTGATGGGTGTCGAACCAGCCAAACGCTTTGCCGTTTTGGGTAACCAGCAGCCAGCGGTCGATGGCCATCTCTTTGGCCTGCTCGAAGGAACAATCCAGCTCGGCATAGGGCTCGTCGCGTAACCCGGTTTCTGTGTCGGCGGCGTGGAAACTCAGTTTGCGATAGCCTCTGTCTTTGCCGATAAAGTCCGCCACAAAGGCGTTTTGCGGCGTATTGAGCAGTTCGCCTGGAGAGGCCATCTGCGCCAGCTTGCCGCCAGGTTTAAGTACCGCGACCAGGTCGCCGAGCTTCATGGCTTCATCAATATCGTGAGTGACCATAATGATGGTTTTGCTCACCTCTTTCTGAATACGCAAAAACTCTTCCTGCAGCTGTTCGCGGACCACCGGGTCGACCGCGCTGAACGGTTCGTCCATCAACATAAACTCCGGGTCTGCCGCCAGGGCGCGGGCAACGCCCACGCGCTGCTGCTGGCCTCCGGAAAGCTGCCAGGGGAAGCGTTTGGCGATTTGCGGATCCAGACCGACGACTTCCAGTAATTCCCCGGCCCTTGCTCTGGCTTTACTTTTGGCGGCGCCGTTGAGAATCGCGGTGGTGGCAATGTTGTCGATAATGTTTTTGTGGGGGAATAAACCTGCATTTTGAATGACATAGCCAATACGGCGGCGCAGTTGCACGATATCCATTTGCTCGGTGGCTTCGCCGTTAAGCAGGATCCGGCCCGATGACGGTTCCACTAACCGGTTAATCATCCGCAGTGAGGTGGTTTTTCCACAGCCCGAAGGGCCGACAAATACCGTAATTTTGCCACCCGGCGCTACCAGGCTAAGGCCATCTACTACGACCGAACCGTTGTCGTAGTGCTTAGTCACATTCTGGAAGGTAATCATCTTCACGCCTCTGATTGTTGTGTGTGGTGTTCCCGAATGCAGGGGAGTCACGCGACAAAATGCTGCTATGTATAATCTTGTATGTACAACTAGCAAAACTTGTGCCACTGCCAGAGGGATATGCAATGAGATGGTTATTTAGTTAATTTAAAACAATTGCTTATAGTCTATTTGCGTTATCTGGCACTGCCGTCTATGGCGAGATAAGAAGTCATGACGAGATAGAAAATGCACTAGTGTTATCTTTTTGTGATGTTTTAGTGCACAAAAATAAGGCGAAGAGCTGTATTTTTGCACCAAAATGGCCCATCATCACGGTGTGTTCACGAGTGTATAGCGCAGTATGTCCTTCTGTTTTTATGTTAATTTGTTGAATTTTATTGGTTTTATAAATTAATTTCTAACCTGGCATCCAATATGCTTATCATGTATATACAATTAAAATGCAAATAACAAAACTAACAATTAATTAACATATGACAGGTAACGGATAAGAAGGTAAAGCGCATGAGTAAACAAGCAACCCGTTTTCGCGATGTTGAAATCAGAGCCCCGCGAGGCACTAAGCTGAACGCAAAAAGTTGGTTCACAGAGGCGCCGCTGCGCATGCTGATGAACAACCTGGATCCTGATGTCGCCGAAAATCCAAAAGAGCTGGTGGTGTACGGCGGTATTGGCCGGGCGGCCCGAAACTGGGAATGCTACGACAAGATCGTTGAGACCCTGAAGCAGCTCGATGATGATGAAACGCTGCTGATCCAGTCCGGTAAACCGGTGGGGGTTTTCAAAACCCACGACAACGCCCCGCGGGTGCTGATCGCCAACTCCAACCTCGTACCGCACTGGGCAAACTGGGAGCACTTCAACGAGCTTGATGCACAAGGTCTGGCGATGTACGGGCAAATGACGGCCGGCTCATGGATCTACATCGGCAGCCAGGGCATTGTTCAGGGCACTTACGAAACGTTTGTGGAAGCCGGGCGCCAGCACTATAACGGTAGCCTGCGCGGACGCTGGGTGCTGACAGCGGGCCTGGGGGGGATGGGCGGCGCTCAGCCGCTGGCCGCAACCCTGGCGGGAGCCTGTTCGCTGAATATTGAATGCCAGCAGTCGCGTATCGACTTCCGTCTGCGTACCGGCTATGTCGATGAGCAGGCCAGCGATCTGGATGACGCCCTGGCCCGCATCGCCCGCTATACCGCAAAAGGAGAAGCGGTATCCATCGCGCTACATGGCAACGCGGCGGAAATTTTACCGGAGCTGGTAAGACGCGGCGTGCGCCCGGATATGGTGACCGACCAGACCAGCGCACACGATCCCCTCAACGGTTATCTGCCGCTGGGCATGAGCTGGGAAGACTACCGCGCTCGCGCGCAGTCCCACCCGGTGGAGACGATCAACGCGGCGAAATCCTCAATGGCCGAACACGTTAAAGCCATGCTCGCCTTCAGGCAGCAGGGCATTCCCACCTTCGATTACGGCAACAACATCCGCCAGATGGCGAAAGAGATGGGGGTGGAAAACGCTTTTGACTTCCCAGGCTTTGTTCCCGCCTATATTCGTCCGCTGTTCTGCCGGGGGATTGGCCCATTCCGCTGGGCGGCGCTTTCCGGCGATCCGCAGGATATCTACCGCACCGACGCGAAAGTTAAAGCGCTGATACCCGATGATGAACACCTCCACCACTGGCTGGATATGGCCAGAGAGCGCATCAGCTTCCAGGGGCTGCCGGCCCGGATCTGCTGGGTCGGCCTGGGACAGCGCGCCCGGCTGGGCCTGGCGTTTAACGAAATGGTCCGCAGCGGCGAGCTGTCGGCACCGATCGTGATCGGCCGCGATCATCTTGACTCCGGCTCTGTTGCCAGCCCTAACCGCGAAACGGAAGCGATGCAGGACGGCTCCGACGCGGTCTCCGACTGGCCGTTGCTGAACGCGCTGCTGAATACCGCCAGTGGCGCGACCTGGGTTTCCCTGCACCATGGCGGCGGCGTAGGGATGGGCTTCTCCCAGCACTCCGGCGTCGTCATTGTATGCGACGGCAGCGATGAAGCGGCGGAGCGCATCGCCCGGGTGCTGAGCAACGACCCGGCCACCGGTGTGATGCGCCATGCGGATGCGGGTTATGACATCGCGATTGAATGCGCCAGAGAGCAAGGACTCAACTTGCCAATGATTGCGGACTAATTTCTCCGGCGAAGGGGACAATGTATCCCCTTCGCCTCACCGGAGTGCTGCCATGAATAATAACAACACAACATACATCGAAACACGTTCTATTGAACCCATCCCTGACGGTGAACGCCACGGTAGCATTTTTAGCCAGTTCACCCTGTGGCTGGGGGCTAACCTGCAAATCACCGCCATGGTCACTGGCGCATTAACTATTGTATTCGGCGGGGATGTTTTCTGGTCGCTGGCCGGTCTTATGCTGGGGCAGATTGCCGGTGGGATTGTGATGGCATTGCATGCCGCGCAAGGGCCGCAGCTGGGGATACCACAGATGATCAGCAGCCGGGTACAGTTCGGCGTCTACGGCGCCTGCCTGCCGATTCTGCTGGTCTGCCTGATGTACCTTGGCTTTATCGCCACCGGGGCGGTGCTGTCCGGCCAGGCGATCTCAGCGGTTTTCCATACTACGGAAACCAGCGGCATTCTGCTTTTTGCTGCCGCCACACTGGTTATCGCCTATGTCGGCTATCGGTTGATCCACCTGTTGGGTAAGCTGGCGAGCCTGGTGGGGATTATCGCGTTTATCTACCTGCTGTGGAAAATCAGTTCCTTTCCGGCTATTGGCGACCTGCTGAGTATCCGACCCTTTAGCTGGAGTACGTTTTTAACCGCCACCGGCCTTGCGGCTTCCTGGCAGATCACCTTTGGCCCCTATGTTGCCGATTATTCCCGCTATCTGCCGCGCAGCACCTCTCCCGGGAAGGTCTTTTTCGCCGTCGGGAGCGGTTCGGTGATTGGTGCGCAAACCGCCATGACCGTCGGGGTGCTGGCTGCCGCTCTCTCTCAGGGAAAACTGGTCGGTCATGAGGTGGACTATATCGTCGGCCTGGGCGGCACCGGCGCGATTGCCACGCTGTTATATCTGAGCATCGCGTTTGGTAAACTGACGATCAATACCCTGAATGCCTACGGCAGCCTGATGTGCCTGGCGACGGTGTACAGCTGCGGGAAGCAGCGAGTGCGCATAAGCCAGTCGGTACGTCTGCTGGTGCTGGCGATGATTATTACCCTGGCGACCGCTATCGCGATTATCGGGCAACACTCTTTCCTGTCGGCTTTTAAATCCTTCCTGTTGTTCCTGTTGACTTTCTTTACACCGTGGAGCGCGATTAACCTGGTGGATTACTATTTCTTCAACCATCAGGCGATAGACATGGAGGCGCTGAACGATCCGAACGGGAAATATCGGGCGTGGAATGTGACGGGGCTCGGGGTTTATCTCGTTGGAGTGGCGGTACAGACGCCGTTTATTGATAGTGGATTCTATTCCGGCCCATTTGTGAAGATGCTGGGCGGTATCGATATCTCCTGGCTCATTGGGCTGGCGCTACCGGCGGGGCTCTACTATGTCCTGCGCAAAGCGCAGTCCGCAGCGGCGGCTGGCGCCGCCATCAGTCGTTAAAGGAGAGCGTCATGTATACCCTTTGGCACCACTGCCGGATCGCCACCATGGCCGCTGGGCATTATCAGTTGCTTGACGATGGCGCGATGCTGACCGACGGCGCAGTGCTGTTATGGGTCGGGAACTGGGCAGAATTGCCGGACTTACCCGTTGCGCAGCGGGTGGATTTACAGGGCAGGGTGGTCACGCCGGGACTGGTGGATTGTCATAGCCACGCGGTGTTTGGCGGCGACCGGGCCCGGGAATTTGAAATGCGTCTCAACGGGGCGAGCTATGCGGAGATCGCGGCTGGCGGCGGCGGGATCGCCAGTACAGTCAACGCCACGCGACAGGCCAGCGAAAGCCAGTTGCTGGAGAGCGCGCGGCAGCGTATCCGGGAGCTGTGCCGGGACGGCGTAACGGCGCTGGAGATCAAATCCGGCTACGGCCTGGATCTGGCTAACGAACGTAAAATGCTGCGGGTGATCCGCCGTTTAGGCGACATATTGCCGCTGACCGTGCGCAGTACCTGCCTGGCGGCCCATGCGGTGCCCGTCGAGTATCAGGAGCGGGCGGATGCCTGGATTGACTATATTTGCGAACGACTGCTGCCGGAACTGCATCAGGAAGGGCTGGTGGATGCGGTAGATGCGTTCTGCGAACACCTGGCATTTTCGCCCTCGCAAGTGGAGCGGGTCTTTCAGAAGGCCCGGGAACTGGGGCTGCCAGTGAAGCTCCATGCTGAACAGCTAACGCTACAGCATGGGGCGGCGTTGGCCGCTCGCTACCATGCGCTGTCGGCGGATCATCTGGAATATTTGTGCGAAGAAGATATCGCCGCAATGGCACGCCATGGGACAGTGGCGGTGCTGCTGCCGGGCGCCTATTACTTCCTGCGTGAGAAACAGCTACCGCCGCTGGATCTGCTGCGTCAGTACCGGGTGCCGATTGCCCTCGCCAGCGATTTAAATCCCGGCACCTCGCCGGTGTTGTCCCTGCGTCTGATGATGAATATGGCCTGTACGCTATTCCGCATGACGCCGGAAGAGGCGTTGGCTGGCGTGACGCTTAACGGCGCGAAGGCGCTGGGGCTGGATACAGTTTGTGGTTCTCTGGAAGCCGGAAAAGAGGCCAGCTTCGTGGCGTGGGATATCGCTCATCCGGCGGAGCTAAGCTACTGGCTGGGAGGCTCCCTTTCGAAACAGATGATTTATCAAGGTAAGGAGGTTTATTGTGATTAAGGCGTTTGATTTGCAGCAGGGGAACCTGCCGCTTCTGGTCAGTATGCCCCACCCGGGAACGTTATTAACCCCCGAAGTCGACCAGGGGCTCACGCCGAGGGCGAAGCGTCTGGAAGATACCGACTGGCATATTCCCTTGCTCTATCAGACCATCGCGGACATGGGAGCCAGCACGTTATGCGCCCGTTATTCCCGCTATGTGGTGGATATCAATCGCCCGGCGGATGATAAACCGCTTTACAGCACGGCGACAACCGGGCTGTTTACCGATATCTTTTTTGACGGAGAAGCCCTGTTCGTGCCGGGCGGTGCGCCTGACGCGGCGGCGAAGGACGCGATCCTAAAACAGGTCTGGCAGCCTTATCACCAGGCGCTTGCCGCTGAACTGGCACGCCTGCGTGAGAAATTTGGCTATGCGCTGTTGTGGGATGCGCACTCGATCAAATCCGTGGTGCCGCGCTTGTTTGAAGGGCGGCTGCCGGATCTGAACTTTGGTACGGCGGACGGCGCCAGCTGTTCGACGCAGCTCAGCCAGGCGCTGCTGGCAAGCTGCAATGCGTTCCCGCAGTATAGCCGGATACTCAATGGCCGCTTTAAGGGCGGATATATCACCCGTCACTATGGCGATCCCGCCAACCATATTCATGCTGTTCAGCTAGAAATGGCCCAGTGCTGCTATATGGATGAGGAGAGCTTTGCTTATCTTCCGGAGAAAGGGCAGCAGGCGCAACAACTGCTGGAGAGGTTGATTAATACTGCGTTGCAGTGGGGACGAGAGCAGTACGGCGAGCCCGGAATGTGAACGCGTATATTGAAAAGCTGAAGACACAGGCATCCGAAAAGTCTGTAAAACAGCCGAAGGCGATAAGAAAGGTCAAATAAAGCGACGCCTTACCGCCTGCCTGGCTTCTTCTGAAGAGAGGGGGAATGCGGGCCGTTAGCGGAACCCCCTTATATCCCCGTCTTTCAGGGCGGGGATCCTGCTTCAGCACTAACGCTATGCGATCGTTGTGTCAGCACTTTCACCTGCACGGGCCATTGCAATTGATGATGTTGATCCAGAAAAGCAGAATGGCGAGATGAATCTGCTTTCAACACAAGCATTCTCTGGTCATGAGTTTTATAAATTACAATCCAAAGTAACCAAATCGCTTACTGAGAGAAAGTATAAGACTCCTGCCATATTTAAAACCGTTCCTGGATCGAGATTCAGAACTGAGGAACAGAAAAATTTAAAGAGCTTTATCCATTTATTCAGGAAAAGATCCCACATCTGTTCAGTGAATCTCTTTATATTTCAGGGCTTGCACGTAACTTATTCGACTGTGAGTCGGTGCGTTACCGCCTTGCTCCCGGGGATGCAATTGCATTCGATAAAGACGTATTCCATAAAAGTAATCGATTTTTACCGGGTCCTCAGTTATCACGTCGCGCATTTGTAATGCGCTTTATTGATGTAAACTCTCGCTATAATCAGGTGAATTCCGATAAAACAGGGGACGATGTATCAGTTCTGGTTAACAAAATGATTGTTGGTAATGGTAATCACTTTGATATACAAAAAGGAACGGTTATCAGAACAACATCAGAGGCAAAAAAATGAGTACGTATATCATCAAGAGAACGGGTAATCGGTACATTGATATCAGCAGCGGCAAGACAATTGATGCTTATTATCCAAATGGAGACATGAATAAGCGGTCCTGTCTTGCCGTTAAATATAAAATTATCGGCTGCGAATCCTTCGAAATTGAGACAGACATATCAAAGGATATCATGTCAACAGAAGATGCTTATCTCCGTTTACATCTTCTTTCATCCCGTGAATACAAACCGAATGAAATAAATCTGGAAGGAATTTTTCAGCACCTGCCAAATGTAGCCTGGACGAGTGCAGGCCCAGTATTCCCGGAAGATGTACAACGTTTACGTCACCTTATTGCGGATGATTATCATCAGCTTACCGTATTCAGCGTTGATAAATTTCCAAGGATGGTTGACTACACTATACCTTCTGGCGTGCGTATAGCTGATGCTGACCGCGTTCGTCTGGGTGCCTACATTTCTCAGGGAACGACTGTTATGCATGAAGGTTTTATCAACTTTAATGCAGGTACGTTAGGACAATGCATGGTTGAGGGGAGGATCACCCCGGGGGTAACTGTCGGTGATGGAAGTGATGTCGGGGCAGGTGCCTCAATAATGGGAACCCTGTCCGGTGGCGGTAAACAGAAAAATCAGATAGGTAAAGGCTCATTACTGGGGGCTAATGCAGGGATAGGGATCTCTCTGGGAGATTCCTGCATTGTAGAGGCCGGGTTATATGTGACGTCAGGGACGAAAGTGACGCTGCCGGACGGTTCTGTCGATTATGCTCGCAATTTGTCAGGCAAAAACAATCTTCTATTCCGACGTAACAGCGTGACTGGTAGTGTTGAAGTGCTGACAACTAACAGCAGTGTATGGGGAGGAGTTAATGCCGTTCTTCACCAGAACGACTGACGCCCTCAATACTTCCGCAGACCGCGTCGCACTGGTTAGTGGTGCGACGGGGAAAGTAGGGCAAAGAAGTGTTAAGTTGCCCACGCCTGTTAAACCAGGACTTTCCCGGCCGCGGCATACGATTTCGTAGCGGGGTATCTGACTGATGACCTCACAGCCGCCGAATTTCAGCACCGATATCTGAATAGCCGGCCTTGCCTGGTTCAGCTTTTACAGCAGTAACTGATAATGGTTGTAAGTGCCATACTTACCGCCCGCAATAATGTAGTCCTGGCTCGCCATTGATTATCCCCGCTACCTTGTTCTCGAAAGAATAAAAGCTGAAGCGCAATAACAGGGGGAATATTATATCTCATCATATCCCTGAGCATCAGATGAAATTAATGATGATTAATATCAGTAGCCAGCATCTTTAACATCTGTTTCAATATCCTTAACTTGTTTAGCTATTCTTTTATTAAAATTATACTCGATTTCTTCATCCGTTAAGTTTTCAGTGCTTTTATTAAAATAATTATTTAATACATAAGTTTTTTGATCTAGATTATATTTGTCAAAATTAGGAACATATTTGGTTTCACGCCTTTTATGTTTAATTTGATAGTGAGCACGTACAAATGACTTTAATTGCAAGTTAACATTATATCGTTTACAGAGTCTAGCAATGAAATCATCTAGAGAATGAAGCAACGTTATATCATTAATTTCTGAGAAAAAGTATAACCATCCTTTTGATTTTGATTGGAATACACATCCAGTAATCCTCAAATTTATACGCCACGTTAAAAACTCCTGACTTTTAATACTGGAGTGTTTAAACCCTGTAAAGATCGATAATATAGATTGTCGCAAGTTATCAACAGAACCATCACGTGCTGAAACCTTACCTCCCTCGCTAAAATAATATCCCAAGTAACCAAACTTACTTTCATTTAATAAACCCATACTAGATTTTTCTGGATTCTTGATAGGATCATAGATTTTAAGTCCTAACCTTCTGAACTTTACAAGAACACTTTCTATCAAAGATACTGCCTTATCTGAACGACAAAGGATCATTAGGTCATCAACATATCGAAAGTATGAAACATCGTCTCTTGATGAAAAATGTTTATCAATATTCATCAAGTATATTGCTGCCAATATATTTGAAATTGATAATCCTTGAGGTACACCACATTCATTAGGTTTATCACTTGCATTAGGCTTAGAAACCGTTGGTGAACTAATTGCTTTACCTATTAGGGATAATATATTTTTATCTCTAATTTTTGATCTAAGCCTTGATATTAGCTTATTATGTCGTATTGACGGATAAAAATTTGCCACATCAAACTTCATAAAATAATCATACTGCTCACTCAAAATAATATTATTAACTTTAACCACCATATTCTGTGGCAACTCAAAACTTAAATCAAATGCGTAAACCTCTTGCAAGAAATCACAAATAGCTCTTAAGGCGATTCGGTCTCTAATTGTAGGGATTGAAATTTCTCTTGGAGCCTTTCCTTTACCTTTACTTATAAGCTTTAGTTTGTATTTGTTGAAGCGATATGTACCAGCCAAACACTTTCTTCTAATTGTTTCTATTTCGTGATCATGAAAGCGCCAAAAAACTTCATGAGACATATTATCGACACCTGTTGCCGCTGATAACAGAACCACTTCTTTGTAAATTCTTTTTAAATTAGATAATTGAAAATGCTTGAGAAATATATCATATGCACTCATCATGCGGCTCTCAATGAAAACAAGATAATAAAAGGGAAAAGAAACAGAAAAATAAATGATGCTACATTACGAAGAAAAAGCATAGCTATCATGGAGAAATGGATAAAAGTAGGTTTTTTCGTTAAAAGCCTTTTATCATTCGTATTAAAATATTCGTCAACTATGGCTTTCGCAAAATCTTTTTCTAAATGGTTTTCTGACGAACCTAACACTGCTTGATATTCTTTATCCAACTCGGCAGAATTTGTATGGGAAAGTGATGCTGTATGTATTACACTCAATCGTTCGTAACACTGTTTAATTAATAATGCGCGCCCTTTGAAATTCATATTATTGATGAAAAGAGTCAACACTAAAATTAACACTGACAAAGAAACCATTATCGCTGCTTCTTCTATCTTTTGAGCAGGTTTTACTAAGGTGTAAATAGAATAACACACTAAAAAAGTTGAATACCAAAGCAACAGAAGTTGAGAATAGTAATCAAAATTAAGAAGGCGTCGCTCAGATTTTATTTTTGCTTTTCTTGTCCACCAAATTTTATCAGATAAATCGCTCATCATATAATCCCTAATTAATGTGAGGCGCCAAAGGTAGTAATAAGTAACGCCTGTAAACAGACTAGTCAGACTAGAGGCTAAGCCTCCCAAAATTAGTTGCACCCATTTGGTATGGATGATCGCAGGTGAATCACCTACGATACGCCTCAGAGGAAATGTACTATTTTTTATTACAAAAAGAAACTTCAAACGACCAAAATCGCACTAGACTGCACCCGTCTGCGGTTTTCAGATCGCAAAATTTTTCAGTTGGGATTTTTTACAAATGATAACGCCAGACCGCGCCACAACAGGGGATATACAGCGAGCAGGGAACTGAAAAGAGTGAAAAGAATTTCAGTTTTTTTCAGTTCAGCTTTACTCCAACATCTCCATCGCTTGATTTAACTTATTGATAGTAAAGGGATATAAAATTTTAAGTGGGATTATTCATGATAACTAACGACACACGTAAAAATTACCAATCTGATTTTTATACACATTTTCTCTTAAGAAACTGAAATTTAATGAACCGAAGCCGGGAAAATTTTGTTACTCCCGGCGAACCGTTCACTTGCTCTCTTTGGCGGCCAGTAAGAGTTCTAATGAAGTATGTCTTCATCGAAAAACATCAGGCTGAGTTCAGCATCAAAGCTATGTGCCGTGTACTTCAAATTGCCCATAGCGGTTGGTACATCTGGCATCAGCGTCGTCATCAGATAAACCGGCGTCAGCAGTTCCGCCTTGTCTGTGATAACCTCGTCCGGGAGGCATTCAGTGACGCAAAACAGCGCTATGGTGCGGCACGCCTGACGGATGTGTAAGCAGTCCCGAAAGGCTACCGCTGTCCGAGCGTGAAGGCTTTCGATACTGAAATAAATGCGAAGTACAATTGACTTACTGAGTATAATTAGAGCGTTTTTTTAATGTATAGTATCTCTACGTTATCTCAATGAGTATAGAGTTATGCTAAAGAGTGTCTGGATTAAGAGTTCTTTTCTTTTCATTGCGTTAGCTTTTATTTTATTTGGTGTGTATACAACTTTTAGCTTAGATTCCACTCGCGGGGCAATTATAATAATAACGGGCTTCGGATTAATAATACTCACTCAGTTTGATTGGGGGGAAATTAAAGTTCTTGGTTTAGAAGCAAAGCTAAGAAATACAATTAATGATGCAGAGACAGTTCTTGAAAGCCTGAGGAATATATCAATACCAATATCTGAAGTTTCTATTTCTTTAGCCGCCAGAACTGGACGCTGGGGCACAGCTACACCCAATAAAGAACTTTACACATTAGTTAGTTCAATATCTAAAGAACTGAAAAAGATTGGTGTTACTGAACATGACATTAATAAGATAAAAAAAGATTGGTTTCACTATACTATGTTTGATATGTGTAATATTCTCGTTAGTGAAATCTCACAGAAACTTTATGCACATCGTACTGAATCCCAAAGAAAATATGATGAATGGGTTGGAGGGGAGACTATTTCAGACTTGATAAAACAAAACGAGATGTTTGAGGATTTAAGAAAAGTAGATCTTGAGATAGAAAATTTACATTCTATTTTAAAGGAAAGTAATCACCAAAAAATATATCATTCTATTCAAAATTTAGTTGATAGAAGTGTTTCATTAACACAGGAAGAAAAAACCTTGTTCTGGATAAACAATCAAGAACTTTGGGAGGATATAGGATATTTCCTTGAGAATAAAGAATTACGTAGGCCTGAGTTCTGGCTTAATCGTTCAGAATGACAATACCACATGAAAGGGGCATGATGCCCCTCAGTTCAAACCTCAAACAGATCTTTAGAATCTATTTCTAACCAATCACTATCTTCGAACATAACATATACCTTAGTGATCCCCTGTTTAGTAAGATCTCGCTTAGGAAAATCTGGTTTAGGAAATACTCCACGAGGTATTGAGGATGCGGGAACATAACGTGACGCTAACCCCTCTAAAACTCCATTAATCTGATCATACCCGTCAGATTCATAATCCTCCTCTTTCCATATCCCATGATGGAAGTATTTTATTTTGATAATTTTCTTATCAGACATTTTAATTCCTTGCTGTGTGTTATATTTCAATTACTCTAGGGTTATATTTGTTTATCTCTGTTTTCGATACCCTTTCTTGCCCGTTCCGGCATGCTGTTAAACATAGCCTCAACCTCTTTTGGCCTAGTAATCTGCTCAGTAACTATGATGTTGAGCAATCTGAAGAGACCATGAGCCAATTGCGGGTCGTCATCCAGATTAATTTCGCCCGGATGGACTGCCTGATTACCTACTATTCTACATATATCAGCGGCTTTCTGAACTAGTGGAGACAGGCCTTTAGCTACAAGTGACTTAATGTCCGTATCGATGTGTTTTCCTGGTTCACCTAGGTGGACCATTAACTTCTGAAGACTCAAGCGCAGAAGTGCAGCAGCCCCCTTAGGAGATAAATTGACGATACTTCTGGCTTCCATATAGTCAGACTTACAGTCCTCTGGCATATCGGGGTTTGGCATCTCTACAGTACCAGATGCAGGAATAATCAAAGATTCATTATACCAATGTGCTAGTTTGTTACAGTGGCTACACAGTGATACAACCACATTTCCAGATCTCGTTTCGTTAGAGTAACTGTAGGGTTTATAAACCAATGGAAAAAAATCTTGATGAGCAAATACATTACAACAAGGGCAGTTAAACTCTTTTTTTCCGTATTCTGCAGGATAATACTCAGCCATTTATTTCAACCCCTTAAAAGTATTGTCATTTTGTGATGTTTCTGATCACAACAGGAAGAGTAAACTGAATGCTACTAAGGTTATCTTTCGCCCATCTTTTATGCAACTAACAGATTTTGGACAATACAAGCCATAAAGCCCCGTTAGATAAATTTTCTTGCACCAGAAACAAGTTTCAACTCAGCCTCTCTTGCGTTCGAGCAATGCTTTGCCCTGTGGTGTTGCCAGAAGCTTACGAGCATGGATCTTGCGATTGTTGCGCTTAGTTGACGCTGATTTGTTCATGATTGCGCCTCCTGTGGGTTACAAAGGCAGATTAAGAAACATCCAAGTTACAAGTAAAGATACAACGGGTTCGACATCAAAAGGTAATATGTGACCATTACGTGCCGTGTTGGGCACATAAGAAAGGGCGGAGCGACATCCGCAGGTAATATGCTCCCTTCACAGGGAGGATAAAGCCTTAGCACGTTTTCTTATCAGGTGATCGTTATACTCCGATGATCGAAACCGTGGCAGAGCCGGATTCTCTCCCGATCCGGTTAGTCTTCCCAACAATTATGCCTGTTTATTCTCTGCAACGTCATCTCGACGTGTTGCATCATTGATGCGCCGCATGAAGCACGGAACTTTGCTAAGGGTTTCGGTATGAGGATTAGAGACGCTGGCGGCGTCTTCTGGCTTCAAAGGAAAATCTGTACAGGGTTGAGCCTGGTAACTACCTGCCCATATGTTGTACGATACCAAAGCCAGTACAACACACAGGCGTTAGGATGTGATTTAAGAAGATACAATTTCTTGGGTATTTTAACATAATTCATTGATTTTATTAGAGAGTGCGATAATAGGAACAATACCTATACACTATTTTATTGATTACTAATAAGAATTAACTGTTTCAGCTTTGTTGATACCCCCAAAGATACCCCCAATGGATTTTTTGTGTTCGTAGTGGGAGATTATTACTTGCCGAGAGCTCCTTTTGAACACGCCGCACAATAGCGGATTGTGTCTAGCAGTGGCGTGCCCAACAGAAGCATGAGCCTAACACTGGATTGATATTGCTACCATCCGCATTGTCTTAGTGGAGGTAAGAGCAATGGCTACAGTTGAGATACTGTTTTATTGTATGAGCATGGTATTATAAGACCACAAGAAAAAAACAAGATTGAGGGGCCTGATGAACGCAGGAGAGATTGGAACTGAAGCCGGGCGTATTTTTGAATACAACTTACCAAGCCATTGGATTTTCCGAAGTCAAGAGGATCAAAATGATTTTGGTATTGATGGAGAAATTGAACTCAAAGATGGTAGTGGCAAAGCTCTTGGGAAAGAGAGTGTTTTCAAAGTTCAGATTAAGGGTGAAGAGAAATCAACCTATATTCATGACAATAGCTTATTATCATTTACTCTCAAAACAGAGCGTTTGAGATATTACTTTGAATTTAAAGTACCTGTTATTTTAGTTGTGGTAGAGATCACATCAGAGAAAATATTTTGGCTCCCAATAACAAACAATGAAACATTAAGAGAAAAGGCATCAAAATCTAATCAAAATGATACAGTTCAAGTTCATATCCCAATTGAAAATACACTGATCAGAAAAGACATAGCATCAGCAAATAAAATATTAGACGCTGCCATAGATTGTTGGGATTACTTGAACATTAAGGGGCTTAAAGATTCTGTTGTCAGATATCCAATAATTAGCCCTTCAACTCTCGATAAGAAAATTGAAGATATAGGTGAAGCATTATATAAAGCGTATCATCAGCAGTTGGATAATCTTTTATCTGAAAGAAAATATGATGCTGTTTTTGAACGATCTAACGAAATAAGCCATTCACCAATAGTTCCTGCAAAAGATAGATTTATAGCAGTTTTATATTACTTACAAGCATTCCAAATCTCTCCTTATACTAATATTAAAAGAGAAGTTTACAGAGAAAATTTTTATATTTGCCAACATTTAATATTATTAGCTAGAGAGCAAAAAAGCCGGATTCACAGATTAATTGCTTTTGGTAAATCACGGAAAGCAAAATTTAAGGCTCAGTTGGATCAGCTTCATGCGACCCATCATTCCGTCAATCACTTTGAAGAAGAATCTTTAGAGCGTTATATTTTCAATGATCAAACTCAAATAATGTATAGAGATTGCTGCATATCCCTACAAAAGATCATTGAGTTATGTAATAGGATGACAAGAAACGAGCAATATCACATACTTGCAGATTTTTTTGTTGATATCTATGCGTCGATTTTAATATTCAAAGGAATCCATGAAGCACGGGGTTCGAAGGAAACAATTGATTTTCTAGATGATTGGTATGAAAGAATGTCATTATTAGTAATGACATATTGTGTATTATCAAAAGATATTGAAAAAATTGAAAAATTATACTTCCTTACTGCCACCTTGCTAAAAGAAAATCCTAAAGCAACCCAACCCCATCGGAAGATGATTCTTTCAACTTTTCCTGATTTTGAGGAAGCCCTAACAGAAATAGAGAATCATGTTATCAGTCTTGACAGTCAAAAAGATTTTTATGACCTTACAACTGAAGAGCAAAAAGAATACTTCTTGAGTATGGCTAAAAATCTAGGAATGGATCCTGATGACCCACAAGGAGAACATCATGAATTCCTTAAAATTGGATTTGCTAATTATGACCCCACAAATATAATGAAAAATTGTGAGCATTTATTTGTTCATTATCGTCCCGGAGGAATATTTGCCCAATCATTGAGAATGCACTCTCTAGGTGGCATGCATCTTTTGATCTGCTTAAAGCACAGACATGCACAAGGAACCGGAAATTTATTAAGTCAATTATATGATAGTACTGGCAGCTATGATTTCGGTAATAGTTTCAAACAATCAAATTGTGATAAATGCACGGATTGTAAACCCAGAGAGGATGGCTGGTCATGGAGTCTCAAATGGTATTCAAAAGAAGTAGAACGTCATAAAGATCTTCTTAAGAAGTATAGATTTTAATTACCTACCATTGTTTATATTTCAGATTAAGTGGCTACCGGGTATAGGCCACTTAAAATGTATTTATCTGTATTAGCTCAAACTTGATCTGGCACTTTTACTGCAGAAAGCTTAACCTAAGCTGACAGTCCACCCTGCGCCAGAAGCGGACATTAATAATTTGCTTACATTATCTTAATGAATTCGGTAAAACCTTAAAAAGATCTAGTAAACCTGCAAATTTGTATGCAATACTCTGTTTTGCAATGACGGAATGATTTTAACTGGTATAGAACAACGTGATTAATCTAATCAAAGCTCGACTTATTCAGGCCGATCTGAAAGAAATTGACCGAGAGTTCGAAGAAAAAGGCTTTGGCAGCCTTTTTACGATGGTATTGTTTAAACAGGCGCTAATATCGATTGCCAATCTTGTCGATTTTGAACACACCATTAGAATGGTGTACAAAGAACATCCGGAACTCTCTCAGTATTACCGTCAGTTCTCAGCCGAATTTGATTTCGCCAAATATCTTCGCAACAAATTTGTTGGACATATTAAGCCAGAACTCTTAGAGAAAGCCCTAGAGTGGCGCCCAGAGATACGTTTCTTCCTGAATAAAACATCAGATATCCACGTGATGGGTTTTTATAATATGTGGATTCTTGAAACAGCTATAAATAGTTACGTTGATTCGAATGGGAAACATAAAATATTTGGTAGTGAAACGGCACTGGATTACCCCCCAGACAATAAACGCTTTCTTATTTATATGACGAAAATAATCAAAAGTGGAATTTCATTTCTTGAGGAACTTATATTAGCAATGGATATTGAATATGAAAAGTTGTGCAATCCGGATTTAGAGGAGCAACTAAGGCTCGGCGGTATTGCCGGGAAGACAGATTTCGCATTCATCAAAAAATAAACCTTCCATAAGGCCGGATGTCCCATAGACTTTTATTCTAAAAAGTAGGATGTTCTGCATTATGTTCGCAAGATAAGAGTCGACTTCTCGCTCAAAGCAGACTGTCAGATTTGATAGTCTGCTGCCAGATAAAATTTTCAGTTTAAGTCTGAGCTAATACAATTTATCTACTCTAATACTCATAAGAATCAAATGACATATCTTTTATCTTGGTTTGAAAACTTGGCGTTCAATAATCTTTTCATCTTCTTGTTGTGATGATTTTAATCTTTCAACTCCCATCCTTTCTTTCAATTTCGATTTAAATCTACTTTCATTTCCAGCCAAATTAGCTAGTTTTTTCTTTATATTATCATGAATTATTTTCTCTTTATATTTAACGGCTAAAATGGGTTTGCTGATTCCTAAGCGTTTTCTCATTTCTTCGATCTTAGTTGCTCTACTATTGATGTTGCCACGCTTTTTGAGTCTAAATTTATCTGTGGCTGTGGTAGCTGTTTCTGCATGATCAAGTATCCTACTGATAGAACTGCTATCAGATTTACCATGCCAACGATTGAAGCGACCTTGAATATTAATTTTGTTTGGTTGTTGATTGTATTGTTTTTTAAGTCTATTGAGATTTTGTGTATTTTTCTGTTTTGTATTTCTAAGTCGTCGATTTGTTTGTCTATCGTGTTTCTCGATAAATTTAGTATTGATGATGTTGCTGAGGCTGTTCTCTCTGTCCTCTCTAATACTAGCTGCGTCTGATTTAATGCTGTACTGACTGATTCTGATAATATCATCATCGATTCTGTCAGAGGCTCTATCACTGTTGAAATCTGGTTCAACAAGTGATCGTCCAAAACGATTTTCGTCATCTGTTTTTCTTGCTGAGAATCTTCTAATGATTTCATCATCTCTATCTTTGTCATATTTCACCTTACCTTTAATAGTGTTCCAACTAAATTTTTTACCTAATGAAGATCCCTTAAATGTTATGTCATTCACACTGAATGAAACCCCCGCCACGTTGCCAGTGCTGCTGGCAACATTGAACATTGGTTCAATGCCTACGGCCTGCAGACGTTCTACGAACGTCTCAAGGTCTGGTTTTCCTGTCATAGCTGCTTGTAGAGAGGCTTGAAGCACTAAACGAGCTGGCTTTTCTCCTGTCCTCAATGCCATCTCGATCTCATTCTTGGTTGGTGCTGATACCTCTGATTTTTGACCTTGTAAGCCTTTAGTAATCGTTAGATTGTGCTTCACTTCTAAACGCTCACAAGCCGCTATTGTATTAAATGCTGAGTGCTGACCATGCCAGACTGAACCGTCCAAACCAATGCGATTTGCTACAATATGGATATGGTCTTTATCAGTATCTTTATGGCGCACACAAATATATTGGTGTTTGTCTATATTCATTTCTTTCAAATAGTCTTTTGCTATCTCTTGCCATTTTTCATCTGTTAGCTTCTCATCTTTTGGAAGAGATAAAAACGCATGAAAAACAGGTTTTTTTATATCTTGTCTAAAGCTGCTTACAGTCTTAAACTCATCAGTTAAATCACTAACATTATTAAAATCACTTGCCATATTGCTACATATGAAATCGTGATCATCTTTTAATATATACTTAACTCTGTTTTTAAATGATCTACCTGCTTTAGCCACATTGCCTTTCATACATAAACCTCACAAGCTTTTAATATTCTTTTCATAAGTTGCTTTATAGCAAAGTTAGCTTCTGAGGCTACAGACTGTTTAAAGTCTTCGTTTGTATGTAGTCTTTTAGCAATCTGATTTACATTATTACCTTGATGCTGTATTTCTCTATATAATGATTGCTCAAACTCAGGCATTTTTCTTTTTATCACTGGTTCGGCCTTTAAAATTTCTTTTCTAATGTAATGGCCTCTTTCAAGGCCGGAGGCTTCCACTAATGATTTTAAATATTCAAACTCTGCTTTGTTTACTCTAAACTGTATAGATATATCTCTGCGTTCTTCGTGATTTAATTCTATACGACCTCTTTTTCTGTCTGTATCCATATTTTATTATCCCCCTGTAGTAAACATATAATCCCTTATAGATTTTATATAGTCTTCATCATTTTCATCAATCAACGATTTTAGAAGAACATCAGCTTTATTTTCTTGTATATATCTATGAGAAACGAAATAACATAATCTTTGTTCATCACTATTTATTTCACAAAATGGTATATCTTTATCTTGTTCTATGTAATAAAAAAACCTTGCTAATAACTCAAACTTCATTTTTAAACTCATTTGCTTTTCTATGTCATCATCAATCATATTCTATTGCTCCTTTTGTATTTTATAAGGGCTTTTTTATCTATCATTTTCCTAACATCTGATATTGCTTGTTTTGCTTCGCTTGAAGAGTTTGTTTTTGCTGTGCAACTTCTAATCATAAAAGCGCCCAAAATAATACAAAGAAGCATAATTCCAACTGATACGACCATCATATTTTCTTCTCCTATACTTATAATACTAAATGTAAAACCATCAGTTTTTACCGCCTCCACTTTGACAAGGGGAATAGGCGGAAGGGTAGATCTTTTTCAACCCTACGAGCAAAGCGAGATAGGGCAATCCGAAGGATTGGGTAAATAGCGGATACGCTATTACACCTTGCCTCAGTTTCCGAAAGCTAAAAAATAAAAGCTGAACCCAACTTATATTTAAATAAATAACCGATCTAAAAAACTAGTCAATAGCGGCTACATAAATAATTACACTGCACGATAAATAAAATGCAAATAAAAGATAGGGTAAATAATATATTGTCTTTATGGCAACTTTGGGGGGAAATCGTCAAGGGCTAAATCGTGGGGTCCCGCTTGCGGGTTCCGATTTAGTGCTTGATGATATAGATGAGGAAATAAAATTTATATGGGTGATGGTTCGACACTTCGAGCCATCACCTTGGAAGACGTATTTTACATTCTCCTTCTGAAAGAAATCCTGTCAGAAAAAGCCAACTTGCTAATAATAAACCCAACAATCGCAATGACAAACAAACTAATATTACCAGCCATTATTCCTGAACTCATACCGATCAAAACTGATAATATTAAGGTGCTGAATACTATTAAAAATACACACCAACCCGGCGGAGCACCGTATAAAACAGTTGCTTGACATCCAGTGCATACGTGAACCCCTTTCGGGCTTTCTTTTAGACAGTATGGGCATTGAATGGTATTATTTTCCATTTCCTACTCCTCTAATCTTTCTTAAAAACCGCACCTTGGTAAACAACTCCATCTTTGACTTTTTCGATTTTAAAAGTCCAAGATCCGAGATTTTTGTTTTGCGTTTTGGCGATATATATGGGTTTCTTGCTTTCATCCCAGCTTTTAACGGTAAAAACACCATCGCGAAACTTGATCACATCTTTCTGAATATCAAGCCTGACGCCGAACTGTTGATTAACATAGTTGCCATAGATGCCATCATCGCCACACCCTGCTAGCAGGACGGCAAGACCTGCTACTGACATAAATTTCCGCATACCTTTTCCTTCACCAATAGCACAGATCTACGATTGACCTGTAAACGCCTTAGGATTCAATTATTTTCATGTCTAGTCATATCGTTTGTACCGATCGAAAAAACAAATTGCGATAGATAAAAACTATCGAAATCAAACAACCGATCGTTTAAATCAATTAATAACGATCGATTTAATGCTTTTTGATTGTTAAAACCTATCAATATTTACATATCGATCTTTTATACCGATCTATTCCTGTTAAGGATTTGGATCTTGAACGGACAACAGCGGGAAAAGTTCTATAGTGGGATATCTGGCGCGAGACTGGTTTTTATTTTTTTAGATATGGTTTTTTTTACTTTATTAGGCTTCGCCCTATATATTTTTTAGATCTAGTTCTACTTTATATTTTATTGGTGCCATAAAACAAGGCACCTTTGCTATAAACATAAACAACCTTACTGAGAGTTATATACTGCCTTGTGTTCGCCCCCGAAAAGGGGACTTCATCCAAGGCTTCGCCTCCTGAAATTTTCAACTTATTTTGTTGAAAATGTATCAAGATTGGCGAAAACCAAGATGAAAAATATGACTTCACCCAAGTTGATCTGGCTTAAAGCTCTACATCGTTTCCAATGTAGGACACCCTACGACACCCCCAGATTCGTTCATGCAGATTAATGTATTGTTATCCCCTATTTATGCTGTCAACAAAGGTAGGGCTTTCTCATAGCTATTCCATATACAACTTCACTTATCTGTTTAGAACTTCGCTTCGGGTTGGTATTACGTCGCTTCCCCTTCTATACCTACAACCAACAAAACATACGGACATCTCTTATTAGCGACTCGCGCTCAATTGCTCCACATATGCAGACCTGATACAAAGGTTTATAATTTGATTGCTTTCGAGGACATTAAAGATTCTGGTAGTGGTATTTAAAAGACTTGTAAAAAGCTCAGATTTAGATTTGACAAATATGAAAAGATTATTTAATACTTTATTATATTTGTAATCGCGTTATTCCTCTAACTGATTACAAGACTTAAAAAAGTCAGCGAAAACTTTTTTAGTCCTTAAAAAGTCAGATTTATCATCTGGCTTTTTTTGTATCTTTACTTTTTATAAAACTTATATTTTAATAGTCAATAGAAATAAAGAAAATATTTCACAAAATCATTATTGATTAATGATAGCAAGCCTAATAAAGGTCAGATATATCTCTGACCTTTTGCTTATGATATCTATATTACTCATATAAAATCTCTAAACGCTAAACAATCCATTTTGAGCTATTTTATTTTCACATATAACAAATCATAATGGCTTCTGTATGCATGCACATTATATTTATTCTAACCTCTTCAAAATCTATGAATCTATGCTGACTTTGATCAATACTTTTCTTCGTTTTATCAATAATATCATCGTAAACAGTTTCCATATAATACTTGTCAGTAAATAGATCGAATATTTCATTAGCAGGCTTCGCAAGCACTTTCTTGGTAAAGCGAGAGTATTCTAACAATGCTGTAAGTTCTGCTGAGTTCTGACTATTACACTTATTTTCTTTTTTCATTTTTGGTTCCTTATTTAATCGTTAAGTAAATATCCCCCTACACTTTCATGTATTATTTAAAAGGGATTGTTGTATTTTATAAATATATGTTTATATTGCTTTCACATACTACCCATATATTATTATGCTGCTGTATTGCGTGATGAATAGATCAGTTGTTCAATCCATTCATCAATCTCACTTTCAACAAAGGCACAGGCTCTTATTCCAATCTTAATCGGCTTAGGAAAATCACCCTTACTAATAAGTCTATAGATCCATGCTTTGCTAAATCCTGTTTTATTCATCACTTCTGGCAAGCGAATAAGTTTTCTTGTTGTCATATATTTCTCCGTTGTTGTTTTGATGAATGTAGTATCTGCAGATCGCTTATGACGTTCAACCCTCGGAAAATCAGAATTGAACTCGGATTGAGTGTTTTTCATACAAAAACAGATGAAATGGCGGAAGAGCTGTCACTGGGCGGGGTGTAGAGCGATTTAGCAATAAGTGCTATTTATTTTCCTGTTTTAAGATAT
The DNA here is from genome assembly GCF_040062275.1 of Klebsiella sp. GW_Kp182. Lineage (NCBI taxonomy): Bacteria > Pseudomonadati > Pseudomonadota > Gammaproteobacteria > Enterobacterales > Enterobacteriaceae > Klebsiella > Klebsiella sp. GW_Kp182. The sequence goes on along the minus strand of NZ_JBEAFQ010000040.1, from coordinate 30,031 downwards.
TTTATAATTTTTATATTAATCAATTAGTTAACAAACATCAGTTTAAATTCTGACTTAATTCTTATCTGCATTAGCCAAGAAAAAGGGCTATGTCCGTTAAGACATAACCCTTCATTCATCAGCAGTTATCCTTACCCACGCCGATTAAACGTTCCCTGTACTACATTACCGCCTTTCTCAAGGCTTACCATGTAGTTGGCATACCATTGCAGCATCTCGCGTCTGCCATCGAGATATTGCGCATGGTTGTAGGTGCCACGGATAGCATTCTTATCAACATGGGCTAGTTGGGTTTCAATCCATGCAGTGTTGTAGCCCTGTTCATGAAGAACGGTGCTCATGGTATGACGGAAGCCGTGACCCGTAACCCGTCCTGTATAGCCGATTCGCTTAAATACCTGATTGATACTGGCTTCGCTCATGGTCTTACTTGGATCATTGCGGCCCGGAAACAGCAAAGGGAATTGTCCCGTCATTGCTCTGATCTGTTCGATAATGGCTAACGCTTGGGTGGATAGCGGGATGATATGAGGACGGCGCATTTTCATGCGTTCAGCAGAAATTTCCCATAGCGCTTTCTCGGAATCGATTTCCGACCATAAGGCACCACGCAATTCACCTGTTCTTAGGCCAGTAAGGATCAACAATCTCGCTGCCAACACCATCAATTCACTACCAGAGTAGCCAGCAAGGGCTTTAAAGAAGGCAGGAAGCTCTTCGGTGGTCAGGAACGGGTAATGTGTAGATTCATGCCCCTGCATGGCACTTGTGAGATCAGGCGCAGGATTATACTCGGCTCTGCCTGTCACGATGGCATAGCGAAACACTTCACCACATCGTTGGCGCACTTTCTTTGCTTTCTCTGTTGCACCTCTGGCTTCGATTTTTTTAAGCACATTAAGAAGCTCTAATGGCTTAATGTCCGCAACAGGCCGTTGACCAAGAAAAGGAAAAATATCTTTATTAAAAGCTTCGAGAATGTCAGAGGCATACCCAACTGACCATTTTTTCACTTTCATGCTGTGCCATTCGAGCGCAATTTGCTGAAAGGTGTTTTTGACCTGCGCTTCACGCTCAGCTTTATGTTCTTTCTTAAGTTCTAAAGGATCGATACCCCCAGCGATACCTTTTCGAGCTTCATCACGTTTTGCTCTGGCATCAGCCAAAGACACATCGGGATATACCCCCAGCGCCAATAACTTTTCCTTTCCATCGATACGATACTTTAAACGCCAGTAGCGTGACCCGTTAGTTTTAACCAATAAGTAGAGGCCACCACCATCAGCCATCTTGTAGGGTTTATCTTTGGGCTTGGCAGTCTCGACCTGTCTGGCATTGAGCTTCATCTGGGGGTATCTCCTTTAGACCGAACAGCGAATACCCCCATTGATACCCCCAACTCACCGTAGATTTCTGTGAACGTGAGTAGACGAGCAGAGACAATAAGGGCCGTGAAACCGCGTATTATAAGGGTTTAAAGGGTGTTTGAGTAGACTTAGGGAGACGTTAAAATAGGTAGGATGGTGCCGATAATAGGAGTCGAACCTACGACCTTCGCATTACGAATGCGCTGCTCTACCAACTGAGCTATATCGGCCCTGCAAGACGTGCTGACGAGCGTAAGCACGGGATAGAAGGTTAAAACTAAGTGGGTGATGCGTCAATGCCCTTGCGAATCAAACGGCTACTTTTGCATCACCCAATTAGCATTAAGCACGAATGGTATCGTCGCCGAAGCCAATCCACTTATAGGTCGTCAGGGCTTCCAGGCCCATCGGGCCGCGCGCGTGCAGCTTCTGGGTGCTGACCGCCACTTCCGCGCCGAGGCCAAACTGGCCGCCGTCGGTAAAGCGGGTAGAGGCGTTGACGTACACCGCCGAGGAATCCACCTCGTTGATAAAGCGGTTGGCGTTGCCCAGGGTGCGCGTCAGGATGGCGTCAGAATGCTGGGTGCCATGCTCGCGAATATGCGCTACCGCTTCATCCTGATCGGCCACCACCTTCACGTTCAGATCCAGCGACAGATACTCATTGTCATACTGCTCCGCTTTCACCGGCTCTACGCTGGCCGGGCCGTTTTGCAGCGCGGGCAGGGAGGCCGCATCGGCGTGCAGGCTGACGCCGCTTTCCGCCATCTGCTTGCTCAGCGCGGGCAGGAAGCGTTCGGCGATATCCTGATGCACCAGCAGCGTTTCGACCGAGTTACAGGCGCTCGGGCGCTGCACTTTGGCGTTAACGATAACCTTCAGCGCTTCGGCAACGTCGGCGGAGTGGTCGATATAAATATGGCAGACGCCGATACCGCCGGTGATCACCGGGATCGTCGACTGCTCGCGGCACAGCTTATGCAAACCTGCGCCGCCGCGCGGGATCAGCATATCGATATACTTATCCATCTTCAGCATCTCGCCGACCAGCGCGCGATCCGGGCTCTCAATCGCCTGCACGGTGGCCGCCGGTAAGCCGCACTCCTGCAGCGCCTGCTGAATCACTTTCACCGTGGCGGCGTTGGTGCGCCAGGTCTCTTTACCGCCGCGCAGAATCGCCGCGTTGCCGGTTTTCAGGCACAAAGAGGCGACGTCGACGGTCACGTTCGGACGGGCTTCATAAATTACGCCCACCACGCCCAGCGGCACGCGGCGACGCTCAATGCGCAGGCCGCTGTCCAGCAGACCGCCGTCGATTATCTGACCGACCGGGTCCGCCAGGCTGCAGACCTGACGAACATCGTTAGCAATTCCGCTCAGGCGCGTCGGGTTGAGCGCCAGGCGGTCAAGTAGCGCCTCGCTCAAACCGTTGGCGCGCGCTTCCGCCAGATCCTCAGCGTTAGCCCGCAGGATCGCGTCGGTCTGCGCTTCAAGATAGTCGGCAATCTTTTCCAGCACCCGGTTCTTTTCGCGGCTGGAAAGCTGCGCGAGTTTGTACGAGGCCGCTTTGGCAGCAATGCCCATTTGTTCCAGCATTTTCAGCTCCTTAACGGATAATCATGTCGTCACGGTGGACGGCGACCGGGCCGTATTCATAGCCCAGAATGGCATCGATCTGCTGCGAGTGCTGCCCGGCGATGCGGCGCAGCGCATCGCTGTTATAGCGGCTGACGCCGTGGGCGATATCGCGGCCTTCAAGGCTGCGAATGCGGATCACTTCACCGCGCGAGAAGTTGCCGGTGATGGTTTTAATCCCTTTCGGCAGCAGGGAGCTGCCGCGTTCGAGAATTGCCTGGGTCGCGCCGGCGTCCACGGTAATTTCGCCCGCCGGCGGCGCGCCGAAAATCCAGCGCTTACGGTTTTCCAGCGGCGATTCCTGGGCGTGGAAGCGGGTCCCGACGGAGATGCCCTCCATCACGTCGCCAATCACCCCCGGACGGCTACCGGCGGCGATGATAGTGTCGATGCCCGCGCGGCAGGCAACGTCGGCGGCCTGCAGCTTGGTGCCCATACCGCCGGTACCTAAACCGGACACGCTATCGCCCGCGACGGCGCGCAGGGCGTCATCGATGCCGTAAACGTCTTTAATTAGCTCGGCCTGCGGGTTGTTGCGCGGGTCGGCGGTAAACAGGCCCTGCTGATCGGTCAGCAGCAGCAGTTTATCGGCGCCGGCGAGGATTGCCGCCAGCGCCGAAAGATTATCGTTATCGCCGACTTTAATTTCAGCGGTCGCCACGGCGTCATTTTCATTAATGACCGGCACGATATTGTTATCCAGCAGCGCGCGCAGGGTATCGCGGGCGTTGAGAAAACGCTCGCGGTCTTCCATATCGGCGCGGGTCAGCAGCATCTGGCCGACGTGAATACCATAAATAGAAAACAGCTGTTCCCACAGCTGGATAAGACGGCTCTGGCCGACCGCCGCCAGCAGCTGTTTCGACGCAATGGTCGCAGGCAGTTCCGGGTAGCCGAGGTGCTCACGTCCGGCGGCGATCGCCCCGGAGGTGACTATCACAATTCGATGACCCATCGCGTGCAGCTGCGCGCACTGGCGCACTAATTCAACGATATGGGCGCGGTTCAGGCGGCGGGATCCGCCCGTTAAAACACTGGTGCCCAGTTTTACCACCAGCGTCTGGCTATCACTCATGATTCTCTGCCGTTCAAAAAGGAGTTTCGATATCGAGTTGATGTTGTAACAGGAGTCAGCCCGCTTGCCAACACCTGGCGTGGTGGACGAACCACTTCATTGCGCGGATCGGGCATTCTGGCGGGGAAGTGTGACACATTCATGACGGAAATAATTTAATACCCTTTTTTAGAAAAAGTTCCATATTGTCATAAATTTTTAATATTAGAGCGTTAAAAAACCTGCAGTTTTTGACGGGGCTTCCGCCCGGAATTGATTAGCGCGTATAAATAAATCACCAGGACTGAATAATGAAAAAGAGCTCACTGGCATTAATGATGATGGGTCTTATTGCTTCTTCGGCTACGCAGGCGGCAGAAGTTTATAATAAAAACGGCAATAAACTGGACGTCTACGGCAAAGTCAAAGCGATGCACTATATGAGCGACTATGACAGCAAAGATGGCGACCAGACCTACGTTCGTTTCGGCATCAAAGGCGAAACGCAGATTAACGACGATCTGACCGGCTACGGCCGCTGGGAATCGGAGTTCTCCGGCAACAAAACTGAAAGCGACTCTTCGCAGAAAACGCGTCTGGCGTTCGCCGGCGTGAAAGTCAAAAACTACGGTTCATTTGACTATGGTCGTAACCTCGGCGCGCTGTACGACGTTGAAGCCTGGACCGATATGTTCCCGGAATTCGGCGGCGACTCTTCCGCGCAGACCGATAACTTTATGACCAAACGCGCCAGCGGCCTGGCAACCTACCGCAATACCGACTTCTTCGGCGTGGTGGATGGCCTGGACCTGACCCTGCAATATCAGGGGAAAAACGAAGGCCGTGAAGCCAAGAAACAGAACGGCGACGGCTTCGGTACCGCCTTAAGCTACGACTTCGGCGGCAGCGACTTCGCCATCAGCGCGGCCTACACCAGCTCCGATCGCACGAACGATCAGAACCTGCTGGCCCGCGGCACGGGTAAAAAAGCGGAAGCCTGGGCGACCGGCCTGAAATATGACGCCAATAATATCTACCTGGCGACCATGTACTCAGAAACCCGCAAAATGACGCCAATCAGCGGCGGTTTTGCCAATAAAGCGCAGAACTTTGAAGCCGTGGCGCAGTACCAGTTCGATTTCGGCCTGCGTCCGTCCCTGGGCTACGTGCTGTCAAAAGGCAAGGATATTGAGGGCGTGGGGAGCGAAGACCTGGTCAACTACATTGACGTTGGCGTGACCTATTACTTCAACAAAAACATGAACGCCTTTGTGGATTACAAAATCAACCAGCTGAAGAGCGATAATAAGCTCGGGATCAACGATGACGATATCGTCGCTGTCGGTATGACCTACCAGTTCTAAGCCGTCGCCGGTAAAAAACAATAAAGCCGCCGTGGTGACAGGGCGGCTTTATTTTTGCTGATTAACGGTTTTTCGCCAGATGCAGATTATCGTTATTCATCGTGATCTGCGCGTTATATTCCTTCGGCAGGCGGCGCGCCTGATAAAATACCGATTGCCAGTACGGATTATCCAGCGAAGAGCGCATCACGCCCTGGCTGGTGGAGGCATGGAGGAAATTACGGTCGGTATCATAGAAGCCGACGTGCATGCCGCCTTTAATGCGGAAGAAAACCAAATCTCCCGGCCGCAGCTGCCGCGGGCTCACGCGTTCTCCCATATGCAGCAGTTCGCGGGTGGTGATGCGCTCCATCGGCAGGTTGAAGCGATCTTTGAGCGTACGCCAGACAAACCCGGAGCAGTCGACCCCGCTTTGCTCCGTCCCGCCCCATTCGTAGGGCGTTCCCTCCCAGGTATGCATCTGATCGTGCAGCGCGGCGATCACCGGGATCAGATCGTCAGAACCTCCGTCGATGGTCGCGTGGCTACTCTGGGCGGCGGTTTTATGCGGTTTCGATGAGGATGAACATCCTGCCAAAAGCAAAAAAGGAACAAATAATAGCGCGTGAGAGAGTCTGGGCTTCATATCATTGTTTTTCGTCACTGAAAACGGGCCGTGATATTTTATAGCCGATTCGCTACGGCCTCAGAATGACCAAAAGCAAAATTTACGAAACCTTACGTAAATAATATAGGTCGGATACGCGGTGAACATCGGCGGTCTTTATTTTCGCCGGGAGCGCCTCATTTTTCATTAATAAATTTTTTCTCCGTGAAACAATATTTCACAAATATCCACATGTCGTGCGTCTGTTCCGCTTCAGCGCAAGGTGAAAGATCCTCATCATCCCGCCATTGCGCCGCCACGCTGCCCTCCAGTACTTTTGTAGACTAAAAGAGAGAGTGGGGCGGGCTAATGCATCTGGATTTTCGCCAACTGCGCAACTTTGTCGCGTTAGTTGAATACGGCAGTTTTAATCGCGCGGCGGAGGCGGTGTGCCTGTCGCAGTCGGCGTTCAGCCGCAGCATTCAGGCGCTGGAGCAGAGCGTCGGCCATCCGTTATTCGATCGCCAGAGCAAGCTACCGACGCTCACCCTGCACGGGCAAAAGCTGCTGCCCTACGCCCGCCGCTTTCAGGAGCTGAACGTGGAGCTCAGCAGCCAGCTGCGCGAAGCGGACGATGCGCAAAACGGCGAGGTCGCTTTTGGCTGCGGCCCGGCCCCTGCCGCAAGGCTGATTCCGGCCGCCGTCGGCGAGTTTCATCGCCTTTTGCCGCAGGCGAGGGTGCGCTTTCAGATTGATAACTGGCTGGCGCTGCATCAGGCGCTGACCTCTCAGCTCTACCCTTTTGTGGTCGCCGACAGCTGGCAGGCCGAGCTCGACCCGCAGCTGCGCGTGCAGCCGCTCAGCCCGCAGCGCTGCTTTTTCGTCTGCCATGCCGATCATCCGCTGGCCAAACAGGGGCCGGTCTCTATCCAGGCGATGCTGCGCTACCCCTTTGCCGCCCCCTATCTGCCGCCGGGCGTGCGCAAGGTGCTGGCGACCCTCAGCCAGCAGCAGGACTTTACCCCGGCGATTCAGTGCGATCATATCTACGCGCTGCTTGCCACCCTCGCGCAGACCAACGCGATTAGCTTCGCCAGCGAGGACGGCTTCGTGCTATGCCAGCACAGCCATCGGCTGGTTAAGCTGGAGCTCAGCGATCTGCCTGAGGAGTGGCGGCTGATGCAGACCCGGTTTGCCATTATCTCTCCGGTTCACGCGGCCCAGCCGCCGCTGGTGGAGAAGCTGATTGAGATTATCCTTCATACCGATCGTCAGCATCAGCTTCAGCTGCTGGCGCAGGAGGAGAGGGGTTAACCGGCGTTTTTCGCCTGGCCTTTGGCATCGTACTGCGGCCAGCGGTTTTCCAGCCCCTGGGCTTTCAGCGCCTGCTCGACAAACTGGCCGTCTACCCACTGGCTGACGTCAAAAGCGCTGCGGATTAGCCGCCCGGATTTAGCCTGTTCGACGCTATTGCTAAAGCTGTCGGTCAGGAACGGGTCGATACGCGGCGAGGTGGTAAAGTTCAGATCCTGCGGCTGCATCTCTTCGAGAAACAGCGCCTGCGGGATCTGGCTCTGCTGCGCCATCTCGGCGGACCAGGCGTCGCGATTGGCCGGGTCGCTGATTTCCGCGGCGTTCTTCACCAGCACGTTAACGATCTGCTGGGTCGCCTGCGGCCAGGCGTCAATAAACGCCTGCGTGCCGAGGAACCCCGCCTGAGTCGTGTTCTGGCGGCCGGAGTCACCGCTTTTGACGACCACATCAATCTTATCGCCGCGCAGCGCCAGCAGCGAAACGCCGCCCCACACCGCATCGACGCGACCGGCCGCCAGCGCCGCTTTGCCGGCGTTCCAGTCAAGGTTGATCGTCTGCAAACTGCGCTCATTGAGGCCGACGGTTTGCAGCGCCCGGTCAAAGGCCAGCTGGTCCGCCGTGCCGCGATATACCGCGACCCGTTTGCCTTTCAGATCGGCCAGCGTTTTAATCCCCGAGGCTTTGGTTACCGCGAGCCAGGATTCCGAGCCGCGGCTGCCCAGCAGCAGGCGCGTCGGCAGCCCGTTGGCTTTACCGATGATCGCCGCCAGATCGCCGAGGTAGACAAAATCCAGCTGGCGGTTGGCTAAGGCTTCATTTACCGCCGGGCCCGCGCCTTTGAAAAACTGCCACTGCACTTCCACACCCTGCGGTTTAAACGCCTCTTCCAGCTGATGGCGGATAAACGCCATGCCGACCGGCCCCTCAATAAACGGCTTGCTCCCCGCGCTCTGGTCCGGCACGCCGATGCGGATAGTGCGTAGCGTTTCGGCCTGGACGTTGGCCGCCAGGCCGATAACCGCCACCAGCGCCAGCACGGTGCGGTTGAATATTGCTTTCATCATAACGTGTTGCTCCCTTGAGTTTTTTCTCACCCTAAAGAGCCGACGGGTAACGTGTTAAATGCTTTTATTCGCCAAGCATTGCCGAAAAAAAGCTAAATCAGAAGCCGCGTGCCTGCCAGGCTGAAATGCATTTGATGCATCGGGATTATTCGCCTTACGCAATGGCGGCGAAGGAGAAGTCACGTTTTGATAGCGGCATAACTTGCCGAAAAGTGGACCGATATGTCGCAGATGATCTTAAGAACCGATGCCCCAGGCAGGCCGGGCTTCAGGCTTAACGGCTGGCCGTGGCTGCTGCCTGCGCTACTGCTGCTGCTGTGGTACATCGCCGCCCGCGAACGATGGATGCCGGAGCAAATTTTGCCCGCGCCGTCGGTGGTTGCCGATACCGCGCTATCGCTGCTGAGCGGGGATCTGCTGGCGCAGTGGGGATTCAGCCTTCAGCATCTGGCGCTTGGCCTGCTGCTGGGCGCCATTGCTGGGACGCTGCTCGGCGCGCTGTTCGGCCTGGTGCCGGCCGCCGCGCAGCGGGTGGAACCGCTGTTCTACGCGCTGGCGCAAATCCCGACGCTCGGCTGGATCCCGCTGTTTATGGTGCTGTTCGGGATTGATAACGGCCTCAAGCTGGCGGTTATCATCAAAACCACCGTAGTGCCGATGACCATTAACACGCAGCAGGCGGTGGCCGGCGTGCCGCTGACCCTGAGTGAAGCCGCAAAGGTGATGAACTTTTCCCGCTGGCAGCGGCTGCGCTGGCTGGTGATCCCCGCAAGCCTGCCGGGCTGGTTTACCGGCCTGCGTCTGGCGCTATCGCAGGCCTGGGTGTCGCTTATCGTCGTCGAACTGCTGGCCTCTTCAGAAGGCATTGGCTACCTGATGGTCTGGGGCCGCCAGCTGTTTCAGCTGGATATCGTCTTCGTCACCATTGCGGTCGTGGGGCTGAGCGGCATGCTGATGGAGTGGGCGGCGAACCGCGCCTGTGCCCGTCTGGTGTTCTGGCCGCAGCCTGCCGCCGGACGCCTGGCGTGGAAACCGCAGGCCAGCTGGCGGGCGCTGCAGCTGCCGCTGGTCCTGCTGGCGCTGTGGCAGCTGGCAAGCTCGTGGGGCTGGATCGATGGTGCGCTGTTCTCTTCGCCGCTGGCGGTGGCGACGCGTTTTATTCAGGGCGCCCTGAGCGGGGAGCTGACCGCGGCGATGCTGGCAAGCCTCGGGCGAGCCTTTGTCGGCGGCGCGCTGGGGATTGCGGGGGGCCTGCTCTGCGGACTGCTGCTGGCGCTGCGCCCGCGCGCCGGGCAAATCTTCACGCCCACGCTCAACGTGCTGCGCCATATCGCCCTGTTTGCCTGGCTGCCGCTGCTGACCGCATGGGTGGGCAACGATAACGGCGGCAAAATCGTTTTTATCGCGCTGGCGTCGTTCTTTCCGATGTTCTTCAGCACCCTGCAGGCCGTGCTTCAGCGTAACCCGCAGCTCGACGAAGTCGCCAGGGTACTGCGCCTGGGCGAGTTAGCGCGCCTGCGCAGGGTTATTCTTCCCGGCGCGGCGCCGGGGATCTTCGCCGGTCTGCGGCTGGCGCTGATTTACGCCTGGCTTGGCAATATCGGCGCGGAATATTTCATGTCCTCCGGCGTCGGCATCGGCAGCCTGATGATCAATGCCCAGCAGCTGCTGGATATGCCCACCATTCTCTGCGGCATGGTGCTGGTCGGTATTACCGGCGCGGCGCTGGATAAAGCCGGACGTTTACTGGAAATGCGCGCCACCCGCTGGCGTCAACAGGAGCAGCTATGACCTCTTCAACCCTGGTCTCTTTTCGCCACGTGCGTAAATCCTGGCAACAGGTGACGGCGCTACAGAATTTCAGCCTGGATATCGCCGCCGGTGAACTGGTGGCGCTGGTGGGCAGCAGCGGCTGCGGTAAATCGACGCTGCTGCGGATGCTGGTAGGCCTTGAATCAGCGACCCAGGGCGATATTTGCATTAACGGCGAGCCGGTCACCGGCGTGGGCAAAGAGCGCGGCATTGTGTTTCAGGAGCCGCGCCTGTTTCCCTGGCTTAACGTGCTCGACAACGTGATGCTCGGCCTGGCGGATGAAAAGCTCAGCCGGGCGGCGAAGCGCCAGCGGGCGCTGGAAATGCTGGAGCGCGTGCAGCTCAGCGAATTCGTCAACGCGCTGCCCTCGCAGCTCTCCGGCGGCATGGCCCAGCGGGTGGCTATTGCCCGCGGCCTGGTGGCCCGTCCGCAGATCCTGATGCTCGACGAGCCTTTCGGCGCGCTGGATGCCCTGACGCGCCACACCCTGCAGCAGGAACTTTTACAGATCCACCAGCGCGCGGGAACCACCACGCTGCTGGTGACGCACGATGTGGAAGAAGCCGTCGCCCTGGCCGATCGCGTCGTCGTGCTTTCGCCGCGTCCGGGGCGGATACGGGAAGTGGTAAGCCTGGCGCTGCCCCATTCGCGCCAGCGCGATGATGCCGCGTTTATCGCAGCCTGCCGCCAGATTCGCAACCTGATTACTTCTGCCTGATTCTATTATTTAAGGAGCAACATATGGGACATCCTTCCGTCTACCCGACCGGCGCCACCCTCTACGATCCGCAGCGCGCCTGGAGCGGCTATACCCTTTTCCAGGCCACCGAACACGGCGCGGTGCTGGTGGACATGAACGGCCGCGTGGTGCGCGAATGGCCTGAACTGCACGGGTTTCCCAATAAAATCCTGCCCGGCGGCGCCATCCTTGGCCACAGCGGCGAGCGCGACCCGCGCTACGGCATGCAGGATATGCTCGATCTGATCCAGGTGGACTGGGAAGGCAACGTCACCTGGAAATTCGACCGCTACGAGCAGGTGAGCGATCCCGGCAACGCCACGCGCTGGATGGCGCGCGCGCATCATGACTATCAGCGGGCGGGCAACCCGGTGGGCTATTACGCGCCGGGGCTGGAGCCGCAGGTGGATGGCGGCAATACCCTGATCCTTGCCCACACCAATCTGGTGAATGAAGCGATCTCCGACAAGCTGCTGCTGGACGACACCATTATTGAAGTCGACTGGCAAGGTAACGTGGTATGGGAGTGGCGCTGCAGCGACCATTTTCACGAGCTGGGCTTCGACGATGCGGCGCGCACCGCGCTCTACAAAAAACCGAATATGCGCGCCAGCGGCGGCGGAATGGGCGACTGGATGCATATCAACTCGATGTCGGCGCTGGGGCCGAATAAGTGGTACGACGCCGGCGATACGCGTTTTCATCCCGACAACATTATCTGGGACGCCCGCGAATCCAACATTATTGCCATTATCGACAAACAGAGCGGCAAGATCGTCTGGCAGCTGGGCCCGGACTACAGCAAACCGGAGCTGAAGCACATCGGCTGGATCATCGGCCAGCACCATGCGCATATGATCCCGCAGGGGCTGCCGGGCGCGGGCAATATCCTGATTTTCGATAACGGCGGCTGGGCCGGATACGGCGCGCCGAATCCGGCGTCGGCGGATGGGGTGAAAAACGCATGGCGCGATTATTCACGGATCCTGGAGATCAACCCGCTGACCCTCGATATCGAATGGCGCTACTCGCCCTATGAAGCGGATCTGCCGCAGCCAACCGATTCGTACCGCTTTTACAGCCCCTACATCAGCAATATGCAGCGCCTGGAAAACGGCAATACCCTGATTAACGAAGGATCGAACGGGCGCATTTTTGAAGTGACCCGCGACCACGAAATTGTCTGGGAATATATTTCGCCGTTCTGGGGCAAGACCCTGAACAACAATATGGTCTATCGCGCCTACCGCATTCCCTACGGCTGGATCCCGCAGCTGGCGCAGCCGCAGGAGACGCCGATTGCGGCGGTGGACGTGCGTACTCTGCGCCAGCCCGGCGCGGCGGCGGCCGGTCCGGCGCAGAGCGTGGTGCGGGTGGCGGGCGTACAGCCGTACAGTAAAAGCGCTGATGCGCTGTGCGTGGCGACCGATAACGATACCCTGCGCCGCAGTCCGAAGCTGTTCCGCGTCGCGGAAAGCGCGTTCACGCCGATAAGCGCGGCGGGCGAGCTGGAGAGCGAACGGCCCGTGCTGCTGTTCGTCGGCGCGGAACGCTGCGTGCACTGCCGCAAGCTCTGGCAGCTGCTGGCGCATGAAAAGCTCAGCCCGCGGCTTGCTCAGCTGGATACGCGCTATCTGGATGCCGACCGGCATCAGGATCTGGCGAGCGACCTCGGCGTGCGCGGCCTGCCGACGCTGCTGCTGATTAAACCGGGGCAGCCAGCATCGCGCGCGCCTGCGCAGCTCTCGGTGGACGCGCTGCTCGACTGGCTGCATCGCGCAGCCGGGTAATCCGCGACTACGGCGGGCTGGCGTGTGCCGGTCCGCCGTTTATCTGGCGGATAAACGCCATCGGCGAATAGCCCATCGCTTTGCGGAACATCGCGGTAAAGGCGGCCGGATACTCATAGCCCAGACTGAGCGCGACTTCGGTAACCGAACGCCCCTCACGCAGCGCCGTCATGGCGTACATCAGGCATGCCTGCTGGCGCCAGTCGCAAAACGCCATCCCGGTCTCCCGGCGAAACAGACGATTAAACGTGCGTACGCTTTTACTCAGTTTTTGCGCCCACTGCTGCGGCGTACTGCGGATGCTCGGCTGGCGCTGAAAATCGCCGCATAGCGCCGCGAGGTGGCTGTTCTGCGGAAGCGGCGTAAACATCGGCAGCGGCGCGGCGGCGCGCAGTTCATGGAGCAGCAGCGCAATCAGGGCGGCATCGCGCCCGCTCTCGTCATACAGCAGCGGTAGCTGACAGGCGGCCAGCAGCAGCTGATGGGTCAGCGGAGAAACCTGTAGGACTTCGCAGCGCTCGCTATCACGCGGGGCGTCCCGCGCGTCAATATACAGGCTGTGGGTGCTGACGCCGGGCATCCAGACGCGATGCGGTTTCGTCGCCGGGATCCAGACCCCGCTGAACGGCGGCACCAGCCACTGGCCGTCATCCGTTTCGACCTTCATTAATCCGTGCATGGCGTACAGAAACTGCGCCCGGCGGTGGCTATGTCGCTCCAGAAGCGTGTTGGGCGGATAGTCGCTGCCCAGCGCCAGCACCCGGCGAGGAAGATGGTCGACGTCATTAATCGCAACGTTGCGCATGAAGATAGCCCTGGCTGAAATTCGTAATAGATTGGCTTTAAAGCGTAAGCCGGCCACGGCGTTATTCTATATCGTTACCTCCTTTTGTGAAGGAGTGCGAATGAGCGACTGGCTTTTTCTGTGCGGCATACTTTCCGGCGTGACCACCTGGCTCTTTGGCTTCGGCGGCGGTTTCGTCACCGTCCCGCTGCTTTATTTCCTGGTGACCGGCGCGTGGGGCGCGCAAAGCGTCGTCGGGCAACAGGCGATGCACATCGCCGTCGCCACCTCGGCGCTGGTCATGCTTTGCTCCGCGCTGCTGGCGAGCTGGCGACACGCGCGTACCGGTACCCTCCGCTGGCGCCGCTTATGGGCCATGCTCACCGGCATTGCCGTTGGTGGAACGGCCGGCGCGCTGCTGGCGCTTGAGGCGAGCGGGGCGTGGATCCGCTGGCTGTTCGTTATCTATCTGCTGGCAACCGTTGCCGATTGCTACCTTCGCGCCGGATTTATGACCCCGCCATCCCGCCGGGTGATACCGACGGTGCCGCATGAGCTAACGGTAGGGGGGATCATTGGCCTGATCGCCTCTTTTCTCGGCGTGGGTGGAAGCGTGATGACCGTCCCTCTGATGCGCCGTCGCGGCGTGCTGATGGCTGAAGCGGCGGGGATGGCCAACGTGCTAACGCTGCCGCTGGCGGCAACGGCGACGCTAACCTGGCTGTTGATGGCCTGGCTCTCGCCGGTGGCGTTACCGAATGGGTTTGTCGGCAACATCTGGCTGTCGGCGGCGGCGCAGCTGGTGGCGGGAAGCTGGCTGGGGTTAAAAATCGCCTCCCGCTGGCTGGCGCGTTTACCGGACCGCTGGCATGTGCGAATTTATCCGCTATTGCTGATTGCCGTGCTGCTGGTGATGAGCGTGTGGGGATAATGAGGGACGCGGCGCTGCGCATCCATCCGAGAGTAGTCCGGGTCATTCTGCTGTCATTTTTCTTGCGCATGCTCTCGCGAGACGCCGTGGCCGATAAAGGAAAATAAACGATGGGTAAAACGCTGACCATTTTCGATCTGGATAATACGTTAATTAAGGGCGACAGCAGTACGCTGTGGAGCCGCTTTATGGTGCGCGAAGGCTGGGTAAACGATCCCGATTACCTGGCGCGGGAAGCGATGCTGATGGACGACTACGACCGCGGCGAAATGAATATCGCCGATTATGTGGCTCTGATTCAGGCGCCGCTGATTGGCGTCGCAAAGCGGGACGTGGATGCGCTGCTGGCGCGCTGCGTGCGCGACGAAATTATGCCGCGCGTGTATCCCCAGGCGTGGGATCTGATTCGGACTTTACAGGCTAAAGGCGAGCAGATGCTGGTGATTTCGGCCTCGGTCAGCCTGCTGGTGCAGGCGGTGGCGGCGCAGCTGGGTATCGAACAGGCGCTGGGGATTGACGTTGAGATGGCCGACGGCGGCTATAGCGGCGTGATTGCCGGTACGTCGAGCTATCAGCAGGGGAAGGTGGTGCGCCTGGCGCAGTGGCAACAGGCGCATCCTGAATACTCGGGGGAGGTGACCTTCTACACCGACTCGATCAACGACCTGCCGCTGTGCCTGCATGCCGATCGCGTACGGCTGGTCAATCCGTGCCCGCAGCTGGCGGCGGCGAACGCGCAGCACCAGTGGCCGGTGCTGGCGTGGCGGCTGTGATTTTTCCCCCGGGTCGCGGCGTAAACGCCTTACCCGGGCTACTTTTTCGTGCCGTTTGGGTAGCCCCGGACAGGTGCACAGCACCGCCTCCCGGGAAAAACTAATCAGCTTTAAACAGCGGCACCGCGCTGCCGCCGATATAGCGGCGGCGCAGCCAGGCGGACAGCGTATCCATCGCCATCACCACCGCCACCAGCAGCAGGGTAATAAACATCACTACGTCCCAGTTCCACAGACGCATATTTTCCGCATAAATCAGGCCAATGCCTCCCGCGCCGACAAAGCCGAGCACCGCGGCGGAACGGGTATTCGATTCAATCTGATACAGGCTCAGCGCCAGGAACGTCGGGAAAGACTGGGTAAAAATGCTGAAACGGTGCTTCTGCAAACCGTTCGCCCCCACCGCCGTCAGGCCGCGTCCCGGCGAGCGATCAACCGCCTCGTGTCCCTCTGCGTACAGTCGGCCCAGCAGCCCGGTATCCTGCATTATTATCGCCAGCACCCCGGCCAGCGGCCCGAGCCCCACGGCGCGGACAAAAATCAGCCCCCAGATAGCCATATCGATACCGCGCAGCACGTCGAACAACCGGCGCATCAGCAGGGCGATCGTTCCCGGAATCACGCCGCGCATAATATTCCGCGCCGCCAGAAACGAGAGCAGCAGGGCGATGACCGTCGCGGTAAGCGTCCCGGCGAAAACAATCGCCAGGGTAATGGCGATTTGCGTGAAGTAATAGCGAAACGGCCAGTTGAAAAAATCGTGCCAGACGAACATCCGTAGCAGATAGCGGCTGATTTGCTGCAGCCCCGTGGCGAGCTGCTCGCCGCTGATGCCGAACTGCATAAAGAACCAGACATAGTAGAGGGCGCTGGCCAGCGTCAGCAGGCCGACGTAGCGCAAATAGCGCCCCTGGGCCTGGTATAAATGCCGATGCTGGCGACGGCTGGCGGCGATATCCGGTTGATTTTGCCACTGACTCATTTTTTCCCCTCCAGAACCCACTGCCGCAGGCGGCCGGATAGCATATCCAGCAGCGATACCACGATAATAATCAACAGCAGCGTGATGCTGACCTGATCGTACCGGTCCAGTTTGATATTGGTCATCAGCTCCTGGCCGATGCCGCCCGCGCCCACCAGCCCGAGGATCGTTGAGGAGCGGAAGTTAATTTCGAGGCGCATAAAGCCGTAGGAGAGAAAGATGGGTTTCACCTGCGGCCACAGGGCAAAGCGGATACGCTGCAGATGCGACGCGCCGCAGGCGGCCAGGCCGCGTACCGGTTTATCCTGGGCGCTCTCTACCGCTTCATAGAACAGCTTGGTCAGGCTGCCGATGGTGTGGAGCATTAATGCCAGAAAGCCGGGGATCGCCCCGATACCAAAAGCCATCACGAAAATCACCGCCCACGCCAGCTCCGGCATGGTGCGCAGAAAAGCCACCAGCACGCGGACGGCAAAACGCAGCGGGGCAGGGGACCATGCATTGTTGGCCGCAACGAACGCCAGCAGGGTGGCAATCGCCACCGCCACCAGCGTGGACGCCAGCGCCAGCTGCAGCGTTTCCCAGATAAGGGGCAGCTGAATGGGCAGACGATAGCCCCAGTAAGCCAGAGAGCCTTTAGTGTGCGAATCGGCAAACAGGTCGGCGACGTGCAGTGTCGGCAGCGTCTCAAACATGTAATCGAGAAAATTGGGCAGCGAGTGCCAGATAGTAAAGAGATTAAACTCGGCCATACTGCCGGCGGCAAAATAGAGCGCCAGCAGCAGCAGTGACCAGCTAAAGGTGTCGCGCTTTTGCCGCGAGCGGATCTGCTGGTAATAGCGTTCGAATTCGGTATGGGTATTATTCATGCGTCGCTGTGTCTTCAACGAGTCGCCGCCGCCCGCGAGACTGGCCGGGCGACGGCGCCAGGGCGGGATTAACGCGCGGTAACCAGTTCGCGTTTCATATCAATGATCTGCTGGAAATCGGCTACGCTGCCCGGGCCGATATGCTGCGTGCCGCCCATCGCTTTGATAAAGCAGGCGTGATCGTCGGTATCCAGCTTTTTAATCGCGGTGACGACTTTGGCCTTAAAGTCAGCAGGCAGGGAATTGCTGACCAGGATTGGGCCGTTCGGGATCAGCGGCGATTGCCATATAATGCGGATTTGCTTCATCAAATCCGGGTGATCCATGCGAATCAGTCGGTTGAAGGCGCCGACGCTGTAGCCGCTATTATAATCACCCACCATCGAGGTCCAGGTCACCGCGCCGGCAAACTGACCGTTCAGCACGCCCAGAATATCCTGCTCATGGCCGCCGGAGAAGGTCACGCTGGAGAAGAAGTTATTATATTTATTATCCGACGTGCCGCCGAACTGCTGTTTAAAGGCGTGGTTGGGAATTAAAAAGCCGGAAGTGGAGTCCGGATCGGCGAAGCCAAACGCTTTGCCTTTCAGATCTTCTAACTTTTTATATGGACTGTCGGCTTTGACAATCACCACCGAGTGATAGCCGCGGGATTGATCTTTATCATCTACGGCAATCCCGACAATATCGACGGCTTTAGGGTTGTTAATATAAACGGAAGCGTATGATGACGGCGACATACTTAAGACCACGTCAACTTTTCCGCCCAGCAATCCCTGAATCACGCCGGAATAGTCGGAAGAGTTACGTAATTTTGTATCGACCTTCAGCTCCTTATCAAGAAACTGTTTAACGCACTGGTTATCACCAATTTGTTGGGTTGCGTTCTGACCGCCAAGGATGCCAAGATTTAATTCCTTCGGTTGTTCAGCAGCGCTTGCCTGCCACGCCATCATAATGCCTGCAACCGCTGCGGATAAACGAACTGCGCCAGTGATGTACTTTTTCATTATTTTGCCCGTGTGAGTGAAATTTAATGCAATTGGCTAATTTCATCGCCGTACAGCCGATGCAGAATATCCTGATTCAGCTGCGTGGGATGATCGTCAAAAATAATCTTGCCCTTGGCTACGCCGATGACCCGCGTGCAATATTCACGCACCAGCTCCACCGAATGCAGGTTTACCATCACGCTGATACCCTGTTCGCTAATTTCGCGCAGGACATTCATAATCCGCTGCGTATTTTTCGGGTCGAGGGAAGCGACCGGTTCATCGGCCAGCAAAATACCCGGGTTTTGCATCAGCGCCCGGCAAATCGCCACGCGCTGCATCTGGCCGCCGGAGAGGTTTTCCGCCCGCTGTAGCGCATGCGGCAGCATATTCATCCATTCCAGCAGGGAGATGGCGCGGGCGCGGTCCGCGTCGGGGAAAACTTTGAATAATGATTTCAGGGTGGAGGTCTGGCTCAGGCGACCCAGCAGCACGTTGGTCAAAACGTCGAGACGCGGGACCAGGCAGAAATCCTGAAAGATCATGCCGCACTGGCTGCGCCAGGCGTTTAGCGCGCGGCCCGACAGCTTTGATACGTCCTGCGGCGTACCCACTTCCGGATAGCTGAGGATCTCGCCGCCGCTGGCGCTGTGGGTACCGTTCAGTACGTGCAGAAGCGTTGACTTTCCGGCGCCGGAGCGGCCAATGACGCCAACCAGCTCGCCCGCATGAAGATCGAAACTGATGCCGTCCAGTACGGTTTGCTGCGCGCTGTAGGATTTGCTCAGGTTGCGTACGCTCAGGACCTTACGCTGCCGGTCGATAAAGGGCGGCGTAAACGGTTGATAATCGGTTTCTGCCACCGCAGCCAGGGAACTGTTCATAAATGCGTCCAGGTTCGTCAGTAAACTGGGCACTATTAATGGTGTTTTATATGACTGCCGGATGACAGTAAGGCGAACAAATAGTGAACGGATGCGAAAGCTGGCCTATTTGTTGGAAAAAAGTTCGTCATAGATCACACTTTTGCATCAGCAATCGGGCATCTGAGAATACTCTGCCTACCTTTAATACGCGATAGCGCATGAGATTAATAATGATACGTATTTCATCTGATAAAGATGACGCGTTTTATGCGACATTAGCCGGGGAATGCTATCGCCGCGGGTACAACGGGACGACTTTGGACGCTCGTGCAATTCTTATATCTGAGTCGGTTTAACCGAGTGGATAATCTTCAGGTACTGGATTACGATTCGCGGCGGAAAATTTTTAGTCGGTGACTATCCCTTTTGTGCGGCGTGTAATTCCATTATTTACGCTAATTAATGAAATTAACCACTGATTTTGTGTTGTTTATTGGTTTTATGTTCTTATTTTTTGAATTTATTCGGTTTTTTCGCTTTTTTAAATAAAAGTGAGGTTAAGAATAGTCTTAACAACTAATGGCTAAGATCCTGGAACATATAATATTCACTTAAGAATCTACGCATATCCCACCAATAACCGTATGAAAACCAATGATTTTTGTGTTTAACTCAATATCCTTATTTTTATTCTTCTGACTTAAATTGACCTGGTCGGTAATTAGCCCTTTGCGCACTTATTGACACACATGGAGAAAAATCCTAAATTTGGTAACACAAGAAACAAGCAAGTCATTTAGTGCTCTTTATCTCTAGCAATACTATTTTGAATTTTGATTGAATATATTAAAGAGGGAATTTGCTGACTTAGACTTTGCAGGCCTGGGCTATCAGCAGTGTTGTGATACGTTCAAGATTTCCAGGACTATGGGGTTTAACTTTATATGGATTATAAATATTCTTTGGACCAGTGTATCTGGCCAGCGCATGACAGCTATTTTTTAAAAGGACTCGCTGAGCTAATTATTGATATTGATGACCTGATTTACCTGTCGCTTGAAAAGGTACGCCGGGAGTTTGTATTTATTAATCTTAGCGCCAGTTCGCTGAATTATTTTATCCGCCGCGATAGCGAGTGGCTGGCTGAAATGAAAGGCAAGCAAATTGTATTAATTGCCGCGAGGCGCTCGGAAGCGCTGGCCAACTACTGGTATTACAATGGTGCTATTCGTGGCGTGGTCTATGTGGACTTAGCCAAGGATATTCGTCAGGAGCTGGCATACGTTATCAACGGCCGTTTTCTACGTAAAGATATAAAGAAAGACAAAATTACCAACAGGGAAATGCAAATAATTCGGATGACGGCACAGGGAATGCACCCGAAATCTATTGCCAAGATTGAAAATTGTAGTGTGAAAACGGTTTATACCCATCGGCGAAATGCCGAGGCCAAACTGTATTCAAAGATATATAAGTTAGCGCTGTAATTAGTAATAAACGTTGTTTTTAAAATTGTGCACCAGGTCGTAACGCCCAAAATAATTTGCGTCGCAGATAATAATGATGCGGCCTGAACTATGGCGGGAATGCACACAGACGTGGGACATCAGGTCCCTTAATAAACTCAGGATGAAAAAGCTATGAAAAAAAAGGTTCTTGCAATTGCTCTGGTAACCGCGTTTGCCGGTATGGGTGTCGCTCAGGCAGCTGACGTTACTGCTCAGGCAGTCGCTACCTGGTCCGCAACCGCCAAAAAAGACACTACCAGCAAGCTGGTGGTGACTCCGCTGGGCAGCCTGGCTTTCCAGTATGCCGAAGGGATTAAAGGCTTTAACTCACAGAAAGGCCTGTTTGATGTGGCTATCGAAGGCGACGCCACCGCGACCGCATTCAAACTGACCTCTCGTCTGATCACCAACACCCTGACTCAGCTGGATACCTCTGGTTCCACCCTGAGCGTGGGCGTTGACTACAACGGCGCTGCGGTCGAAAAAACGGCTGACACCACCATGATCGACACCGCGGCGGGCATCCTGGGCGGCAACCTCAGCGCGCTGTCTAACGGCTATAACGTCGCGGGTCGTACTACCGCTCAGGACGGCTTCACGTTCTCCATCATCAGCGGCACCGCTGATGGCACGACAGATGTGACCGACTACAGCGCTCTGCCGGAAGGTATCTGGAGCGGTGACGTCAGCGTACAGTTCGACGCGACCTGGACCAGCTGATCCTCTCGTAGCACCAGGCAGGGGGGCTCCCCCTGCCTTATTTCACGGATTGAATTCATATGAAAAAACACATTCTGGCCATCGGCCTGTTGCTCAGCACAATGACGCCAGCCCTGGCGCTGGATGTGGGCGATATCTCTTCATTTATGAACAGCGGCAGCAGCACGCTGAGCAAAGAGATCAAGAACACGACCGACAGCGGTCGCTTAATTAACATCCATATGGAACGCCTCTCTTCGCCGCTGGACGGTGGCAAGGTGATCCCGATGGATAAGCAGGACGAGATTTTACTGACCCCCGCCAGTCTGCTGCTGCCCGCGAAAGCCAGCGACGTGATCCGCTTTTTCTACAAAGGCCCGGCGGACGATAAAGAACGCTATTACCGCATTGTCTGGTTCGATCAGGCGCTCAGCGATGCTCAGCGCAATGGCTCGACCCGCAGCGCGGTAGCGACGGCCTCGGCGCGTATCGGCACCATCCTGGTGGTCGCGCCAAGAAAAGCCAACTTCCGCTATCAGTACGCCAACGGCACGCTGGTCAATACCGGTAACGCGACGTTACGTATTCTTGCCTACGGCCCGTGTCTGAAGCCGGCTGACGGTAAAGAGTGCAAGGAAAATTATTTCCTGATGCCGGGAAAAGAACGGCGCTTCACGCGCGTGAATGTGGCGGATAAAAAAGGACGGGTCGCGCTCTGGCAGGGCGAGCAGTTTGTTCCCGTGAAATAGACATTTCTTCTGACGGATCAACATTATGGCTCTACCAGGGAACGCTCCAGGATTAAAAACACTCCTTGCCTCCGGCATGGTCATTTTGCTGGTTCCGTTTAGCGTCACTGCCGCCACCGATAAAGTACAGCAAATCGGCGGCGTGATTATCCCTCAGGCCTTCAGCCAGGCGCTGCAGGACGGAATGAGCATCCCACTGTTTATTCATCTTGAAGGCAGCACCGGTACCCAGGACGATCAGCGGATCGGCAATGCCTTTATCTGGCTGGATAATGGCGTTCTGCGCGTTCGGCAGATTCAGCTGGAAGAAAACGATAATAACGCCACCGTCAGCGAGCAGACCCGCAAACAGCTGACCGCGCTGGCCAATGAAGCTTTCAGCAAAGATCTTAACATTAGCCTGACGGATGACGCCCGGCTACAGCTCAGCCTGCGCCAGCTGCTTCTGCAGCTGGTGGTAAAAAAAGAGGCGCTGGGTACGGTGCTGCGCTCGCGCAGCGAAGATATCGGTCAGTCCAGCGTCAACACCCTTAGCAGCACCCTGAACTATAACCTCGGGGTCTATAACAACCAGATGCGCAACGGCGGCAATAATACCTCCAGCTATCTGTCGCTGAACAACGTTACCGCGCTGCGCGAGCACCACGTGGTGCTGGACGGCTCGCTTTACGGTATTGGCTCCGGCAATCAGGACAGCGACGTCTATAAAGCGATGTATGAACGCGACTTTGCCGGTCACCGCTTTGCGGGCGGGATGCTGGATACCTGGAATTTACAGTCCCTTGGCCCGATGACCGCCGTTTCGGCAGGGAAGATCTACGGCGCTTCCTGGGGCAACCAGGCCAGTTCGACGGTGTTCGATAACACCCAGTCGGCCACCCCGGTGGTCGCCTTTTTACCCGCCGCTGGGGAAGTCCATCTGACCCGCGACGGACGCCTGATGAGCGTGCAGAACTTTGCCATGGGTAACCATGAGGTCGACACCCGCGGCCTGCCGTACGGGATTTATGATGTCGATGTTGAAGTGATTGTGAACGGCCGGGTGGTCAGCAAACGCACCCAGCGGGTCAATAAATTGTTCAGCCGCGGACGCGGCGCTGGCGCGCCGCTGGCCTGGCAATTCTGGGGCGGCAGCTTCCATATGGATCGCTGGTCCGAAAGCGGTAAAAAAACGCTTCCGGCAAAAGATAGCTGGCTGGCGGGGGCCTCGGCCTCCGGGTCGTTCAGTACCTTAAGCTGGGCGGCCACCGGCTACGGCTATGATAACAACGCCGTCGCCGAGACGCGCCTGACCCTGCCGATCACCGAGTCCATTAACGTGAACCTGCAGAATATGCTGGCCAGCGACAGCTCCTGGAGCAGCATCGGCAGCATCAGCGCCACGCTGCCCGGCGGCTTTAGTTCGGTGTGGGTCAACCAGGAAAAAACGCAGATTGGCGACCGGATACGGCGCAGTAATGCCGACAACCGGGCCATCGGCGGCACGCTGAACCTCAATTCACTCTGGTCAAAGCTGGGTACCTTCAGCATCAGCTATAACGACGACCGCCGCTATAACAGCCATTACTACACGGCGGATTACTACCAGACGCTTTACACCGGCTCATGGGGATCGCTGGGCCTGCGCGCGGGCGTACAGCGCTTTAATAACGGCGACAGCAGCGCCAGCACCGGGAAATATATTGCGCTCGATTTCTCGCTGCCGCTCGGCAACTGGTTCAGCGCCGGGATGACGCACCAGAACGGTTACACCATGGCCAACCTGTCGGCGCGTAAACAGTTTGATGAAGGCAGTATTCGCACCATCGGCGCGAACGTTTCGCGCGCCATTTCCGGCGATACCGGCGATGACAAAACCCTCAGCGGCGGCGCATATGCCCAGTTTGATACCCGCTACTCCACCGGCACGCTGAATGTGAACAGCGGCGTGGATGGCTATGTGAACACCAACCTGACCGCCAACGGCAGCGTGGGCTGGCAGGGGAAAAATATCGCCGCCAGCGGCCGCACCGACGGCAACGCCGGCGTGATTTTCAAAACCGGCCTTGAGGATGACGGCAAGCTCAGCGCCAAGGTTAACGGCCGTATTGTACAGCTCTCCGGCAACCGTAATTACCTGCCGCTGTCGCCGTACAGCCGTTATGAAGTGGAGCTGCAGAACAGTAAAAACTCGCTCGATAGCTACGATATCGTGACCGGGCGTAAGAGTCAGTTGACCCTTTATCCGGGCAACGTGGCGGTGATTGAGCCGGAAGTGAAGCAGATGGTGACGGTCTCCGGGCGTATCCGCGCGGAAGACGGCACGCTGCTGGCTAACGCGCGGATTAATAACCATATCGGTCGTACCCGCACCGATGAGAACGGTGAGTTTGTGATGGACGTGGATAAAAAATATCCCACCATCGATTTCAGTTACGGTAAAAACCAGAGCTGCGAAGTGGCGCTGGAGCTGAGCCAGGCGCGCGGCGCGGTGTGGGTGGGCGATGTGGTCTGTAGCGGCCTCTCCACCTATGCCCGCACGCAGCAGACAGGAGAAGGTAATGAAAGCTAAATGGCTGGCATGTTTAGTGATGTTCACGGCGGCGCTGTGCGTGACGCGGGTCAACGCCGCGGTCACCAAAACCACCTGGCCGGATGCGGCGGCCATGCAGTTTGTTTTCGTGGAAAACAACTCGGACGATAACTTCTTTGTCACCCCGGGCGGCGCGCTGGACCCGCGAATGACCGGGGCTAACCGCTGGACCGGGCTGAAATATAACGGCTCGGGCACCATTTATCAGCAGAGCCTGGGCTATATCGACAATGGCTATAACACCGGTCTGTACGCCAACTGGTTCTTCGATATGTGGCTGGATAACTCTCCCGCATCTCATCCGTTACAGGGGCTGCGCTGTATCAACTGGTATGCGGGCTGCGATATGGCCACCAGCCTGATTCTGCCGCAAACCAGCGATGCCAGCGGCTTCTACGGCGCGACGGTGACCTCCGGCGGACAAAAGTGGATGCACGGCATGATGTCCGACGCTTTCTACCAGTATCTGCAGCAGATGTCGGTGGGCAGCAGCTTCTCGATGACCATCAACTCCTGCATGACGTCGGTGAGCTACGACGCCAGCAGCGGCGCGCGCTGTAAAGATCAGGCTTCGGGTTACTGGTACGTGCGCAAAGTCACCCATACTAAAGCGGCAAACCTTAAGCTGATTAACACCCATGCGCTGGCGGAAGTCTTTATCAACAGCGACGGGGTCCCGACGCTGGGCGAGGGGAACGCCGACTGCCGCACCCAGACTATCGGCTCCCGTTCCGGTCTGAGCTGCAAAATGGTGAACTACAATTTGCAGCATAATGGCCTGAGTAATACCTCAATTCATATTTTTCCGGCAATCAGCAACTCGGCGCTGGCTTCCGCGGTCGGAAGTTATGATATGCAGTTCAGCCTGGATGGGAATTCATGGAAGCCGGTGAGCGGCATCTCCCAGTACTATACGTTTAATGAGATGAAATCATCTGACTCGGTTTACGTCTTTTTCTCGAGCAACTTTTTTAAGCAGATGGTCACGCTGGGCATCAGCGACGTGAACACTAAAGATCTGTTTAATTTCCGTTTCTATAACACCACCTCGCCGGAGTCAGGCTGGTACGAGTTTTCGACCTCCAACACGCTGATTATTAAACCGCGCGACTTCAGCATCAGCATTATTTCCGATGAGTACATTTCGGCGCCGATGCGCGAAGGCTACGTGGGCAGCGGCGAGCCGTCGCTGGACTTTGGCTATATTGTCACCACCAGCGGCAAAACCGCCGCCGATGAAGTGCTCATTAAAGTGACCGGGCCAACGCAGGCGATCGGCGGACGTTCATACTGTATTTTTAGTTCACCCGACGGCACGTCGAGAGTACCGTTCCCGGCGACGCTGGCGTTTACCACCCAGACCGGGACCATCAAAACCTACGATGCCGGATGCGATGATACCTGGCGCGATATGACCGACGCCCTGTGGTTAACCACGCCGTGGACGGATATTTCCGGCGACGTCGGTCAGATGGACAAAACGACGGTGACGTTTTCCATTCCGATGGATAACCCGATATCGCTGCGCACGGTGGAAGATAACGGCTGGTTTGGTGAAGTGAGTGCTTCAGGAGAAATTCATGTTCAGGCGACGTGGCGTAACATTAACTAATTTGCTGCGGATGCTTATCTGCCTGCTGTCGCTCGGCTTCGCGACCGCGGCGCAGGCCATCTCGGTGGGTAATTTAACTTTCTCGCTGGCGGCGGAAGATAACTTCGCGTCTAAACGGGTGATTAATAACAATAAAAGCGCCCGACTGTATCGGGTTTCTATTGTCGCTATCGACCGCCCCGGCGGCAAAGAGGTGCGTTCTCGCCCGGCGGACGGCGAGCTGCTGTTTGCCCCGCGTCAGCTTACCCTGCAGGCGGGGGAGAGCGAGTATTTTAAGTTTTACTACCACGGCCCGAAAGATGACCGTGAGCGCTATTACCGGGTCTCCTTTCGTGAAATACCCACCCGCAATTACGTGATGCGCAATAAAAGCGGTACCGAGGTGAGTATGGATCCGGTGGTGGTGATGGACACGATTCTGGTTGTGCGCCCGCGCGAGGTACGGTTCAAGTGGGCCTACGATCGGGCGGCGGGCACCGTCAGCAATACCGGGAATACCTGGTTTAAGCTGCTGATCAAGCCCGGGTGCGATACGACGGAAGAGGAAGGGGATGCATGGTATTTACGGCCCGGGGACGTTGTTCGCCAGGCCTCGCTGCGCCAACCGGGGAACCACTACATCATCTATAACGATAAATTTATAAAAATGACCAAAGACTGCCCGGTGAACTAACCGGGCAGCTTTTTTCGCGCTTCGTCGCTAAACCGTACGCCCGGCATAGCGGCGGTTCGCCAGCAGGCTCAGGCCGCAGCACAGCAGATAATAAACCGCGCCGGTAAAGACAAATATCGCCAGCGGGTAAATCTGCACCCGGTTATTGACCTGCCCGGCGACGGTGGTCAGTTCCGGCACGTTGACGATAAACGCCAGCGACGTGTCTTTGAGCAGCCCGATAAATATCCCTACCAGCGAGGGCTGAACGTTGCGCAGAGCCTGCGGCAGCAGAATAAGGCGCAGCGTCTGTCCGGGGGCAAAACCCTGGGTCAGCGCCGCTTCGTACTGCCCGCGGGGCAGCGATTGCAGGCCCGCCAGCACCGAGTGCATCACCGACGCGGCGGTAAACCACGCCAGCGCCACCGTGACGGTGACCGCGCCCGGCAGGTCGCTGCCGGTGAGCATGGGGAGCAGATACCACAGCCAGAAAATGACGAAGATCAGCGGGATGCCGCGAATAATCTCCGCCCACAGGAAGAGCAGCCGCCGCACGATCCCGTCGTAGCGCCAGGCGATGGCCGCCAGCAGCACGCCCCCCGGCAGCGCCAGCGCGGCGGCGCCGACTGCCATCAGCAGCGTCAGCACCACGCCGCCGGGAATACCGTCCGCCAGCCGTCCCCACAGCAGATAATCGAGGTTATCAACGATAACCGCCAGGTTAGCGTTCATAGCCGGCTCTCCTTTGCTGATCCCTTCCCGGACCGAGACGCGTCAGCGCCACGCCCATGAGCACCCCAAGCGCCAGATACAGCGCGGTGCCGACGGCAAACGCCTCCAGCGCATGCGCGTTGTAGCTCTCGATTTGCCGCACCTGATAGGTCAGTTCGGCGAAGCCGATACCGCTCGCCAGCGAGGAGAGCTTCATCAGGTTCAGATACTGGCCGATAATCGGCTGCCAGGCGTTAGCCAGCCCCTGCGGCAGCAGAATGTGGCGCAGCTCCTGCCACGGCGTAAACCCCTGCGACAGCGCCGCTTCCCGCTGGCCGTGGCTAACGGCGCGCAGCCCGGAGGCGATCTCTTCGATCAGAAACGCCGAAGTAAAGACCCCGAGTCCCCACATTGAGCAGAGAAACTCCGGCGTCAGCCACCAGACGTTGCCCGGCAGAATCGACCAGCTGTGGTCGTCGTTGATAAAATCTCGCGCCCCCAGCGGCAGCAGATTCCAGGCGGCAAAATACCAGAACAGCAGCTGGACCAGCAGCGGCGTATTGCGGAACAGTGAAACCCAGGCCGCCACCAGCCAGCGGCCGGGCCTTCCGCCCCCGAGACGCAGCGCCAGCAGCAGGACGGCCAGCACGGTCGCCAGAATCATCCCCGCGACGCTGACCCAGACGGTGGTGAGAAAACCGGAGATGATCCACTGCAGCGGCTGCCCGCTCAGCACGCCATGCCAGTCGAGATGTGGGATCACGCCTCACTCTCCTGGTGCAGCGGATCGAGCACCTTCTGCAGGAAACGGCGGGTGCGGGCGTGCTGCGGCCGGGCGAAAAACTCGGCCGGCGGCGCGACTTCGAGAATATCGCCGCCATCGATAAACACCACCCGATCGGCAATCTCGCGGGCGAACTGCATCTCGTGGGTCACCACCACCATGGTGATCCCGCTGTGGGCGAGGGTTTTCATGACCTGCAGCACTTCGCCGATCATCTCCGGGTCCAGCGCCGACGTGGGTTCATCGAACAGAATGATTTGCGGCGAGGAGGCGAGGGCGCGGGCGATCGCCACCCGCTGCTGCTGACCGCCCGAGAGCTGGGCAGGCATCTGCCGGGCTTTATCCGCCAGGCCAACCTGGCTGAGCAGCGCCAGCGAGCGCTCGCGGGCGGCGCTTTTGCTCCAGCCGTGAACGCGTTCCAGCGCGAGGGTAATATTCTCCTGCGCCGTCAGGTGGGCGTAGAGATTAAACTGCTGAAAAACGAAGCCGACCCGGCTGCGCAGCTGGCGCAGGGCGCTGCCGGTAAGCTGGCGCGTCGGTTTGCCGTCGATCAGAATCTCGCCGCCGCTAAGGGATTCCAGCTGATTGATCAGGCGGATCAGGGTTGATTTGCCCGATCCCGAAGGGCCGAGGATCGCCACTACTTCGCCGGGTTCAACCTGTAAATTTACGCCGTTCAGCACCCGATGGTCGCCGTAGCTTTTGGCGACATCGCGAAACTCAATGCTGGCGCGCTGCAGATGCGAAAAATCCGCGGACGATGCCGCGGAGCGTGAAAATAGAGCCGATAACATCATCTTTCTCTGCTTATTTCGCTTCGATAGTAAAGGCGCGCGGCTGCGGGGTTTTGGTGCTCGGGCCAAACCAGACGTCGTAAATTTTGGCCGCTTCACCGGATTTCTCCAGCTTGACCAGCTCGTCATTGACCGCTTTCAGCAGGGCCGGTTCGCCTTTCTTCACGCCGACGCCAATCTCTTCTTTGCTCAGCAGGTCGGGGATGATTTTGAAGTTCGCCTTGTCCGGCGCTTCCGCCAGCAGTCCGGCGAGGATGGTGCTGTCCTGAGTGATGGCCTGCACGTTGCCGTTGCGCAGGGCGGTCAGCGCCAGCGGAATATCGTCATAAGAGAGCACGCGCGACTGCGGGAAACGCTGATGCAGCGCCTGTTCGCCGGTGGTGCCTTTTACCGCGCCGATGCGCGCTTTGCTGTAATCATCGAGCTTATCCGGCGATTTTGCCGGGACGAGGAACTGCTGGCCGGTCACGAAGTAAGGCGTTGAGAAATCAATCACCTGGGCGCGTTCCGGGGTGATGGTAATATCGGCGACGATCAGGTCGGCCTTACCGGATTGCAGCAGCGGAATGCGGTTGGCCGGGTTGGTGGCGACCAGCTCCAGCTTGACGCCGAGCGATTTTGCCAGCGCTTCGGCGAAGTCCACGTCGTAGCCGACGATTTTATGCGTTTTCGGGTCTACCGAGCCGAACGGCGGGTTGGCGTCGAAGGTGGCGACTTTGACCACACCGGCGGCTTTGATATCGGCTAATTGATCGGCCTGAGCCTGCGCGGCGAGCACCAGCATGCCCAGCGCCAGCGCGATTTTTGTTTTTGCAATGCGCATTGTTATTCCCCTGAATCCCTGTTTTGTTTTGTGTTTATCACGCTCCCACAAATCGCCCGTCGGCGGCAAAGAAGAAAAAGTTCTTATCTATAACGAAAAAGAACTTAACAAAGTTGTGGATATTGTTTACCCGGCTCTGTGCTACCAAACTGGGGAGACATTCCGTCAGCTATTGGTATCTTTCTGAAATCACAAGACTCGCAG